>JANPGC010000302.1:0-13422 GCA_031423755.1 Phyllobacteriaceae bacterium | reverse complement strand
ACATGCGCCGTCGAAATCGTGATGCCGCGCGCCTTTTCTTCCGGCGCAGCGTCAATCTGGTCATACGGCTTGTATTCGCCGAAAAACTTGGTGATCGCAGCCGTCAACGACGTCTTGCCATGGTCAACGTGACCAATCGTGCCAATGTTCACATGCGGCTTATTGCGTTCAAACTTGCTCTTGGCCATGTGACCTCTCCGTTCTCTCTATGCCTGAAATCAGGCGAATTTCTTCTGGATTTCCTGCGCAACTGCCGTCGGCACAGGCTCGTAATGATCAAACTGCATCGTGTACTGGGCGCGGCCCTGTGACATCGACCGCAGATTGTCGACATACTTGAACATGTTGGCCAGCGGCACCATCGAGTTGATGACAACCGCAACGCCACGGGACTCCTGCCCCTGTATCTGGCCACGACGGCCATTCAGATCGCCGATGACCGAACCGACATAATCTTCCGGCGTCACGACTTCGACCTTCATGATCGGCTCGAGCAACTGCACGCCGAGCTTGGCAGCAGCTTCACGGAAGCAGGCACGACCGGCGATTTCGAAAGCGAGGACTGAGGAGTCAACGTCATGGTAAGCGCCGTCAATCAGCGTGGCCTTGACACCGATCATCGGGAAGCCCGCGAACGGACCTGAACCCATGACACTGTCGATGCCCTTCTGAACGCCCGGCACATATTCCTTCGGAACAGCGCCGCCGACGATTTCCGAGGCGAACTTGAAGTCTTCGCTTTCGGTGTTCGGCTCGAAACGGACCTTGATGCGGGCGAACTGGCCCGAACCACCGGACTGCTTCTTGTGGGTATAGTCATGCTCGGCAGCGCGGGTGATCGTCTCGCGGTAAGCAACCTGCGGCGCACCAACGTTGGCTTCCACCTTGAACTCACGGCGCATGCGGTCGACGATGATGTCGAGATGCAATTCACCCATGCCGGCAATGATGGTCTGACCAGACTCTTCGTCCGACTTGACGCGGAATGACGGGTCTTCGGCCGCCAAACGGTGAAGGGCAATGCCCATCTTTTCCTGGTCAGCCTTGGTCTTGGGCTCGATGGCGATCTGGATGACCGGCTCAGGAAAGATCATCCGTTCAAGAATGACCGGCTTCATTGGATCGCAGAGCGTGTCGCCCGTGGTGGTGTCCTTGAGGCCCGCCAGAGCAACGATGTCGCCAGCAAACGCTTCTTCAATATCGACGCGGTCATTGGCATGCATCTGCAGCATGCGGCCGATGCGCTCCTTCTTTTCCTTGACTGTATTGTCAAGGCCCATGCCCTTGGTGAGCTTGCCCGAATAGATGCGGCAGAAGGTGAGCGAACCAACGAACGGATCGTTCATGATCTTGAATGCGAGCAGCGACAGCGGCTCGTCATCAGAAGCACGGCGGCTGACTTCAGCCTCGGTCTTCGGATCGATGCCCTTGATGGATGGAATATCAAGCGGTGACGGCAGATATTCGACAACACCATCAAGCAAGGGCTGAACGCCCTTGTTCTTGAATGCAGAACCACAGAAAACCGGGTAGAACTGGCTGGTGATCGTGCCCTTGCGGATCAGCGCGCGCAACTGCTCATTGTCCGGCATGACGCCTTCCAGATAAGCTTCCATCGCCGCTTCGTCCATATCCACGGCAACTTCGATCAGCTGGTCACGGTACTGGGCGGCCTTTTCCTTGAGGTCGTCCGGAATTTCAACGACATCCCACTGCGCACCAAGCGACTCATCACGCCAGACCAGAGCGTTCATCTCGATCAGATCGACGATGCCCTTGAAGTCGCTTTCAGCGCCAATTGGCAGCTGCATGACGGCAGCGCGGGCACCGAGGCGGGACTTGATCATTTCGACGCAGCGGTAAAAGTCAGCGCCGATCTTGTCCATCTTGTTGACGAACACCATGCGCGGAACATTGTATTTGTCGGCCTGGCGCCAGACCGTTTCGGTCTGCGGCTCAACGCCAGCGTTGGCATCGAGCAGCGCAACGGCACCGTCGAGAACGCGCAGCGAGCGCTCGACTTCAATCGTGAAGTCAACGTGGCCCGGTGTATCAATGATGTTGAAGCGGCGAAGACGACCGTCACGGGCCTTCCAGAAGGTCGTGGTGGCGGCAGACGTAATGGTTATGCCGCGCTCCTGCTCCTGCTCCATCCAGTCCATCGTCGCGGCACCGTCATGCACTTCGCCAATTTTGTGCGACTTGCCGGTGTAATAGAGAATGCGTTCGGTGGTCGTGGTTTTGCCGGCGTCAATGTGCGCCATGATGCCGAAATTTCGGTAGTCTTCGATTTTATATTCGCGAGCCATGAGAGGTTGCCCCTAAATCTTTCTTCGGAGTTACCAGCGATAATGCGCGAACGCGCGGTTGGCATCTGCCATCCGGTGCGTATCTTCGCGCTTCTTCACGGCGGAACCGCGATTGTTCGCCGCATCGAGCAATTCGCCCGACAGACGGTCAACCATGGTGGTTTCATTACGGCCGCGGGCGGCATTGATCAGCCAGCGGATGGCGAGCGCCTGACGGCGTTCCGGACGTACATCGACCGGCACCTGATAGGTCGCGCCGCCGACACGGCGTGAGCGGACTTCAACATGCGGAGCGACATTGCCAAGTGCCGTGTGGAACAAACCAACCGGCTCCTGCTTTGACTTCGACTGAACCGAGTCCAAAGCGCCATAAACGATTGTTTCGGCAACGGACTTCTTGCCATCATACATGATGGCGTTCATGAATTTCGTGATCACCAGATCGCCGAACTTCGGGTCCGGATTGATCTCACGCTTTTCTGCACGATGGCGACGGGACATATCTCGACCTCTTACTTCGGACGCTTCGCGCCGTACTTGGAACGGCGCTGCTTGCGGTTTTTGACACCCTGTGTATCGAGGACGCCGCGGATGATGTGATAACGCACACCCGGCAAATCCTTGACGCGGCCGCCACGGATCATGACGACAGAATGTTCCTGAAGGTTGTGGCCTTCACCCGGAATGTAGCCGATGACCTCGAAACCATTGGTGAGGCGCACCTTGGCAACCTTGCGGAGAGCCGAGTTCGGCTTCTTCGGGGTCGTGGTGTAGACGCGAGTGCAAACGCCACGCTTTTGCGGGCACTGCTGCATCGCCGGAACCTTGTTACGCTTGACCGGCGCAGTGCGCGGCTTGCGGATAAGTTGGTTTACGGTAGGCATTAAACCTTCCTCTTGTCTCTCGTTCGGGCCCCGAAAGGCGAATTCCTGGCTCCACAAGCCTGTATTCCATGCACGAAATCGGGCTACCGACCCGCTCAAAGAGCGGCGCGCCCGAAATACGCAGAGGAAACGCTCGCGCGTTTCATGACCCAGCAATGGCATTCCCGTGGATCGAACCTTGTTTGAGGTGAACTCCAGAACGTGTCGTTCCGAAAAACCCAACCTCACATAGGCTCTGACTGGTGGGGGGAATACAGAAGCCACCCCGCCCCGTCAACCCCGTAACCGCTGTTTTCTCAGGCCGAATGGCCCGGAAGCGCATTTTGCGAGGCGGTTTGGGCACTATCCGGCAGCGGCAGACCAATTCGGGTCGAAAGCAGGTGACCAGAAGCGCAACCAGCCGTGCAATCCGGCGCGATTCTCCGTTGAAAGATGGGCGATTCCGCCTCTTTCCGGAATCAAAGCTTTATCCTCACCATGCAAACCCCTGATTCTATTGAGAATCAAAAAGGCCGCGCAGTTTCCTGCGCGGCCTTTGATCGGACGCAGTGCCGGTTACTCGGCTGGCTGAACCATGCCTTCGAGCATCGGCGTGGCGATTTCCGCGCCGGTGGTCTTGCGGCGCTCGTCGAGGATCAGATCGTCGCGGCCTGTGGCAATGCGGCGGATCTGGTTCATCGTGCCGCCAGTGCCTGCCGGAATGAGACGGCCGACGATGACGTTTTCCTTGAGGCCCTGCAGCGTGTCGATCTTGCCTGCCACGGATGCCTCGGTAAGCACACGGGTCGTTTCCTGGAACGAAGCAGCCGAGATGAACGACGGCGTCTGCAGCGATGCCTTGGTAATGCCCAGCAGAACCGGAACGCCCGAGGCTGGCTTCTTGCCGTCCTCCTCAAGGCGCACGTTGACCTCGTCAAGCTCGATCCGGTCGACATGGTCGCCCGCAATGTAGGTCGACTCGCCACTGTCGGTGATTTCCACCTTCTGCAGCATCTGGCGCACGATCACTTCGATATGCTTGTCGTTGATGACAACGCCCTGCAAGCGATAGACTTCCTGGATTTCATTGACGAGATACGAGGCCAAAGCCTCCACGCCCTTGATGGCCAGAATGTCATGCGGCGCAGGATTGCCGTCGAGGATGTAGTCGCCCTTCTCGATGATGTCGCCGTCCTGAAGATGGAACGGCTTGCCCTTCGGGATGAGATATTCGACAGGCTCGAAGGTCGAGTCATGCGGCTCGATGATGATACGGCGTTTGTTCTTGTAGTCGCGGCCAAAGCGGATCGTGCCGTCCATCTCTGCGATGATGGCATGGTCCTTCGGGCGGCGCGCTTCGAACAGTTCGGCAACACGCGGCAGACCGCCGGTGATGTCCTTGGTCTTGGCGCTTTCCATCGGAATACGGGCAATGACGTCGCCCGGCTTCACGGTTGCACCCGGCTCGACCGACAAAATGGCCTCGACCGAGAGCTGGAAGCGCGCATCGCCGCCGCGGACAAGCTTCAGAAGCTTGCCAGCAGCGTCCTTGATGACGATGGACGGACGCAAGTCCGAACCACGCGGCGTCGAACGCCAGTCGATAACCACGCGCTTGGTGATGCCCGTGGACTCGTCTGTCGATTCCGAAACCGAGATGCCGTCAACCATGTCTTCAAACGCAACAATGCCTTCGACTACGGTCATGACCGGGCGGGTGTATGGATCCCACTCGGCCAGACGCTGGCCGCGCTTGACAGTGTCACCCTCGTCAACCAGCACACGCGCGCCGTATGTGATGCGGTTTGCGGTGCGTTCCTTGCCTGAGGCATCAACAATGGCAATGACCATGTTGCGGCCCATGGCAACCAGATTGCCTTCCGAGTTGCGCACGATCGAGCGGTTGCGGATCTGCACCTTGCCCTCAAACGTCGCTTCAAGGAACGAGCTGTCCACCACCTGAGCGGTACCGCCCATGTGGAAAGTGCGCATGGTGAGCTGCGTGCCCGGCTCGCCGATGGACTGAGCAGCGATAACGCCGACAGCTTCACCCTTGTTGACCGGAGTGCCGCGGGCAAGATCGCGCCCGTAACATTTGATGCAGACGCCGCCCTGCGTTTCGCAAGTCAGCGCCGAACGGATGCGGATGGACTGGATGCCGGCCTTCTCGATAACATCAACATCCGGCTCCTGGATCATGATGCCGCCCTGAACGAGCACTTCGCCCGTTACAGGATGCACAATGTCTTCAAGCGCGGTACGGCCCAGAATGCGCACGCCGAGCGAGGCGACAACCTGACCGGCATCAATGATGGCGGTCATGGTCAGGCCCGTTTCAGTGCCGCAATCGTCTTCAATGACGATACAATCCTGTGCCACGTCCACGAGACGACGGGTCAGGTAACCCGAGTTCGCCGTCTTCAAGGCCGTGTCGGCAAGACCCTTGCGGGCACCGTGGGTCGAGTTGAAATATTCAAGAACGGTCAGACCTTCCTTGAAGTTCGAGATGATCGGCGTTTCGATGATCTCGCCCGAGGGCTTGGCCATAAGGCCACGCATGCCGGCCAGCTGACGCATCTGGGTGGGCGAACCGCGCGCACCCGAATGCGACATCATGTAGATCGAGTTCATTTGGCGTTGGCGTCCGTCGGCGTCGAACTTGACGGCCTTGATCCGGGCCATCATTTCGTCAGCGACCTTTTCCGAGCACTTGGCCCAGGCATCGACGACCTTGTTGTACTTTTCGCCCTGTGTGATCAGGCCGTCATTGTACTGCTGCTCATATTCAGTCGCCAGAGCTTCGGTGTCGGCAACCATCTTTTCCTTGGTTTCCGGAATAACCATGTCGTCCTTGCCGAACGAAATGCCGGCGCGGCAGGCATGGCCAAAGCCAAGCGCCATGATCCGGTCACAGAAAATGACCGTCTCTTTCTGGCCGCAGTGACGATAGACCGTGTCGATCATCTTGGAGATGTTCTTCTTGGTCAGTTCCTGATTGCAGATGTCGAACGGCACATTGGCGTTCTTCGGCAGCAGCGAGCCGACAATCAGGCGGCCAGGCGTGGTGTCATAAATCTTCGACACCGGCTTGCCGTCATGATCGACGGTCTTGAAGCGGCCTTTGATCTTGGTGTGCAGCGTGACAATCTTGTTGTCGAGCGCATGCTGCATTTCGCCAAGGTCCGAGAAGACCATGCCCTGGCCAGCTCTTTCTCTGCCACGATCGACAGATAATACAGGCCAAGCACCATATCCTGCGACGGAACAATGATCGGCAGACCGTTGGCCGGATGCAGAATGTTGTTGGTCGACATCATCAGGACGCGGCATTCCAGCTGCGCTTCGAGCGAGAGCGGAACGTGCACAGCCATCTGGTCGCCGTCAAAGTCGGCGTTGAAGGCGGTGCAGACCAGCGGATGAAGCTGGATTGCCTTGCCTTCGATCAGCTCCGGCTCGAAAGCCTGAATGCCAAGACGATGCAGCGTCGGAGCGCGATTGAGAAGCACCGGATGCTCGCGGATGACCTCGTCGAGGATATCCCAGACTTCCGGCTTTTCCTTTTCAACCAGCTTCTTGGCCTGCTTGACAGTGGACGAGAAGCCCTTGGCGTCAAGACGGGCGTAGATGAACGGCTTGAACAGCTCGAGCGCCATCTTCTTCGGCAGGCCGCACTGATGCAGTTTCAGTTCCGGACCGGTCACGATGACCGAACGGCCGGAATAATCGACGCGCTTGCCAAGCAAGTTCTGGCGGAAGCGGCCCTGCTTGCCCTTGAGCATGTCAGACAGCGACTTCAGCGGACGCTTGTTGGCACCGGTGATAACGCGGCCGCGGCGGCCATTGTCGAACAGCGCGTCAACGGCTTCCTGCAGCATACGCTTTTCGTTGCGCACGATGATGCCGGGCGCCTTGAGTTCGATCAGGCGCTTCAAACGGTTGTTGCGGTTGATGACGCGGCGGTAGAGGTCGTTGAGATCGGAGGTCGCAAAGCGGCCGCCATCGAGCGGCACGAGCGGACGAAGGTCCGGTGGAATGACCGGGATGATCTTCATGATCATCCACTCCGGACGGTTGCCGGATTCAAGGAAGTTCTCGACGATCTTCAAGCGCTTCAGCAGCTTCTTCTGCTTCAGTTCCGACGTGGTGGTCGCAAGGTCTTCGCGCAGCTGGCCGGCGATCTTTTCGAGATCCATCGAAGCCAGAAGTTCAAAGATCGCTTCCGCGCCGATCATGGCAGTGAAGCTATCTTCGCCATATTCGTCAACGGCGAGCATGAAATCCTCTTCCGACAGAAGCGAATGCTCCTTCATCGGGGTCAGGCCCGGCTCAGTCACCAAATAGTTCTCGAAATACAGAACGCGCTCAATATCCTTGAGCGTCATGTCAAGAAGCGTGCCGATGCGGCTTGGCAGCGACTTCAGGAACCAGATATGCGCAACGGGCGCAGCGAGCTCAATGTGGCCCATCCGCTCGCGGCGAACGCGCGACAGCGTCACTTCCACGCCGCACTTTTCGCAAATGATGCCCTTGTACTTCATGCGCTTGTACTTGCCGCACAGGCATTCATAGTCCTTGATCGGGCCAAAAATGCGCGCGCAGAAAAGACCGTCGCGTTCCGGTTTGAACGTGCGGTAATTGATCGTTTCGGGCTTTTTGATTTCACCGAACGACCAGGACAGAATCTTCTCAGGGCTGGCGATCGATATCTTGATGGAATCGAACACCGGCGCCGGAGCCTGCGGGTTGAAAAGATTCATGACCTCTTGGTTCATGGAGTTCTCCTTTTCGGGCTTGCGCCCTTTTCGAGATCAAACGCCTGAAGCCATTTCGGCAAGGCGCTAAAATTACGTCTGCGGACCGACAACACGGCCAAATGCGGAACTGGAGCGGGCGGCGATATCGTCTCGCCGCCCTGCCCCGCTACTATTCTGCCGCGTCGGGCAGCTGGACTTGCTCATTCGGCAAAGGCGCTGCTTCCAGCTCGACATTGAGGCCGAGAGAACGCATTTCCTTGACCAGAACGTTGAAGCTTTCCGGAATGCCCGCTTCAAACGTATCGTCGCCGCGAACAATGGCTTCGTACACTTTCGTGCGGCCCGCCACGTCATCCGACTTGACGGTGAGCATTTCCTGCAGCGTGTAGGCTGCGCCGTAAGCTTCGAGCGCCCAGACTTCCATTTCGCCGAAACGCTGGCCGCCAAACTGCGCCTTGCCGCCCAGTGGTTGCTGGGTAACGAGCGAGTAAGGCCCGATCGAACGCGCATGGATCTTGTCGTCGACCAGATGGTGAAGCTTGAGCATGTAGATGTAGCCCACGGTCACCTTGCGGTCGAATTCCTCGCCGGTGCGCCCGTCAAAGAGCGTTACCTGTCCGGTCTTCGACAGCCCTGCCTTTTCAAGCATGATGTCAACGTCAAGTTCCTTGGCGCCATCGAACACCGGCGTTGCAATCGACACGCCGCGGCGCGTCTGTTCGGCAA
The DNA here is from genome assembly GCA_031423755.1 of Phyllobacteriaceae bacterium. Classification (GTDB taxonomy): domain Bacteria; phylum Pseudomonadota; class Alphaproteobacteria; order Rhizobiales; family Rhizobiaceae; genus JANMEX01. The sequence goes on along the minus strand of JANPGC010000302.1, from coordinate 4,770 downwards.
GACGCAGCACTGATGCGTCGTCGTAGCGCCGAACCGGCTCGTTGCGGTCATTGTCCGGAAAGACGCTTTCAAGGGTCGCACGAAGCGGCTTGATGTCAGCGTTCTTCTTGTAGGCGTCGATCATTTCACCAATCTTGAGGCCCATGCCTGCGCATGCCCAGCCAAGATGGGTTTCAAGGATCTGTCCGACGTTCATGCGCGAAGGCACGCCCAGCGGATTGAGCACGATGTCGACATGCTCGCCGTTCTCAAGGAATGGCATGTCTTCCACCGGCACGATCTTGGAGACCACGCCCTTGTTGCCATGACGGCCGGCCATCTTGTCGCCTGGCTGGATCTTGCGCTTCACAGCAACAAAGACCTTGACCATCTTCATGACGCCGGGCGGCATTTCATCGCCGCGCTGCACCTTTTCGACCTTGTCCATGAAACGCTGTTCAAGGCGCTTCTTCGAGTCATCATACTGGCCGCGCAAGGCTTCAATTTCGCCCTGCAGCTTCTCGTCGTCGGTCGCAAACTGCCACCACTGCGAGCGCGGATATTCAGCCATCACTTCAGGCGACAGCTTGCCACCCTTCTTGAAGCTCTTGGGCCCGGAAACGACTTCCTTGCCGTTGAGCATGTCAACGAGGCGGCCATAGACGTTGCGGTCGAGAATTGCCTGCTCGTCGTCACGGTCCTTGGCAAGACGTTCGATTTCCTCGCGTTCGATGGCCATCGCACGCTCGTCTTTTTCGACGCCGTGGCGGTTGAACACGCGCACTTCAACGACAGTGCCGTAAGTCCCGGGCGGCATGCGCATGGACGTATCACGGACATCCGAAGCCTTTTCGCCAAAGATGGCACGCAGAAGCTTCTCTTCCGGCGTCATCGGGCTTTCACCCTTTGGCGTGATCTTGCCGACCAGAATATCGCCTGGCAGAACTTCGGCACCAATATAGACAATGCCGGCTTCGTCGAGGTTCTTCAGCGCTTCTTCCGAAACGTTCGGGATGTCGCGGGTGATTTCTTCAGGCCCAAGCTTGGTGTCGCGCGCCATCACTTCGAATTCTTCGATGTGGATGGACGTGAACACGTCATCACGCACGATGCGCTCGGACAGAAGGATCGAGTCCTCGTAGTTGTAACCGTTCCACGGCATGAACGCGACGAGCACGTTGCGGCCGAGCGCCAGATCGCCAAGGTCCGTGGACGGACCGTCAGCAATGATGTCGCCCTTTTCGATCCGGTCGCCGACACGCACCAGCGGACGCTGGTTGATGCAGGTTGACTGGTTCGAACGCTGGAACTTCATCAGGCGGTAGATATCAACGCCGGACTTGCCCGGATCGAGATCTTCGGTTGCGCGAAGCACGATACGCGTCGCGTCAACCTGATCGACAATGCCGGTGCGACGGGCAACGATGGCAGCGCCAGAATCACGCGCGACAATCGGCTCCATTCCGGTGCCGACAAACGGCGCTTCAGCGCGCACCAAAGGCACGGCCTGACGCTGCATGTTCGAGCCCATCAGGGCGCGGTTGGCGTCGTCGTTTTCCAGGAACGGAATGAGCGCGGCAGCAACCGAGACCATCTGCTTTGGCGACACGTCCATCAGATCGACGTTTTCGCGCGGCGCCATGATGACATCGCCCGCATAACGGCAAATAACGAACTCGTCGACGAAGCTGCCATCCTTGTCGAGCTCGGCGTTGGCCTGCGCGACATGGTGCTTGGATTCTTCCATGGCCGACAGATAGACCACGTCGGTGGTGAGCTTGCCGTCAACGATCTTGCGGTACGGCGACTCGATGAAGCCGTACTTGTTGACGCGGGCAAACGTCGCCAACGAGTTGATCAGGCCGATGTTCGGGCCTTCCGGCGTTTCGATCGGGCAGATGCGGCCATAGTGGGTCGGATGCACGTCGCGCACTTCAAAGCCGGCGCGCTCGCGGGTCAGACCACCAGGTCCAAGTGCCGACAGGCGGCGCTTGTGGGTGATTTCCGACAGCGGGTTCGTCTGATCCATGAACTGCGACAGCTGCGAAGAACCAAAGAATTCACGCACTGCGGCGGCTGCCGGCTTGGCGTTGATCAAATCCTGCGGCATCACTGTGTCGATTTCAATCGACGACATGCGTTCCTTGATGGCGCGCTCCATGCGAAGCAAGCCAACACGGTACTGGTTTTCCATCAATTCGCCGACCGAACGCACACGGCGATTGCCGAGATTGTCGATGTCGTCAATTTCGCCCTTGCCGTCGCGCAGTTCCACCAGCGTCTTGACCACGGAAATGATATCGTCCTTGCGCAGGACACGATGTGTGTCCGGGCAGTCGAGATCAAGACGCATGTTCATCTTGACGCGGCCGACAGCCGACAGGTCGTAGCGCTCGCTATCAAAGAACAGCGACGTGAACATGGCTTCCGCCGTATCCAGTGTCGGTGGCTCGCCCGGGCGCATGACGCGGTAGATGTCAAACAGCGCATCCTGCCGGGTCTCATTCTTGTCCGCAGTCAGCGTGTTGCGGATATAGGGTCCGATGTTGACATGGTCGATGTCGAGCACAGAAATCTCGTCAAGGCCAAGATCGGTGAGGATCTTGTACTTCTTCTCATCAATCTCGTCGCCAGCCTCGAGATAAATCTCGCCGGTCTGATAGTTGACGATGTCTTCGGCGAGATAGGTGCCGAGCAGATCTTCTTCTGTCGCGCGGATCGCCTTGAGGCCCTTGTCGGCAAGCTGCTTGGAGGTACGAACCGTAAGCTTTTTGCCAGCTTCCACCACGACTTCGCCAGTGTCGGCGTCAATCATGTCAACAACGGCCTTGAAGCCCTTGTAGCGCTCGACAGAGTAAGGAATCCGCCAATGCTTGCCATCGCGGTTGTAGGAAAACTTGTTGTAGAACGTCGACAGGATTTCCTCGCCGTCCATTCCGAGTGCCATCAACAGCGACGAAACCGGCAGTTTGCGACGACGGTCGATACGGGCGTGGACGATGTCCTTGGAGTCAAACTCAATGTCGAGCCACGAACCGCGATACGGAATAACGCGTGCGGCAAACAGGAACTTGCCTGACGAATGGCTCTTGCCCTTGTCATGATCGAAGAACACGCCCGGCGAACGGTGCATCTGCGAAACGATGACGCGCTCGGTGCCGTTGACGATAAAGGTGCCATTGTCGGTCATGAGCGGCATGTCGCCCATGTAGACATCCTGCTCCTTGATGTCCTTGATGGACTTGGCACCGGTGTCGGCATCCACATCAAACACGATCAGGCGCAGCGTCACCTTGAGCGGCGCAGCGTAAGTCAGGTCGCGCTGGCGGCACTCGTCAACGTCAAACTTCGGCGCTTCAAATTCGTACTTGACGAATTCCAGCATGGCCGCGCCCGAAAAATCAGAAATCGGGAACACTGACTTGAACACGGCCTGCAGGCCCTCATCCAGGCGCCCGCCTTCCGGCTCGTCGACCATCAGGAACTGGTCATAGGACGCCTTCTGAACCTCAATAAGGTTCGGCATTTCCGCAACTTCCGGGATTTTCCCGAAAAATTTGCGGATTCTGCGGCGACCATTGAACGAAAGGGTCTGAGCCATCGTCGCTCCTCGTAAAATGCCCGAAACGGGCTGACATCATGGAACCGCTTGGGATATTCAGCGGCTTTCAACGGGGAAAACCCGTCTCCAAAGAGCAGTTGCCTGCCCTTTGGAAATGGGTTTGATACGCATGCAAGTCCGGACCGGCGGCGATGAAACCGCCGGTCTGGTCTTTGTTACTTGATCTCAACCTTGGCGCCGGCTGCTTCCAGCTGGGCCTTGAGCTTGGCGGCTTCGTCTTTCGACACACCTTCCTTCACGGCCTTCGGAGCGCCTTCGACCAGGTCCTTGGCTTCTTTCAGGCCAAGAGCGGTGATCGCACGGACTTCCTTGATCGCGTTGATCTTGTTCGGGCCGGCATCCGTGAGGATAACGTCGAACTCGGTCTTTTCTTCAACGACAGCAGCAACAGCAGCGCCGCCAGCGGCGGCAGCAGCCACCGGAGCAGCGGCCGAAACGCCCCACTTTTCTTCAAGCATCTTTGACAGTTCAGCCGCCTGAATGACGGTCAGTGCTGACAGTTCGTCTACAATCTTGGCAAGATCAGCCATTTTTTCTTCCTTTAAAGGTTCGAATCGTGATGTGCAGCGAGGAACAACCTCATGCCGCCTCGTCCTTCCGGGCATAGGCTCCGAACACGCGGGCAAGCTGTGCCGCCGGCGCGTTGATGACCTGTGCGATACGGCTTGCTGGCGTCGAAATCATGCCAATCAAACGTCCGCGCAGTTCGTCCAGCGAAGGCAGCGAGGCAAGAGCCTTGACACCATCCGCATTCAGGCCTGTCGATCCCATGGCGCCACCAAGAATAATGAGCTTGTCATTGGTCTTGGCGAAATCCATGGTCACTTTCGGAGCTGCAACGGGATCCGCTGCGTAAGCGATGACCGTCTGACCCTTGAACAGGTCTGTGATCGACGCCGACTCCGTGCCCTGAAGAGCAATTTTGGCGAGACGGTTCTTCGCGACTTTGACATGTCCGCCAGCTGCACGCATTTTTGAACGATAATCGTTCATCTGCGCCACTGTCAGACCGGCATAGTGAGCCACCACCACGGAACCCGTCGTCGTAAAGACTTCGTTCAACGGTCAGACGGTCATCGCTTACGCAGCGGATCCCGTTGCAGCTCCGAAAGTGACCATGGATTTCGCCAAGACCAATGACAAGCTCATTATTCTTGGTGGCGCCATGG
>JANPGC010000301.1:0-8461 GCA_031423755.1 Phyllobacteriaceae bacterium | reverse complement strand
GTGTTTCATGGCAGCGTCAATCTTGTCCGCCGTCGCCTGTTCAACGGTCACCAGTGGCGAGCGCAGCGTGTTTTCCATCTTGCCAAGCTGCTACAACGCGTACTTCGGCCCGGCTGGATTGGGCTCGATGAACATCGCCTTGTGCAGCGGCATCAGCCGGTCCTGAAGCGTCAGCGCCTTTTTCCAATTGCCGGACAGCATTGCCGTCTGGAATTCCGAGACAAGCCGCGGCGCGACATTGGACGTCACCGAGATGCAGCCAACGCCGCCGTGGGCATTAAAGCCAAGCGCCGACGCGTCCTCGCCGGAAAGCTGAACGAAATCATGGCCGCAGGTGATGCGCTGCTCGGAGACGCGCTCTACCTTGCCGGTCGCGTCCTTGACGCCGACGATGTGCTTGAAGTCACGCACAAGCTGGCCCATCGTCTCGGGCGTCATGTCGATGATTGAGCGGCCGGGGATGTTATAAATGACGATGGGCAGCGTCACAGCCTTGGCAATCGCCGAATAGTGGGCATAAAGACCGCGCTGGTTCGGCTTGTTGTAATAGGGTGTGACGACGAGAATCGCATCCGCGCCTGCCTTTTCGGCATAACGCGCCAGATCGACCGCCTCCTCAGTGTTGTTCGACCCTGCCCCCGCAATCACAGGAACGCGCTTGGCCGAAACCTCGATGCAGGTCGAGACCACCCGCTTATGCTCGTCGTGCGAGAGCGTCGGCGATTCACCGGTGGTGCCGACCGGAACCAGCCCGTGCGTGCCCTCAGTGATCTGCCAATCAACGAAGCTTCGAAACGCTTTCTCATCAAAGCGCCCGGCCTTGTCGAATGGCGTGACCAGCGCTGTGATGGAACCCTTGAGCATTTCGATGAAACTCCTGAATGTTGGCCGCGACGCCGCAGCCATGGGAAAGCGGCGCACCATAGTCTCGCCGCGTTCGGGGAGCAAGCCTGTGCGAACGGCGGTGTGCGGCATTTGAACAATCGTGGTAACACTTTGTTTAACCTTGCTTTCATGCCTTCCTTGTAATTTGGGAGTTTGCTCGCATTTCGCAGACGGCGGCCATGACAAAGCGTGTTGCATTGTTCGTCCTGGGGGCCAGTTTCCTTGGCATGACCAACCATGCCCTGTCACCCGCTGCGCCAATCGATCCGGTCGTGACATCTGCGATTCCGGTTTCGGCGACCATGGATTTGGCCAAGATCGCGCTCAAATTCGGGCTTGATGCGCTAAAGGCTGATGATCTTGCGCGCGCCCGCACCATTCGCGACAGCTTGCCAAAGGGCGGTCTTGATCGGCACATCCTGCAATGGGCGATGGCTCTTTCCGGCGACGCGTCCGTGCCCTCGACAGAAATTGCCGAGGCGGTCCGCGATCTGCCCGGCTGGCCGGGGCTCACGGCGCTGCGCCGGAACTCGGAGCGCGCGCTTTTCCGCGAGAATCCTGCTCCGGCCGATGTGATTGCCGCATTTGGCGCGACCACGCCGCTGACACCGCAGGGCGCGATCATTCTGGCACGTGCTCACGTCGCAGGCGGCAATCCGGAAGCTGCGCGAAATGTGCTCGGCCCGCTCTGGCGCAGCGCGGTCATGGATGCGGCGGACGAGCAGCGCATTTTGTCGGAGTTTGCAGGCGTGCTGACGCGCGAGGACCATTACACCCGTATGGCAGCGATGCTTTACGACGAGCGGATCGCTTCGGCGGGCAGAGTGGCCGCGCTTGCCGATGCCGGTCCGCTCTTCGCCGCATGGTCCGCCGCCATCAGAAAGGTCCGCAAGACTCCCGAATTGCTGAAAGCTGTGCCTGCGACGCAGCAGAAGAGCGCCGGGTTCATGTTCGCCAAAGCATTGTATTTGCGCAAGACGCAGAATTTGAAAGACGCTGCCGCAGTCATGGCGTCGGCACCGGTTGACCGGGAAAGCCTGATTGATCCGGACGCTTGGTGGACTGAAAGGCGCATTCTTGCCCGCGCGCTGCTTGATAGCGGCCAGGCAAAGCTGGCGTACAAGACAGCTGCGATGCACGCGGCCGAATCTCCTGCGGCGGCTTCAGAGGCAGAGTTTCATGCCGGCTGGATCGCGTTGCGGGCACTGGACGACGCCAATCTTGCCGCTTCGCATTTCGCCAAGCTCCTCACCTATTCCTCCATGCCGCAGTCGGCGTCGCGTGGATATTATTGGCTGGGCCGTGCACAAGAGGCGGCGGGCAAGGACAGCAAGGCTGCCTATTCCCAAGCCGCCCATTATGGCACCTCCTTCTATGGACAGCTTGCAGCGGCCAAGCTTTTAGAAAAGGCGCTTGAACTGCCGAAGCCATTGCCAACACCGCAAGACCGCACACGTTTTGAAACCCGAGAATCCGTGGCCGCGATTCGCCGCCTTGAGGCGGTAGGGCATGGAACACGGGCGCGCCAGCTCTATTTCGCGATGGCAGACGAGCTTGGCAGCGTCGGCGAATTGGCGCTGCTTGCTGATTTGGCCGAACGATATGGCGACCATTTTGCCGCGCTGAAGGTCGGCAAAATCGCTGCGGCGCGCGGGCTGGATGTCGGTGCCTTGTCGCATCCGCTTGGAGCGATCCCGGCTGACGCTGATATTTCCGGCTCCGGCAAGGCACTGGCCTATGCCATCGCGCGGCAGGAAAGCGAGTTCAACACCGGTGCCGTGTCAAAGGTCGGCGCGCTTGGCCTGTTGCAACTCATGCCCGCAACTGCAAAGGAAGTCGCGGGGCGCAACGGCATGGCTTACGACCGTGTCCGGCTGACTGCAGATCCCGCCTACAACGCAACACTTGGGGCGCATTTTCTGGGTGAGCAGATCGACCGCTTTGATGGCTCCTACATTTTGACGTTTGCCGGATACAATGCCGGACCGGGCCGATCGAAGGAATGGATCGCCAAATATGGAGATCCACGCGGAAAAAGTGTGGAATTTGCCGTAGACTGGATCGAGCGCATTCCCTTTACCGAGACGCGCAATTATGTTCAGCGGATCATGGAAAACTACCAAGTCTACAAGGCGCGCCTCGGAGAGACTGTCAACATCGAGAGCGATTTGACAAATGGGCGGCAAAGTTGAGCAGCACTTTCACGCCAAGGCATTTCACGACCAGCGACGGACTTAGCCTTTACGCACGGATCTATGGCATCGACGACCCTGCCCTGCCGACCGTGGTTTGCCTCGCCGGACTGACCAGAAATTCTCGTGATTTCAACGGGTTGGCCCTGTATCTTGCCGGGCAAGGTTACCGCGTTATCACCATCGATTCGCGCGGGCGCGGCGAGTCAGAGTATGCGCGCGACGCCTCTGAATACAATATCGTAACGGAAGCTGAAGATGTCTTGTCCGGCCTTGCAGCACTTGGCGTCGCCAAGGCTGCATTCATCGGAACCTCGCGCGGCGGGCTTGTCCTGCATCTTTTGGCCGGCATGCGCCCGGCTGCGCTGAAAGCGGTCATTCTCAACGATATCGGGCCTGAGATTGAGCTTGACGGATTGATGCTGATTCGCCGCTATCTGCAAAATGCGCCGAAACCGGCGGATTGGGTCGAGGCGGTTGAAATCCAGAAGGGCGTGCATGGCAAATTGTTTGCAGCGCTGACGGATGAGGATTGGATGCGCCACGTCCGGGCGATCTATCGCGAGGAAGAAAATGGCCGGCTTGTCGCAGATTATGATCCCCGCATTGCGGAAACGCTGAATGCGCTGACACCTGAGACGCCAGTGCCTGCGCTCTGGCCGCAATTTGCGGGCCTCGGCCATCTGCCGCTCATGGTGATCCGGGGTGAGAACTCGCGACTTTTGTCCGAGCGGGTATTTTTGGAAATGGGCCACCGGCACCCAGGCACCGAACTGCTGACCGTCAAAGATCAAGCACACGCGCCGCATCTGGACACAGGCGATTTGCCATTGCGCATCGCAGCTTTTTTGAAGAACGCATTTCAAGCGTAGCCGCGCCATCTGCTTGCCGCTCATCTGCCCGCCGCATTTGGCATGACTTTCATCAAGCCACCTTACGGCGGCAATCGCGATGCGCCGCCTCGTCAAGGTTAAGCTACGACCAATCGCGCGGCCAACGGCTGCATAAAACACAAAACCCGGCAGTTGCCTGCCGGGTCTTGCCTCAAACCAACCGAAGTTGGAAAGAATTAGAACGAGCGCTGGAAGCGGATAACGCCACCGAAGCGGCCGTCACCTGCATTGGCCTGCAGATCGTCATAGGAAACTTCGGTCGTGACAGCGAAGCCCGGAGCAACGGTGTAAACTACGTTAGCGGCGATACCGAAGTTGGTAGCCTCATCGTAGTCAACTTCCATGTTCAGGCCGATCTTGTCGTTGACGGTGTAGGATGCGCCAGCCCAGATCGCGTAGTTTCCGCCCCAAGGCTTGAAGCGCGAGGTCGCGAAGGTGTCGTCTGTGCCGTAGCCGCCCATGACGAACACGGAGAAGGCGCCGAGCTTGGCGTCAACACGCAGCTTGCCACCGAACTCTTCGGTCGATTCGTCATAGCCGACAACGCCGGTCACGCCGAAATCGCCAGCAGCATACTTGGCGCCAACAACTACGTCCGGAACATAGCCGTCGCCGGTTGCGTTGTCGTCTTCAAGGGAGATGATCGCCGAGAAGCCGTTGCCACCGGTGAAGGTGTAGCTGATGAGCGTGGTGTCAAACGGGCCGTAAGGAACGATACCGTCGTTGATCACAGAACCAGCATAACCAGCGAACGTGGTGAATGCGGATTCGTCTTTGCCGACGCGCAGACCACCGAGTTCGATGTATGCGAAGTTCAGCGATGACGAGTTGGAACCTTCATCGCCAACACCGTCGGTGCCGAAGTTGAAACGGGTTTCTGCATAGGTGCGCAGGGTGCCGAGTTCGGTATCAGCAGCGGTCGAAATCTGAAGGGAAAGACGTGCGTTCTTGTTGAATGCATCGCCGCCAAAACCATTACGCTCGCCAACGCCGATGTCGTAACGGACATAACCGCCGATCTTGAGGCAGGTTTCGGTGCCCGGGATGTAGAAGAAGCCAGCGCCGTATGCGTCGCAAACGCGGACGTATTCGACAGCTTCCGGCTCGGCGACAACTGCGTCAGCAGCGCGTGCGCCGGAAACGGCGACCAGTGCTGCAGCAGAACCGATAAGAAGGCTCTTGATGTTCATTTTCTGTCTCCAGTTTGTTGCGGGCTGGACTTATCTGGAAACCAGAGTGCCCCGTCCCCTTGAAATGAAGAATGCCCGCATCTGCTTGCTTCCTTCTTCGCCCACAATACGAATGCGGAAGCCAAGTGCAACGTTCAATGAGCCGACATGGGGTTTTCGACGCCGCTTCGGTTAGCCATGTTGCAAAAACGCAACGAATTTGTTCATGAATCGGTAACGCAAGTTTACAGCCGTTAGCAATTGCGGCTGCTTTGTGTCGAAACTGGTGTGTTTGGTGCGAGTCGGGGACAGAATCGGGACTGGCATTCCACAAACAAGCAGAATTGCCGAACTGGACCAGGGAATGCCACGCCGTCGCCGAAATCGAACAGCAATTAAGGTCCGGGATGCCGTCGTTGAGTCTCGCTGCAGCTCACTTTCAACATCGCCGAAGTTCGTGAAGGCGGCTGCGGACGACTAACGACGGAGAAGAGAATAATATCCTCGCCATAGCCCTACCATAGGCGCTTTGCCGCAAATGCGTGACCGGAGCCGGATTTGAGATAAGTCTCAAAAGATGCAGCCTTTTTCTGACCCGAGAAGGCGGCGTAGGTTACCAGTCGCCAGGGCATATACCAGGGCATATATTTGGAAGTATGTGTGGATTTTCCGGCATTGTGCTCTTGGAGACGCCGCTTGAGATCCGCAGTCAGTCCTACGTAGCGCTCTCTATCGTCGCTTAAACTTTCAATGAGATAGACATAAAACACGCACCGGCCCTCCTTCGCTAAAGCTTCGGAGGACATCCTGCTTCGCTCATAGGACAAAGCCAATCCTGCGAAGCTCGAAGAGCGAAGCAGGATGGCGGAGAGGATGAGATTCGAACTCACGAGGCCCTTTTGGAGCCTACTCCCTTAGCAGGGGAGCGCCTTCGGCCACTCGGCCACCTCTCCGCACAGGGTCCGGATAGACGGAAATCCGATAGCCCTCAAGGACTAATTGCAAACACTGGCCTTAAATAACACACGCTGTGCGGCTTCAGGCTGGAAGCTCGTGTTCCCATGGCGGATTGGCGCCAGCCCGGGAAACCGTCACGGCGGCGGCTCGGACAGCAAGGGACAAAGCTCCCGCGATGTCGTCCTTGCTGAGCGCCGCCAAACCTTCCTTCGAAAGCTTTCCCGTCTTGTGCAAGTACGCCAAAATCCCGGCGTTTACTGTGTCACCCGCACCCACCGTGTCCACCACCGTCACTTTCACGCCCGGAACTTCGACTTTTCCCGACTGGCTGATGGCAGTCGCGCCATCCTTGCCGCGCGTCATGACGACAAGCTTGGCCTTGCCTTCAAGGAGCTTGGCGGCGAAGCCGTCGAAATCGCCGAACGAATCAAAGAACGCCAGGTCTTCGTCTGACAGTTTGATGATATCGGACATGGCCAGCATCCGGTCCATTCGGGCGCGGTGGACCACCTTGTCCTTTATGAACGATGTGCGGATGTTCGGATCAAAGGAAATGACGCGGCTGTTCTGCTCGCGGCGCATCATCTCCTCATATGTGCCGCCGCACGGCTCGGGGATCAGGCTGATGGCGCCAAACTGCAGCGCGGTCACTTCGGCATCCAGCGCAGGAATGTCCGTCTGCGCCAGCATGCGGCCCGATGTGCCTTCATCATAGAAGGCATATTGGGCGTGCCCATTGACCAGCCGCACGAAGGCCAGCGTCTCCGGATGATCGGTCCGCACCACATAACGGGCGTCAACGCGGCTTGCCTCCAGGTATTTGACGAGAATGTCGCCGAAGAAGTCAGTTGAGATGCCTGTGAAGAAGCCTGAAGGTGCGCCGAGACGACCAAGGGCAATCGCCGTGTTGAAAACTGCGCCACCGGCGGCCGGCATGTAACAGGCCTCGCCCGCCGCCGTTTCGCGCGGCAGCATGTCAATCAGCGCCTCGCCACATGACAGGATCATCGCAAACCTCCCCGAATGCTTATCATCAAGCCGAATTGAAAGCGGTTTAGAACCATTGCGAGCCGATTGGCAACGGCCTAGGCTGGTTTTGCCAGCATTTATGAGTGTCCGTCGCTTGCAAGCAACTGTTTATGCGGCAACAATCGGCAAAACCACCCGCCGGACCTCATCATGACCGTAATGCGCCCCAAGCTGACACCACTCACACAGTCCCTGCCCGCTTCCGTGCCGTTTGTCGGGCCGGAAACGCTGGAGCGCCAGCGCGGCGCGCCGTTCAAGGCGCGCATCGGGGCCAATGAAAGCGGCTTTGGCCCGGCGCCCTCGGTCATTGCCGCCATGCAGGCTGCTGCCGGTGACTCATGGAAATATGCTGATCCAGAAAACCATGATCTGAAATCCGCCATCGCAGCGCATCTCGGCGTGCCGTTCGCCAATGTGAATGTCGGCGGCGGCATCGACGGGTTGCTGGGGCTCGTTGTCCGGCTCTACGCCGCGCCGGGTGATGTGATCCTGTCGTCGCTTGGGGCTTATCCGACCTTCAATTACCATGTGCACGGGTTTGGCGCGAAACTGGTCACAGTGCCGTATCGCGACGACCATGAGGATCTTGAGGCGTTGCTTGACGCGGCCTGGCGTGATCGACCGAAACTTGCCTATCTTGCCAATCCGGACAATCCGATGGGCACGTGGCACAGCGGCGATAAAGTTGCGGATTTCGCCAAGGCCCTGCCGCCGGAAACAATGCTGGTGCTGGATGAAGCTTATTGCGAGACCGCGCCGGCCGGCACATTGCCTCTCATCGACGTCAACACGCCCAATGTATTGCGGTTTCGGACTTTCTCGAAGGCTTATGGCATGGCCGGGGTGCGCATCGGCGTTGTCTTCGGTCCGGAGGATGCCGTGCAAGCGTTCAACAAGGTGCGCAATCACTTCGGCATGAGCCGTATCGCGCAGGCTGCTGGCATTGCCGCGCTGAAGGATCAGGCATGGCTTACGCATGTCATCGGCGCGGTTGCCAATTCGCGCGACAGGATCGGGAGGGCGGCACTGGCAAATGGGCTGCAATCAATCCCCTCCGCCACCAATTTCGTCGCCATTGACTGCGGACGCGATGGCACGTTTGCCAAGCGGGTGCTGGACGGGCTTATCGAGCGGGACATCTTCGTGCGCAAGCCTGCGGCTCCTGTCCTCGAGCGCTGCATCCGTGTCTCATGCGGCACCGATGCAGATATGGACTTGTTCGAAGCTGCGCTCGCGCCTGCAGTGGCGGACGCAAAGAGGGGCTGAAAGACAAAAGCCGCGCCGGTTTTGCCCGGTCGCGTGTCAGCGGGTACAGGCGCTCACCGGCGCCCCCAGC
>JANPGC010000300.1:0-12635 GCA_031423755.1 Phyllobacteriaceae bacterium | reverse complement strand
TTTTCGCCGGACGCCTTTGTGAGCAGCGGCGTGGTCACGGCATAGAGCTGCGGACTACCCATGCGGTGGCTGAGATCGACGCCGTTGATGATGTTGCCCCATTGGTCCGAGCCGCCCATCTGCAGGGTGCAGCCCAAGCGTTTATTGAGCTCCACAAAATCGTAGCCCTGCATGATCATGTAGTTGAATTCTAGGAAGGAAAGCGACTGCTCGCGGTCGAGGCGCAGCTTGACACTGTCATACGACAGCATGCGGTTGACCGAGAAGAAGCGGCCGACATCGCGCAGGAAATCGACATATTTGAGCTGCATCAGCCAGTCGGCATTGTTGACCATGACGGCGTCGGTCTTGCCTTCGCCGTAACTCAGGATGCGCCCAAAGATTTTTTTGATGCCGGAAATGTTCTCGTCGATCTTGTCCATCGACAGCAGGCTGCGCTGATCGTCGCGGAACGATGGATCGCCGACCATTGACGTGCCGCCGCCCATCAGCGTGATCGGTTTGTGTCCGGTGTGCTGCAGCCAATAGAGCATGGTGACGGTGATGAGATTGCCGATGTGCAAGCTCGTGGCCGTTGCGTCATAGCCGACGTAGCCGGTGACCGTGCCTTCAAATGCGGCCTTGTCGAGCGCATCCGGGTTGGAAATCTGGTGGATCAGGCCACGCTCGTCGAGGACGTTGAGGAAATCGGATCGGAATGCGGCCATGATGCGGGCTTTCGGGACTGCTTTGTGTGCTTGGATTTATAAGACGCGGGCCTTTAGCATCGTTTCAAGCGAATCGACAAGAACGGAGCCAACATGAGTCTCATGCGCGCCATCGGCCTGATGAGCGGAACGTCGATGGACGGCATTGATGTCGCCATGATCGAAACTGACGGGATAAGCATCGTCCGGCGTGGGCCCTCGCTGGAGCTGCCGTATGACGCGGCGTTCCGCCGCAAACTGGCGCAAGCACTTGAGGATGCGAAGGTTATCGTTGAGCGCAAAGAGCGGCCCGGCTGCCTGTCCGCTGTTGAAGACGAGTTGACTGAACGCCACGCAATGGCCGTTCGCCAATTTCTGTCGGGCAACAGCATTGATGCATCAAGCATCTCGGCGATCGGCTTTCACGGCCAGACCGTTTTGCATCGGCCGGATAAAGCGTTGACAGTGCAACTCGGCGACGGCCAGAGGCTGGCCGACTTGACCGGCATTCCGGTCATGTATGACCTCCGCGCCAATGACATGGTCCATGGCGGGCAGGGTGCGCCGCTGGTGCCGGTCTATCATCAGGCGTTGACAGCCTCGCTTGAAGGCAAGGCTGGCGAAGAAGAAACTGTCGCTTTCGTCAATATCGGCGGCATATCCAACGTGACGTTTCTCTCGCCGGGCGAAAACCCCGCCGCATTCGATTCTGGACCGGGCAATGCGCTGATTGACCAGTGGGTTCAGCAAAATGCTGGCATCCCGTTCGACGACGGCGGGCGGATTGCTTCGGAGGGCGTGGTGGATGAAGAAATAGTCGCGCGGTGTCTTGCCATGCCGTTCTTTTCCAAGCGCCCGCCGAAATCGCTCGACCGCAATGATTTCTCGCCGGAACTGGTCGCAGGGCTGGAACTGTCTGACGGCGCACGGACGCTGGCTGCAATCACGGCGCGGAGCATATTCGCTTCCGCCAATTATGCGCCAAGTGAGCCGAAAACATGGATCATCTGCGGCGGCGGGCGCAAGAATGCGATTCTTTTGAATCACTTGCAGAAACTTGCTGAAGCAAAGGGTGCGAGCGTTATTGTCGCCGAGGAGGCTGGCCTTGACGGCGGATCAATGGAGGCGGAAGCGTGGGCCTATCTGGCGGTGCGCTCGCTCAAAGGTCTGCCGATCACATTTCCAGAGACGACGGCCGTGAAAGCGCCCGTCACAGGGGGGATATTGGCAACGCCGAAAACCGCCTAGCGCAGCCGCTTGACCCGTCCCGGACCGTCACCGCCTGCGAGGCGCATGTCGAGGTAGTCCGAGCATTCGGTGATCAGCTCGTCCTGCTGGCCCTGGAAGAAGTGGTTGGCGCCGACCATGGTTTTTTGGGTGATGGTGATGCCCTTTTGGGTCTTGAGCTTGTCGACCAGACCTTGAACATCCTTCGGCGGCGCGACGCGGTCCTGATCGCCGTGGATGATGAGGCCGGATGACGGGCAGGGCGCAAGGAAGGAAAAATCATAGGTGTTCGGCTGCGGCGCTACAGTGATGAAGCCTTCGATCTCCGGACGGCGCATCAGAAGCTGCATGCCGATCCAAGAGCCGAACGAATAGCCGGCCACCCAGCAGGTCTTCGAGTCCGGGTGGTGCGACTGGATCCAGTCGAGCGCGCCGGCGGCGTCGGCCAATTCGCCAGCGCCATGGTCAAACTCGCCCTGGCTGCGGCCGATGCCACGGAAATTGAAGCGCAGCGTGGTGAAATTGCGCTTCTGAAACATGTAGAACAGGTCGTAGACGATCTTGTTGTTCATCGTGCCGCCGAACTGCGGATGCGGATGCAGGATCATGGCGATTGGCGCGCCCTTGTTGGTCGAGGGCTGGTAACGGCCTTCAAGACGTCCGTCGGGGCCGTTAAAAATCACTTCAGGCATAATCACTCCGCTGCATTTCAATGGTCCGCCTTCGGGCCGGACCAGACGCCGCTCAATCTGCTCTCAGGTTGAAAGTCAGGGCCGCGCCGGTGTTCAGAGCGGCTTCCATAGGCCATTCACGGCGCAAAATTCAAGAAAATTGCATCACCATCATTTCTGCGGCAAAAGGCGCGCATGACATCACGAACGTATCTCGACTTCAATGCCACACACCCACTGCTGCCCGAAGCGCGGCAGGCAGTGCTCCTTGCTTTGGATGCAATTGGAAATCCGTCATCCGTTCATGCCGAAGGGAGAAAATCGCGGCAAATCGTCGACGAGGCACGGCGGTCTGTTGCGGGTCTTGTTAATGCAAAGCCTGAACACGTGACATTCACATCGGGTGCGACCGAGGCGGCGAACCTCTTGTTTACACCGCATTGGAAGCTCGGCCGCGCGCCGCTATCGATGTCAAAACTTTATGTGTCGGCGGCGGAACATCCGTGCTTGCTTGCCGGCGGGCAGTTCAATTCTGAAAATCTCGTCGTTTTGCCGGTCACCCGGTCGGGCGAGCTTGATCTGGCCGCGCTGGAGCGCGCGCTTGCGGCCCATGACATGAGCGCTGGACTGCCGCTGGTTGGCATTCATCATGCCAACAATGAGACTGGCGTGGTCCAGCCGATTGCAGCTGTTGCGGCGTTGGTCAAAGGTTATGGCGGTGTGCTGGTTGTGGACGCTGTACAGACTTATGGGCGGATTCCTCTCGATATTTCATCCGGCTGCGGTGACTTTTTCATTGTCTCTTCGCACAAGATCGGCGGGCCGAAGGGCGCGGGGGCGATCATTGGCGTTACCGATCTGATGATGCCCGCGCCGCTGTTGCGCGGTGGTGGACAGGAGAAAGGGCATCGTGCCGGAACTGAGGCGCTGCCAGCGATTGCGGGTTTTGGTGCGGCGGCGAAGGCGGCTTTTGGACGACTTGGGCGTGTTGGCGAGATCGCCGAGAAGCGCGATACCATTGAAATGACAATCCGGGAGCTTGCGCCCGATGCAATATTCCACGGCCAGTCGGCTGCCGCCCGATTGCCAAACACGGTTTTCTTCACGATGCCCGGAATGCGCGCGGAAACCGCACAGATAGCGTTCGATTTGGCTGGCATCGCGCTCAGCGCGGGCTCGGCCTGTTCATCCGGCAAGGTCGGGCCAAGTCACGTTCTGAAGTCCATGGGCGTTGAAAGCGCTGATGGCGCGCTGAGGGTTTCCATTGGGCTGGAAACGAGTGACGAGGATATTGAGGCGTTCCGCTTGGTGCTTGAAAGTGTTGCGGCGCGGCGCAAGAAGGCGGCGGCCTGAGCAGGCGAGGCAAGACAAGGCGGGAAAATGCGGCAATTGGGCGCTTTCCTTGAGAAAACGTCGTTTCCAGATTGGATTTATTCCAAAGAGTGGACTATGTAGACTTCACATCCGCTGAAAACGAGCGGACTCCCAATCGACTGTCGGAACCTTGAATTCCGGAAAGCCAGGAGACGCGATATGCCTGCAGTGCAGGAGACCATTGATCAGGTCAAACTGATTGACGTTGATCAATACAAGTACGGCTTCGAGACGATCATCGAATCCGACAAGGCCCCCAAGGGCCTGAACGAGGACATTGTCCGCTTCATTTCCGCCAAGAAGAACGAACCCGAGTGGATGCTCGAGTGGCGTCTGGAGGCGTTTGCCCGCTGGCTGACGCTGGAAGAGCCGACCTGGGCGCGTGTCGATTATCCGAAGATCGATTTTCAGGATGCCTACTATTATGCCGCGCCGAAGAGCACCAAGGGGCCCTCGTCAATTGAAGACGTTGATCCCGAGTTGCTCAAGGTTTACGCCAAGCTCGGCATTCCACTGCAGGAGCAGGAAATCCTTGCCGGTGTCGAAAACCGCCGCGTGGCTGTAGATGCGGTGTTTGACTCGGTTTCTGTGGTCACCACGTTCAAGGATGAGCTTTCAAAGGCGGGCGTGATTTTCTGCTCGATCTCCGAAGCCATCCGCGAGCATCCCGAACTGGTGAAGAAATATCTCGCATCGGTGGTGCCGACGACGGACAATTATTACGCGACGTTGAACAGCGCCGTGTTTACCGACGGCTCGTTTGTCTATGTGCCCAAGGGCGTGCGCTGCCCGATGGAATTGTCGACTTACTTTCGCATCAACGAGAAGAACACCGGCCAGTTCGAGCGCACGCTGATCATTGCGGAAGAGGGGGCATACGTCTCTTATCTCGAAGGTTGCACCGCGCCTCAGCGCGATGAAAACCAGCTTCATGCTGCTGTGGTCGAGCTGATCGCGCTGGATGACGCTGAGATCAAATATTCGACCGTTCAAAACTGGTATCCCGGCGACAAGGACGGCAAGGGCGGCATCTACAATTTCGTTACCAAGCGCGGTGATTGCCGCGGCAAGAACTCGAAGATATCGTGGACGCAGGTCGAGACCGGCTCGGCGATCACCTGGAAATAT
Source organism: Phyllobacteriaceae bacterium (assembly GCA_031423755.1). Classification (GTDB taxonomy): domain Bacteria; phylum Pseudomonadota; class Alphaproteobacteria; order Rhizobiales; family Rhizobiaceae; genus JANMEX01. Next base: position 7,549 of record JANPGC010000300.1, on the reverse strand, counting down.
CCGAGCTGCATTCTGCGCGGCGACAATTCGCGCGGCGAGTTTTATTCCATCGCCGTCTCGAACGGCCGCCAGCAGATCGATAGCGGCACAAAGATGATCCACCTCGGCAAAAACACGTCGAGCCGCATCATCTCCAAGGGCATTTCGGCTGGCCACTCCAACAACACTTACCGTGGGCAGGTCTCGGCCCACCGCCGCGCCGAAAATGCCCGCAACTTCACCCAGTGCGACTCGTTGTTGATCGGCAACAATTGCGGGGCGCACACCGTTCCCTACATCGAAGCCAAGAACGCCACGGCGCAGTTCGAGCATGAGGCGACAACGTCGAAGATTTCCGAGGATCAGCTGTTCTACGTCATGCAGCGTGGCATTCCGCAGGAAGAAGCCATTGCGCTGATCGTCAACGGGTTTGTGAAGGAAGTCATTCAGGAACTGCCGATGGAGTTTGCGGTCGAGGCGCAGAAGCTGATCGGCATCTCGCTTGAGGGGAGCGTGGGGTGATGGACCCGGTCAATCTGGTCTTCTACGCCGCCGTCTGCGGCACCTTGGCGGCCGTCGCGCCGCAGGGAAAATCGCGCATTATTCGCGGCGTGTTTGGCATCGTGGTCGGACTGTTTGCGGCTGGTGTGCTGCCTTACCTGAAAACTTTCTTCGGCCTTTGATGCCGAACGTTCGATCTGAATGGAAATCAAATGCTAGAAATTCGCAATCTCCACGCCCGCATCGCAGGCACCGAAACCGAAATCATCCGGGGCTTGAACCTCACCGTGAAGGCCGGCGAAGTCGCCGCTATCATGGGCCCCAACGGCTCCGGCAAGTCGACGCTGTCGTATATCCTCGCGGGCCGCTCCGACTATGAAGTGACCGAGGGCGAGATCCTGTACAATGGCGAGAGCATCCTTGAGATGGACCCGGCGGAACGCGCATCCAAGGGCATCTTCCTTGCGTTCCAGTATCCGATGGAAATCCCCGGCGTGGCAACGCTTGAGTTCCTCAAGGTTGCCATGAACGCTCAGCGCAAGGCGCGGGGCGAGGAGGAGATGAAAATCTCCGACTTTATCCGCACCGTGAAGGAAGCAGCCGCGTCGCTGGAGATCGACTTCAATATGCTGAAGCGTCCGCTCAATGTCGGTTTTTCAGGCGGCGAGAAGAAGCGGGCGGAGATTTTGCAGATGAAGCTGCTGCAGCCCAAGCTCTGCATTCTCGATGAGACGGATTCAGGGCTTGATATCGATGCGCTGAAGATTGTTGCCGATGGTGTCAACTCGCTGCGTTCACCGGATCGCGCGGTTCTGGTCATTACCCACTATCAGCGTCTTTTGGACCATATCGTGCCGGACACTGTGCATGTGCTTTACAAAGGCCAGGTGATCAAATCGGGCGACAAGTCGCTGGCGCTGCATCTGGAAGAAAACGGCTATGCCGACGTGATCGAAGAGGCGGCATAGGGTGAGCTTGATGAACATTCATGCCGGACGGATGCAGACTGCGGCGGAGACGGCGCTGACCGAGCTTTACGTCGCCAAGATGGGCGCGCTGCCGGGCAATCCGGATGTCGCCGCCGCGCGCGATCTTGCCGTTGACGCGCTGAAGACTCTCGGCCTGCCGACACGGCGTATTGAAAGCTGGCATTATACCGATTTGCGCTTGCTGCTGCGGGCGATCCCTGCGGGCAGCGAGGGTCAGTCAGAGCTGGTGAAAGCGCTGGTAAAGGGCGCTTCCGTTCTGACGTTGGAAGAGGGCAACGCGACTGGTGGAAACGCTGGCGCGGGCGTTACCGTCACGCGCATCGCGGCGAAGCTCGAAGACGGTTCGTTTGCCAAGGCGCTCGTCGCGCGTGGCACGGACGATGCCATCGGCCAGATCAACACGGCGCTCGTTTCCGACGGCTATCACCTTGATATCGCTGATGGCACGGAAGCCACTTCGCCCATCGAAGTGCAGTTTGCGGCAGATCAGGATTCGCACACGCGGCTTGCCATCAAAGCTGGCAAGGGCGCCAAGGCCACGATCATTGAGCGCCACACCGGCGGCGATGCGTTTGTTTCGGCGGTCACGCATTTGACTGTGGACGATGGCGCGGAGATTACGCTGATTGTTGATCAGGAGCGCGGGCCAAGCGCGGTGCACCTTGGCCAGCTTAATGCCTGGGTTGGCAAGGATGCCAAGCTGATCGTGTTTGTGATGAACTCCGGCGGCAAGCTTGTTCGGCAGGAGGTGCATGTGGCGGTGAAGGGCGAGGGATCGGACTTCAAGCTGCGCGGCATCAATCTGGTCGGCGGCGATGCGCATATCGACGTGACCATGACGCTGACGCATGAGGTGCCGAACACCACTTCTACGGAAGTCATACGCAACGTCGTCACCGGGCGCGGGCACGGCGTGTTTCAGGGGCAGATCAAGGTCTTTCCCGGTGCGCAGAAGACGGACGCCAAGATGGCTTGCAACACGTTGCTGCTGTCCGACGAGGGCGAGTTTTCGACCAAGCCGGAACTGGAAATCTTTGCCGACGATGTCCAGTGCGGTCACGGTGCAACCGTGCGCGAAGTCGAGCCGCAGCATCTGTTTTATCTGATGGCGCGCGGTATTCCCGAGGCCGTAGCGCGCGGGCTGCTGGTGAAGGCATTTGTGGCGGAGATAATCGAAGAGCTGGAGGACGAGGCGCTTGTCGAGGCGTTGGAAGAGCGGTTGCAGGATTGGCTTGAGGCGAATGCGTGATGTTTGCCGGTTTTGACACTCCCTCACCTGGTTTGCTGCGCAAACCGCCCTCTCCCCGTGGGGGAGAGGCGAAGGGTGCGCGCCGTTTCCCCTCTCGCCCACGTGGAGAGGACGTTTCGGGTAGCGAAACCGGTGAGGGAAAGTCAACAAACGGGTGGCCGTCATGAACGCTCCCTACGACGTCGAACTCATCCGCAAGGATTTCCCGATTCTTTCGCGCACCGTTTATGGCAAGCCGCTGGTTTATCTCGACAATGGCGCTTCGGCGCAGAAGCCGCAGGTTGTTATTGACGCGATGGTGAATTGCCTGACCCACGACTATGCCAATGTGCACCGCGGGCTGCACTTCCTGTCGAATGCCGCGACGGATGCTTATGAGAATGCGCGGGAGATTGTCCGGCGGTTTTTGAATGCGGGCAAGATCGAGGAGGTGATATTCACCAAATCGACCACTGAGGCGATCAATGCCGTGGCCTATGGCTGGGGCATGCCGAACATTAGCGCAGACGACGAGATTGTGCTGTCGATCATGGAGCATCACTCCAACATCGTGCCGTGGCATTTCATCCGCGAGCGGCAGGGCGCGAAGCTGGTCTGGATCCCGATTGACGATGAGGGCGTGCTGCATATCGAGGATTTTAAGAAGTGCCTGACCGAGCGAACGAAGCTGGTTGCGATCACGCATATGTCGAATGCGCTCGGCACGGTGGTTCCGGTCAAGGAGATGATCCGGATTGCCCATGAGCGGGGCATCAAGGTGCTGGTTGATGGTTCACAGGCGGCTGTGCATCTGCCCGTTGATGTGCGCGATCTGGATGCTGATTTTTATGTGATGACCGGCCACAAGCTCTACGGTCCGACAGGCATTGGCGTGCTTTATGGCAAGGAAGCGGTGCTGAATTCCATGCGGCCGTTCCTTGGCGGCGGCGAGATGATCCGCGACGTGACGATGGACAACGTCACTTACGGTGATGCGCCGCACCGGTTTGAGGCCGGAACGCCGCCGATTGCCGAGGCCATCGGGCTTGGCGCGGCGCTTAATTATATGGACAGCGTCGGGCGCGAGCGGATTTTGGCGCATGAGGAAAGTCTGCGCGATTATGCGCATGCGCAACTTTCCAAGATCAATTCGCTGCGCATTTTTGGCAACGCGCCGGGCAAGGGCGCGATTGTGTCGTTTGAATTGCAGGGCATTCATGCCCATGATGTCTCGATGGTGATTGACCGGGCGGGTGTGGCGGTTCGGGCGGGCACGCATTGCGCCCAGCCGCTGATGCAGCGTTTCGGTGTGACTTCGACATGTCGTGCCTCATTTGGCATGTATAATACAATGCAGGAAATTGACGTGCTGGCGGAGGCTTTGGAAAAGGCCCGCAAGTTCTTCGCGTAAGGAAAAAGATGATGGCGCAGGATGATTTGACAGTTGAGGAGCGGGCAGAGGACGCCATAGTGGCATCGTCCGCCATTCCGGCTGAGGAATTGGCGCGGCTGACGGACGACATCATCTTGGCGCTGAAGACAGTCTATGATCCGGAAATTCCGGCCGATATTTATGAGCTTGGCCTGATCTACAAGATCGATATCGAGGACGACCGCTCGGTGAAGATCGACATGACGCTGACTGCACCGGGATGCCCGGTGGCGGGCGAAATGCCGGGCTGGGTTGAGAACGCCGTGAGCTCGGTTGAGGGTGTGTCGGGTGTCGAAGTGAAGATGACGTTTGACCCGCCATGGACTGCGGCTCGGATGTCAGAAGAGGCGCAGGTTGCAGTTGGCTGGTATTAGGCCTTGCGAAGGGCGTATTTCTTCACCATTTTAAGGTGACAATCAGAGTCTGCGGGCCTTGAACCCGTTTGATGAGGAGACAATTTGATGGGTCGTTTTGCTGTCATGACCATGACCGATGCCGCGGCGGACCGTGTGCGCGAGATCATGTCTGCCAATCCGGACAAGCTAGGCGTCCGCATCGGCGTTAAGAAGGGCGGCTGCGCGGGCATGGAATATGCCATTGAACTTGCCGACGAGGCCAAGCCGCGCGAGGACTTGATTGAGCATGACGGTGCGAAAGTGTTCGTTGCGCCGGAAGCGGTTCTTTATCTTCTTGGTACTCAGATGGATTTCGAGACCACAAGTTTGCGCACCGGGTTCACCTTCAACAATCCGAACCAGACGTCCGCCTGTGGCTGCGGAGAGAGCGTGGAACTGATCCCGGCTTCTGCCGCCGCTCTTGGCTGACAGCCGATGGATAACGCCGCCATTGAAGAGATGTTTCAGGCGGTCGGGCCGATCACGATCAAGCGCATGTTTGGTGGCAAGAGCATCTACGTGCGCGGCGTCATCATTGCCATTCAATATCAGGATGAGATCCTGCTGAAAGCGGATGCAGAGACCGCCCCGCGCTTTGTTGCGGCCGGTTGCCGCCAATGGGTCTATGGGGGCAAAAACGGCAAGGTCGCAGCCATGCCATATTGGTCCATTCCCGATGATGCGTTTGACGACCCGGACGTGATGGCAGAATGGGCGCGGCTGGCGCTTGAGGCCGGAATGCGGGCGAAGAAGTAGGGCACTTTCTTGCTGACGGGCGGTGTTCGTGCTACAAAACAGTATGGTCATGAGGTCCGTGATGAACACAATGAACGTGGCGGATGCCAAGGCACATTTGAGCGAAGTGCTTGACCGTGTCGAGAAGGGCGAGCGGATCACCATCACCCGGCACGGAAAGGTGGTTGCGGAGCTTGTACCGCCCCAGAAAATACCAGTGAAAATCGATCTGGAGAAAATCAGGGCGTTTGCCAAAACGTTACCGCTGCAAAAAAAGCCTGCAGGCGAATTTATCCGCCAAATGCGTGACGAGGACCGGTATTGAAGTTCTACGTCGATACATCGGTCATCGTCAGCATCATCGTACCGGAATCATCCAGTGAGGCATCGCGGAGGTGGTTGGAAGCGCAGGCAACCGGAACTTTGGCGATCAGCGTATGGGTAGAAACTGAACTCTCCTCGGCACTTGCCTTAAAGGCAAGGACCGGAGAGATATCACGAGATGCGATGCTTCAGGCACTGGGGTTGTTCTGTGACAGTCTATTGCCAGGAATGATTTGCCACGATGTGGTCGCAAGCGATTTCAAACTGGCTCAAACCTATCTCGAGTCAGGCGAACATACCCTTCGCGCAGGTGATGCCATGCATTTGGCAATCGCATCACGTTTGGGCGTTGCGATTGCCACCAATGATAGAAAACTCCTGGATACTGCCGACGCACTGCTGTTTGAATTCGCAGCACCCTCCAAAATTTAGGAACCGGAGCTCACCCCAGCTTCGGCTCAATCATCATAAATGCCGGAACCTCATCGCCGAAGCCGACCGGGGCGGGGCCGAGGTCGTCGCGGTAGCGGCGTTGTTCGGGCGGGAGTTTGGCGCGGGCTTCACGGGCCTCCTCGCGGCGGGATGAACTGTCGCCACGGCTGTGGTCCTGACGGTAGTTGTCGTGACGCGAGCCATCTTGCTTCGGAACATCATGGCGCGGGCTTTCGGCGCGTGCATTGTCCTGGCGGACATGATCGCGGCGGGTTGGTTGACGTGTCGGCTGCTCGACCGGGATGAATGCCGGTGCAATAATGTCGGGCTGGTCCGAAGCCACTTCGATCAAGTCGGCTTCCGGCTTTGCGGCGCTGCGGGTCTTGCGCGGTTTGCGATCCGAGGCTTCGATTTCGGCAGGCTTGCCAGCGGCTTTCGCGCCATCCTTGCCATCGCGGCGGCCACGGCCTTTGCCCTTGTCGCCTGAACGGCCACGGCGGGGCGCTTCTTCGGCGCTTTCGTCGATGACAAGCGTTGAAAGGTCGCCGTCATGCCATTCGATGGTTTCGTTGATCAGCTTTTCGATGGCCGACAGGTACTTGGCGTCCGTTTTGTCGACCAATGTGAAGGACTTGCCGGAGCGTCCGGCGCGGCCTGTGCGGCCGATACGGTGGACATAGTCTTCAGCGTGGATCGGCACATCGAAGTTGAAAACGTGTGACACGTCCGGAATGTCGAGGCCGCGGGCGGCAACGTCGGACGCCACCAACAACTGCAGTTTGCCGTCGCGGAAGTTCGACAGCATGGTCATGCGCGAGCGCTGATCCATGTCGCCGTGCAGAGCGCCGCAGGAGAATTCATGGCGTGACAGCGAGCGGAACAACTCTGACACATCGACCTTGCGGTTGCAGAAGATGATGGCGTTTTTGATGTCGGCCTGTTCGGAGACGATAAGATCGCGCAGCGCAGCGCGTTTCTGCCAATCCTTGGAACCGGCCTTGACCAGCCTCTGGATAACGGTCTTGGCGGTGGATGCGGCCTTGGACACTTCGACGCGGACGGGTGCCTGCAGGAACTGTTCGGAGAGCTTGGTGATTTCCGGCGGCATGGTGGCCGAGAAGAACAAGGTCTGGCGGTTGAACGGGATCATCTTGCAGATTCGCTCGATGTCGGGGATGAAGCCCATGTCGAGCATGCGGTCGGCCTCGTCGATGACGAGGATTTCGACGCCGGTCAGCAACAGCTTGCCGCGCTCGAAATGGTCGAGAAGGCGGCCAGGCGTTGCGATCAAAACGTCAACGCCTCGCTCAAGCTTGCGATTCTGGTCTTCAAACGACACGCCGCCGATGAGGAGGGCTACGCTCAGCTTGTTGTTGATGCCGTATTTGATGAAATTCTCTTCGACCTGCGCTGCGAGTTCGCGCGTCGGTTCGAGAATGAGCGTGCGCGGCATGCGAGCGCGGGCACGGCCCCGTTCGAGGCGTGTGATCATTGGCAGCACGAAGGCGGCTGTCTTGCCGGTGCCGGTCTGGGC
>JANPGC010000299.1:0-13682 GCA_031423755.1 Phyllobacteriaceae bacterium | reverse complement strand
CGACAATCAGAAACCTGGTATCAGCGCTGATGAGCTCGGCCCCTGCGCGGGAGAGTTCGAGCTTTCGGTCAAAATGCGGAATGGCGACATCCGGCTCGCGCGCCTTCAAGCGCTTCAGCAGCACTTCAAATCCGGCAACGTCAAATGTCGGTGGCGAACCTTTGCGGCTGCGCAGGGAAAGCATATCGAGCACCGCATTGTCATAATGGAACCCGTCCATCGGCACGCACGAAGTCCGCTCACCTTTCGAGCGCAATTCATCCACAATTCGAGCGGCGATTGTTGACTTGCCCGCAGCAGGTGGTCCGGCAAAAGCGACGATGAAACGTTCGCGGCCTTCCGCCTTGGCGAGGATCAAATCGACAAGACCGGCGATGGTGTCCACCGCCGGTCCCTTGTTTGCATTGCTGTTGGCAGCCGCCATGGTCAGCCCATCAGTTCTTTCGGCGGTTCTTTCGCGCCGGTCATGAAGGCCACCGCATCCGACATCGAAAAATCCTTCGGATTGATGACGCACAGCCGCTTGCCGAGCCGGTGGATGTGAATCCGGTCCGCCACTTCGAAGACATGCGGCATGTTGTGGGAGATGAGGATGATCGGCAGTCCGCGGCTCTTCACGTCGAGAATGAGCTCAAGAACACGCCGCGATTCCTTGACGCCCAAGGCTGCCGTCGGTTCGTCCATGATCACCATCTTGGACCCGAAAGCCGCCGCACGCGCCACCGCAACGCCCTGACGCTGGCCGCCGGAGAGCGATTCCACCGGCTGGCTGATGTTTTGAATGGTCATCAGCCCAAGTTCGGTCAGCTTGTCACGCGCGCGTTTTTCCATCGCCGTGCGGTCCAGCATCTTTAGCCACTTGCCCATGAAACCCTGACGCCGGATTTCACGGCCAAGGAACATGTTGTCGGAGATGGACAAGGCTGGCGAAAGCGCAAGGTTTTGGTACACGGTCTCGATGCCCGCCGAACGCGCTTCCATGGGTGATCTGAAGCGGATTGGCGCACCGTCGATCCTGATCTCGCCTTCATCCGGAATGACAGCTCCGGATATCGCCTTGATCAGTGACGACTTGCCCGCGCCATTGTCGCCAATGACGGCAAGGATTTCGTTGGGGTTAAGTTCGAAATTGGCGTTGTCGAGCGCTGTCACGCGGCCATAGCGTTTTACCAGGCCGCGTGCAGTCAGGATTGGCTCGACGGTCTTTGTCATGACCGCAGCGGGCGCGGCGGCAGTAGCAGCCACGGGAGCTGACGCGGTGCTCGCTTTCGCGGGCGCCGCCTTTGCTGCCGCAGGCTTTGCTGCAGCGGGCTTGGCGGCTGCCGCTTTTGCAGGCGCTGCCTTTGGTGCGGCAGCTTTGGTTTTTGCCGTTGTGGTGGTTTTTGCTGATTTTGCCATGATCTTACGCCGAAACCTTTCTGATCCACTGATCGATTGCCACAGCGGCGATGATGAGAATGCCGACGGTGAAGTCCTGCCAGAGGACATCGACGCCTGAGAGAGACAGACCGTTTCGGAACACGCCCACAATCAGCGCACCAAGCACCGAGCCGACGATTGAGCCGCGCCCGCCGAACAGCGACGTGCCGCCGATCACCACAGCTGTGATGGAGTCAAGGTTTGCCGTTGCTCCGGCGAGCGGGGTCACAGTGCCGCCGACGCGGCCGATGAGAATCCATGCCCCAAACGCGCAGATGATGCCCGCCACCACGTAGACCGAGCGAAGCACCTTGTTGGTTTCGATGCCTGCAAGGCTCGCGGCATCCGGATCATCTCCGATTGCATGAACGTGGCGGCCCCATGCCGTCCAGTTCAGCGCGTACCACATCCCTATCGCCAGCAGGATGAGGGCAATGCCGCCATAGGTGACGCTGGCGCCAAAGATGCTGATCTTGTTGCCAAAGAATATCAGCATGGGCGCAGCCGCCTCAGTGTCCGAAGCGCGAATGGATTCGGAATGAGAGTACCAGAGTTTCAACGCCGCAAAGATATTCAACGTCCCGAGCGTCACGATAAAAGGCGGCAATCGCAGCCGCGTAACCAGGAAACCATTGATATAGCCCATGAGGCCGCCAGCGGCGAGGCCAATGAAAATGGCGATCGGATCAGGCAAACCGGACTGAACTGCAAGCTTGCCCATGATGATGGAGGCCAGCACCATGATTGCGCCAACCGAGAGATCGATGCCGGCCGTCAGAATGATGATGGTCTGGGCGATGGCAATGATGCCAGTCACTGTCACTTGTTGAAGAATCAGAGAAAGGTTGGTTGGCGAAAAGAAACGTCCCCCCGCCGCGACTCCAAAAAACAAGATACTCAGAACGAGGACGAAAACTGGAATCGCTGTCGGATTGGTATGCAAAAAGCCGCGCAGTTTCTCCAGCGGAGTGGCGCCTGCTTTTTCAAAACTCGCAACTTTGGCATCCGCCTTGTCCAGTGTGCTTTCAAAGTCTGACACCACTTTGGTGGGTTGTCCCGGATCGCTCATTGTTTCTCCTCCCCTTGCTTCTAGATACTCTTTCCCTCAGCATAAAGGGCGACCTTAACAGCCGCCCTTCAGGTATTTCAACTGCTAAGTATGACTAAAGTATCAGCCCCAGCACTTCTTCAGACCCTCTTCCGAGGTGATGGACGGAATGCCGTCAACTGGCTTGTCCGTGATGAGTTCCACACCGGTGTTAAAGAAGTCGAGGCCTTCTGAGTTCACCGGCTTGGTGCCGTCCTTGGCGAAAGCGACAATCGCTTCGATGCCTTTGGAAGCCATCAACAGCGGGAACTGCATCGAGGTTGCGCCAATGACGCCTTCCTTGACCGACTTGACACCCGGGCAGCCGCCATCAACCGAAACGATGATTGCTTGGGTTTCCTTGCCTGCCGCCTTCATTGCCTGATAGCCACCTTCGGCAGCCGGCTCGTTGATCGTGTAGATCACGTTCATGTCCGGGTTCTTCTGCAGCAGGTTTTCAACCGCCTTCAGGCCGCCTTCCGGATTGGCATCCGACTGTTCATGGCCAATCACGCGCGGATCTTTCTCAGAGCCGAGCACCTTCAGGTCCGGCACTTCAATGCCGAAGCCCGTGAGGAAGCCGGTGTCACGCTGAACGTCAACCGAGATATTGTCCTTGTTGATGTCGAGCATGCCAATCTTGGCGTCTGCCGCCTTGTCGCCCATCGTCGCCTTGGCCCACTGGCCAATAAGGATGCCAGCCTGGAAATTGTCGGTGGCAAACGTCGTGTCGGCAGCGTCCTTGTCACCGATCTGGGTGTCGAGGGCGATGACCAGAATGCCGGCCTCACGTGCCTTCTTCAGTGAGGGAATGACAGAGTCGTTCGAGGCCGTGATGAGAATGCCTTTTGCCCCTGCGGCAATGCAGTTTTCGATGGCTTCGATCTGCGGAGCAGCATCGCCATCGGTCACACCGGCGTAGGCCTGGAATTCCAGACCAGCGGCAGTGGCGGCCTGCTCTGCGCCTTCCTTCATTTTCACGAAGAAGGCGTTGGTGTTGTTCTTGGTGATAAGGCATGCGCCGCCGGCTGCCTGTGCCGTCGAAACTGAGGCAACGCCGAGCGCCAAAGCGCCGAGCATCGAGAGTACGAGTGATTTCTTCATTGTGTTCCTCCCAGAACAAGCCCAAAAGCGATTGCCGCCAAGGGCAGTGACACTTTCCAAGAAGATCGAGACCGCAGGGCTTCTTGCACCAAAAGTCCGACTTCGCCTTTTAGCCAACACGGATTCAATCCGCTTGTCAATAAATAAATCCACTTGATTTATTTATCTGATGCGCCATGTTCATGTTTATCGTTCGCGGCAGGTTGGGAGGCTTGCCGTCCGCATTTGGGAGGATGCGCCAAAGTCATGCGCAATGAGGCTGACCCGTCAGACACGGCGTCGACGGTTGGACCGAGAGGTTCCAATCAGGCTGCCGTGCGCGCGCACAATGAGCGCCTCGTCCTTTCGCTCGTGCGCAGGTTCGGCAGCATGTCAAAAGCAGATATTGCAAGGGTGACAGGGCTCTCGGCGCAAACAATATCGGTCATCATGCGCGCATTGGAGATGGACGGGCTGTTGCTGCGCGGCGAACCTGTGCGCGGCAAAGTGGGCCAGCCGTCTGTGCCAATGTCTCTCAACCCCAATGGTGTCTATTCAATCGGACTGAAAATCGGGCGCCGGTCTGCCGATCTGGTCATGATGGATTTTGTCGGGACGATACGCCACCAGTTGCATGAAGCTTTCGCCTATCCCTCGCCGCAGAAGATCATTGATTTCACCTCGCGCGGGTCCAAACAGCTGCTTGAGCAATTGTCTTTGGCGGGACGCAAGCGCGTTGCGGGCATAGGCATCGCCGCGCCGTTTGAATTGTGGAACTGGGCGGACGAAGCCGGAGCCTCGCAGATGGAGGCGGATGCGTGGCGCGGCGTTGATCTGCAAGGTGAAATCGCGGACGCCGTGCCGTTTCCCGTGTTTCTTGAAAACGATGCGACATCGGCCTGCGCCGCCGAACTGGTTTTTGGCAGGGGCGCCGATCACACGGACTTTGTCTACTTTTTTATCGGCTCATTCATCGGCGGCGGTGTGGTGCTGAACTCAAGTCTTTACAAGGGAAGATCCGGCACAGCCGGCGCGCTGGGTCCGATGCCGATCCCTGATGGCAAGGGCGGCACACGGCAGTTGATTGAATCCGCCTCCATATTTGTGCTCGAGCGCATGCTGCGCGAGGCGAAGATCGACCCGCGCCCGCTCTGGTACACGTCTGACGACTGGGTTGACTTCGGTCCCGTGCTGGAAGTCTGGATTCAAAACACTGCACATGCGCTTGCGTATGCGATTTTATCATCCGCGTCAGTCATTGACTTTTCTGCGGCGATTATCGATGGCGGATTTCCCGGCTGGGTGCGCAAAAGGGTTGTGGATGCCACTGCAGCAGCTCTCGCCAAACTTGATATGCGTGGCATAGTCACACCTGACATTCTGGAAGGTTCAGTCGGGGCAAATGCCCGGGCGATCGGCGGCGCGAGCCTGCCACTTTTCAACCGCTACCTGCTGGATTTCAACACGGTCATGAAGGAGATCAACTGATGCTCAAGGGATTGAACCCCATTCTCGGGCCGGACCTTCTGTTCGCCTTGCGTGCCATGGGCCATGGCGACGAGATTGCCATCGTTGACGGCAACTATCCGGCGGTTGCGCATGCGCATCGCCTGATCCGCGCTGATGGCCATCCGGTGACAGCGATACTTGAAGGCATCCTGTCTGTCATGCCCGTCGATGACATGGTCAAAGAGGCGATATTTATTCCCCATCATGACAAAACGCAGCAATGCCACACCGATTTCAAGGAAATTGTCGCACGGCACGAACCAAAAATCGCCGTGATTCCGCTGGTCGGGCAGGCGTTTTATGATCGGGTCAAGACATGCTACGCCATCGTCGCATCCGGCGAACCGGCACTCTATGCCAACATCATACTGCGCAAGGGCGTGATCTATCCGGCCTAGCGCTTTGGCAATTTTTACGAATTCGGGTGGGGGACACGCCCGAAAACAGCGCTCCGGCCGGGAAACCTGCCGGGGCGCTGTTGCTTGGTGCCACCTCAAAATGCGTTCCCCAAATTTTTGACCAAACAATAAAAAAATTTGACCAAATGGAAAAATCGTAGCAATCTGATTGGAATAATTCCGGACTACGGAATCGGGAACAATTCAGGAGGCATGGCAATGGCGTTGAAAGACGGCATGGCAGGAGGCGAAGCCCATGGTGGCCGCCTTTCCGCCGAAGAACTGAAATCCAATTTTGCCGACCTGCATCCGCCGCTCGACCGGCACGAAGCGGCAGTCGAGGCAGACCGCTGCTACTTCTGCCATGACGCGCCATGCATGACGGCCTGTCCGACATCCATCGACATCCCCCTGTTCATCCGCCGGATTGCCACCGGCAATCCAAATGGCGCTGCCCGCACGATCCTTGAGCAAAACATCATGGGCGGCATGTGCGCCCGTGTCTGCCCGACGGAAACGCTGTGCGAGGAAGTCTGCGTGCGCGAGGTCGCCGAAGGCAAGCCGGTCAAGATCGGCCAGCTGCAGCGCTATGCCACCGACCATCTGATGGCGACAGGCAAGCATCCGTTCACCCGCGCCAAAAAGACCGGCAAGAAAGTCGCTGTCGTCGGCGCGGGTCCTGCAGGCCTTGCCGCCGCTCATCGCCTCGCCATGCATGGCCATGCAGTCACAGTATTTGAAGCGCGGAAAAAATCCGGCGGCCTCAACGAGTTCGGCATCGCCGCCTACAAGTCGGTGGATGACTTTGCCCAAAAGGAAGTCGATTTCATTCTCGCCATCGGCGGCATCGCCATCAAGCATGGCAAGAAGCTCGGCAAGAACCTGTCGCTCGACACACTGCGCAGTGACTATGATGCCGTGTTCCTCGGGGTCGGTCTTGCAGGCGTCAACGCGCTCGGCATTGACGGCGAGAAGACCAAGGGCATTGCCGACGCCGTCAGCTACATCGCAGACCTGCGCCAATCCGATGACCTCACCAAAATGCCGGTCGGCAAGCGCGTTGCCGTCATCGGTGGCGGCATGACGGCGATTGATGTTGCGGTCCAGTCCAAGCTCCTCGGTGCGGAGGAAGTCACCATCCTCTATCGCCGCGGGCAGGAGGACATGGGCGCTTCCGTCTACGAACAGGATCTTGCCACCTCCAAGGGCGTCGTCATCCGCCACAACGCCATGCCGGTGAAGGTCAAGAAGAAAGCCGGCAAACTGGCTGCCGTCATCTGCGAGAAAACCGCGACCTCCGGCGGCAAGCTCAAGGGCACCGGCGAGAGCTTCGAAATCGCCTGCGACACGCTGTTCAAGGCCATCGGGCAGGCTTATGTCGATCCGGCAGGCGGCGCGCTGAAACTCGAAAAGAACCGCATCGTTGTCGATGACGAAAAACGCACATCGCTGAAAGGCGTCTGGGCCGGCGGCGACTGCGTCTTCGGCGGCAAGGACCTCACGGTCGCTTCTGTCGATGACGGTCGCCGGGCTGCAGAATCCATTCACGCATTCCTTTCGGCTTGAGGGAGGAACCCATGGCCAATCTCGCAACCAATTTCCTTGGTATCAAATCGCCAAACCCGTTCTGGCTCGCCTCCGCGCCGCCTACCGACAAGGCCTACAATGTCGAGCGCGCCTTCAAGGCGGGCTGGGGCGGCGTTGTGTGGAAGACGCTCGGCGAGGAAGGCCCTCCGGTCGTCAACGTCAACGGCCCGCGGTATGGCGCAATCTGGGGGGCGGACCGGCGGCTGCTCGGTCTCAACAACATCGAATTGATCACCGACCGCGACCTTGAGATTAATCTGCGGGAAATGAAGCAGGTCAAGAAAAACTGGCCGGACCGGGCGCTGATCGCCTCGCTGATGGTGCCGTGCGACGAGGACAGCTGGCGCAAAATTCTGAAGCGCGTCGAGGAAACCGATTGCGACGGCGTCGAACTGAATTTCGGCTGTCCGCATGGCATGTCCGAGCGCGGCATGGGCGGCGCTGTCGGTCAGGTTCCGGAATATATCGAGATGATCGCGCGCTGGTGCAAGGCGCATTCGCGCATGCCGGTGATCGTCAAACTGACGCCGAACATCACCGATGTGAGGAAGCCCGCCCGCGCCGCATTCAAGGGCGGGGCGGATGCCGTATCGCTGATCAACACGATCAACTCGATCACGTCGGTCAATCTCGACACATTCTCGCCCGAGCCATCCATCGACGGCAAGGGTTCACACGGCGGTTATTGCGGCCCGGCGGTCAAGCCGATTGCGCTGTCCATGGTCTCGGAAATCGCCCGCGATCCTGAAACGCGCGGGCGTCCGATCTCCGGCATCGGCGGCATCACCACATGGCGCGACGCCGCGGAATTCATCGCCATGGGCTGTGGCACCGTACAGGTGTGCACGGCGGCGATGACCTACGGCTTCAAGATCGTACAGGAAATGACCGACGGCCTGTCCGAATGGATGGACCAGAAAGGCCATCGGACAATCTCCGACTTCCAGGGCATGGCGGTGCCGAATGTCACCGACTGGCAGTATCTGAACCTCAACTACGTCACCAAGGCGCATATCAATCAGGATGCCTGCATCCAGTGCGGCCGCTGCTACGCCGCCTGCGAGGACACGTCGCATCAGGCGATCATGCAGGAAAAGGACGGCAAGCGTCACTTCGAGGTGATGGACGACGAGTGCGTCGGCTGCAATCTGTGCGTCAACGTCTGTCCGGTCGACAATTGCATCACCATGGAGCCGATGACACCGGGAACGGTCGACCCGCGCACCAAGCGCAAGGTCAATCCCGAATACGCCAACTGGACGACGCACCCGAACAATCCGATGGCGGTGAAGGAAGCGGCGGAGTGATTGTTGCGGACCGCAGCAGAGATGACGCGCGCATGATTGATTGAAGTCTCGAGGGCGCTGAAAGTGCTCCTACTTTCAGTCGCATCTGGCTTTAGCTGAGCTTGCGATGCACCAGTCCGCTCTCAATCACGAACGCATTGTCGTTTCGAATTCGGATTTGCAGCTTGTTCTTGCCGACAGCTGCAGCCACTTCCGGATAGGCTTCACGCAGTTTCTTGCCAATCGAAGACAGCGTCATCGACTGGTCTGTGAGGATAGCCATCAACACTTTGCGGAATTTCTTCTCAGAGAAATCAAGTTTTGGCGATTGAGGTATCTTGTCCGGCACTGCTGCGTTGACCATTGTGGCCTCGCGAGCCAATGGCGCCGCAAACTGAATGCGAGCAGAATAGGCAGAATGCTGCGCCAGATGCGGTTTTCTGCCCGCGCTTACGACTTTCAGCCCGGACGCGCGAAGGCGTCGCGCAACAGGCAGAAAGTCACTGTCGTCGGAAACCAGTACGATGGTTCCAAATTTGCCGGATGCCATAAGATCCATTGCGGCAATGGTCATGACCATGTCGGTGCCGTTTTTCTTGGCGGACACTGGAAGATGCAACTCTGCGGCAATCGCGCATTTGCGGCAAACCTCTATCCAATCAGCATGAGCCGAGTTGCTAAAGTCGCCATAGACCCTGATGACGGCTATCGGCTCATAAGGTTTCAGCGCCTTTTGAAACTGTTCGTAGCTATTGGCGGGGATATTCTCCCCATCAATCAGAACAGCGGTCTCAAATTTCGGTCCTATGCTCATGGACGACCGCTACACCAGATGATTGAAAATCTGGTCAAGCGGTTCCATAAAATTGTTATCGAACTTTGATCCCATTCAAGATCAGCGACAGAACCGCCTGCGCCGATTGCTCGGCAAATCCAGTTCGGTCCACTTGCGCGCCCAATATCGCGCGCACCTGCACATCAAAATCGGCATAGTGCTGCGTCGTCGCCCAGATCATGAAGATGAGATGGTAGGGGTCAATCGGCGCAAGGCGGCCTTCGCTGACCCATTGGCGGATCACGGATGCCTTTTCGTCCACGAGCTTTTTCAGCGACGTGCCCAGAAAGCTCTTTATTGCCGGCGCGCCGTGCAGAATTTCGTTGGCAAACAGCCGCGAGGCTTCCGGGCGTTTCGCTGACATATCAATCTTGCGGCTGATGTAGCGGCGGAGCTCTTCGACCGGATCGCCATCTGGTTTCAGATCATGCAGCGGTTGCAGCCATTCTTCCAGCGTCTCTTCCAGCACGGCGACGTAAATGTCCTGCTTGCGCTTGAAATAGTAGAGGAGGTTGGGTTTGGACATGCCGGACTTTTCGGCGATCTGGTCGATGGTCGAGCCACGGAAGCCGTAGGCTGAAAAGACGTCAAGCGCCGCCTCAAGAATGATGCGCCGGTTGATCTCCTGAATGCGCGTGGGCTTGTCGCCCGCGTCCTTCCTAGTGTTGACGGTCACGTCCATGTGTCATGCCTGCGCTATTGAAGTTCATCATGGGCAAATGCGGAAGCCACTTCAACAGGCAATTTCCGCAGTCCGCACTTGACCGCTCCCCTTGGCTCTTCTAGCCTGACTTTTGACCGGTTGGTCAAGTTTTCGGGCATGGCGACATGCGTCCAAACCGGCGGTCGGACAGGGAACTCCAACGGACGGCAAAGAAGCGGCAAAAAGCCGCCAAATCATGCCGCAATGGGTATCGATGCATAGGCTTGCATTCGATAGGCTGGTGACAAGAATGAACGTGTGCTTGCGGATGGATGAAGGACGCAATGCGCCGTTTGGATGGCCTGCAACAAATTCCCCGAGGAGAACCCGATGAGCGCCGCGCCCAAGTCTGCCAACAACATGTCTCTGAACAATCTGGAAGCCTTCTGGATGCCGTTCACATCCAACCGGCAGTTCAAGCGCAACCCGCGCCTGTTTGTCGGCGC
The DNA here is from genome assembly GCA_031423755.1 of Phyllobacteriaceae bacterium. Lineage (GTDB taxonomy): Bacteria > Pseudomonadota > Alphaproteobacteria > Rhizobiales > Rhizobiaceae > JANMEX01. Next base: position 3,329 of record JANPGC010000299.1, on the reverse strand, counting down.
CAAGGACATGCACTACACGACCGACGACGGACGGCAGGTGCTGGACGGAACGGCAGGGCTGTGGTGCTGCAATGCCGGGCACGGGCGCGAGAAGATCGTGAAAGCCGTGCAGGATCAGGTGGCGCAAATGGATTATGCGCCGGCATTCCAGATGGGACATCCGAAGGCGTTTGAACTGGCGGCGCGGCTGGTCAACTATCTGCCAAAACCGTTGGACCACGCGTTTTTCACCAACTCGGGTTCCGAGTCGGTCGAGACAGCGCTGAAGATTGCCATCGCGTATCAACGTGCGCGCGGCAAGGGCACCAAGACGCGGCTGATCGGCCGTGAGCGCGGCTATCACGGCGTGAATTTCGGTGGCATTTCGGTGGGCGGCATTCCGAACAACCGCAAATTCTTCGGCTCGCTTCTGACCGGTGTCGACCATATGCGCCACACGCATGATCTGGAGCGCAATGCATTCTCCAGAGGCATGCCCGAGCACGGCGCGGAGTTTGCCGACGATCTGGAAAAAATCATCGCGCTGCATGATGCGAGCAACATTGCCGCTGTCATCATCGAGCCGGTGGCGGGCTCCACCGGTGTGTTGATTCCTCCGAAGGGCTATTTGGAAAAAGTCCGCGCGATCTGCACCAAGCATGACATCCTGCTGATTTTTGATGAGGTCATCACCGGCTTCGGACGCCTCGGCGCGCCATTCGCCACCGATTATTTCGGCGTCACGCCGGACCTCATCACCACCGCCAAGGGCATCAACTCGGGCGTCATCCCGATGGGCGCGGTGTTCTGCACCTCCGACATCTACAACGCCTTCATGACCGGCCCGGACCACATGATTGAACTGTTCCACGGCTATACGTACTCGGCACACCCCATCGCCTGCGCCGCCGCTTTGGCGACGCTCGACGTGTATGAGGAAGAGGGGCTGATGACCCGCGCTGCGGACCTCGCGCAATATTGGGAGGATGCGCTGCATTCGCTCAAGGGCGCGCCGCATGTCATCGACATCCGCAACATCGGACTGATCGGCGCGATTGAGCTGGCCTCCATTCCGGGAGAGCCAACCAAGCGGGCGTTCTCGGTGTTCCTCGACTGCTACGAAAAAGGCGTGCTGATCCGCACGACGGGCGACATCATTGCGCTGTCGCCGCCGCTGATCGTTTCGAAGGCGCATATCGACGAGATTGTCTCCACCATTGCCGCAAGCCTGAAGACGGCGGCTTGAGGACAGGAGCGGGACATGCCGACCATTGCGCCTGAAAGCCCGCTGACCCCCGACCTTTCGTTGCTGATGCGTCGCCATACCGATGCCATGCATTCACAAAGCCCGCCCGGAAGCATCCACATGCTGGATGCCTCCAAGCTCGCAGCGCCCGGCATATGGTTCTTCGTCATGCGCGACCAAGGCGAGGCCATTGGCATGGGCGCGGTCAAACGCATTGATGACAGCCATGCCGAGATCAAGTCCATGCACATTCTGGCCGAGCGGCGCGGGCAAGGCCTGTCGCGGCAGATGCTGGATCATCTGGAGGAGCATGCCTTGCGCCAAGGCTTCACACGCCTCAGCCTCGAGACCGGCAGCCAGTCCGGATTCGTTCCGGCACATAATCTGTACCGATCGGCCGGGTTTGAGGAATGCGGGCCGTTTGAGGGCTATGGGCCGGACCCGAATTCTGTTTTCATGACGCGAACGATTGCCGCCTGAAGGAGCTTGCCATGTCCCTGACCTCCAACATGAAGATCGACAGCGCCCGGCTCTGGGATTCGCTGATGGAGATGGCCAAGATCGGCCCGGGCATTGCAGGCGGCAACAACCGCCAGACATTGACCGATGCCGATGGCGAAGGCCGTCACCTGTTCAAGCGTTGGTGCGAGGCTGCTGGCATGACCATGGGCCTTGATACGATGGGCAACATGTTTGCCACCCGTGCGGGCGAAGACCCGAAGGCGCTGCCGGTCTATATGGGCTCGCATTTGGACACGCAGCCGACCGGCGGCAAATATGACGGTGTGCTCGGCGTGCTCGGCGCGCTGGAAGTGGTGCGCACGATGAATGATCTTGGCATCAAGACAAAGCATCCGATTGTCGTGACCAACTGGACCAATGAAGAGGGTGCGCGCTTTGCACCCGCCATGCTGGCATCCGGCGTGTTCGCTGGCGTTCACACCGAAGATTATGCCAAGGCACGCACCGATCTCGACGGCAAGGTGTTTGGCGACGAGCTGACGCGCATCGGCTGGGTGGGCGATGAAAAGGTCGGCGCGCGCAAGATGCATGCAATGCTGGAACTGCACATCGAGCAGGGGCCGATCCTCGAAGCCGAAGGCAAGGATATTGGCGTCGTCACCCACGGGCAGGGCCTGTGGTGGCTGGAAATCACGCTGACCGGCAAGGATGCGCATACCGGCTCGACACCCATGAACATGCGCGTCAACGCCGGCCTCGGCATGGCCCGCATCACTGAGCGCGTGCACCAGATTGCCATGAGTCACCAGCCCAATGCAGTTGGCACGGTGGGACAGGTGAAAGTGTTTCCCAACTCGCGCAATGTCATTCCCGGCAAGGTCGTCTTCACCGTTGATGTGCGCTCGCCGGAACTCGCCAAGCTTAACCTGATGCGCGGCGAAGTCGAACGCGCGGCGCATGCGGTGGCCAAGGAATTGGGCCTCGGCTGCTCCATCGAGCCGGTCGGTCATTTTGATCCGGTGACGTTTGATCCAACGCTTGTGAAGACAGTCCGCGCCGCCGCCGCGCGGCTCGGCTATTCCCACATGGACATCGTCTCAGGCGCCGGCCACGACGCCTGCTGGATCAACCGCGTTGCGCCGACCGTGATGGTGATGTGCCCATGTGTCGGCGGGCTTTCACACAACGAGGCGGAGGAGATTTCGCCGGAATGGGCGGCGGCAGGGACGGACGTGCTGTTTCATGCGGCGGTGGAGACGGCGGGGGTGGTGGGGTGATGGAAACTGACTGTCCCTCACCTGTTTCGCTTCGCGAAACTTCCTCTCCCCGTGGGGGAGAGGTGAAAGTGAGCACTGCTCTTTCGCCTCTCCCCCACGGGGAGAGGACAGTCTTGCGCAGCAAGACAGGTGAGGGAGAGTCAGGCAAGCCCATAACCCATCGCCAACCCCACAAAACCGCGTTCGCGCGTAAGCTGCGTGAAAATGAAACCGAGGAAGAGTGGTTCCTCTGGTCGGACCTCAAGGACCGCCGCCTTCAAGGGCACAAGTTTGTCAGGCAAATTCCACTTGGGCCCTATATCGTGGATTTCCTGTGCAGGAGACATCAGCTGATTGTGGAACTGGATGGGGTGCAGCACGCAGAA
>JANPGC010000298.1:0-14010 GCA_031423755.1 Phyllobacteriaceae bacterium | reverse complement strand
CGCCTCTTGCAGATCATCAACAGTTCCGAACCGAAGAGCGCCAATCACGGTCAGGACGATCAGGCAATCTCAGAAGGCGATGTTGTTATCATCAGAACCACGGACTGCCTTGAAGCCACCGGCAATGGACTGCGGTTGATCATCCGAGATGACAGTTCATCAGCGCCAAGCCTTCACCTTGCACCCCTCATTGCTCAATCCTTCACCCTCCGTGAAACACTCTTGAACGGTCCTCACAGCAGCATTGAAGCCATGTCGAAGGCACTTCAACTGAGCAATGGTTACCTGACCGCGCGCATTCGATTGACCTTCCTGGCCCCAAAACTCATCCGTAGAATCCTGCAAGGCGAAATACCCGTCACCCTAAGCCAGACCAGATTGCTCGGCGCCGCCAAAGACCTGCCGATCAAATGGTCCGAGCAAGAACCCTTCTTCGCAACACTTGCCCGGTGAACCAGCGTACATATCCCACAAGTGATCCACATCCCCTGGCACCAAAAGGCCGCGGAGAGACGTGGGCCTAGGATTTGCCAAATTGTCGGACCAAACGGGTCTCTGCCAGCGGCGGTACAAATCGGTCCCCGGCAACGCACGGAAATCGCGACACAATTCGCCCCGTCTCCGAATAGACTGAAAACTGGCTGGAAAGTTGAAGTCTATGGTGAAGCGGAAAAGATTCGAACTAAGAGCATCATTTGATGGTTCAGCAATTCAGCTGTCAAAAGATCCCAATAATGATTCACATCCCCCGGCTCGAAACTGGCCCACAGAGACGCGGGCCGCCAAAGGCAGAGAAACCCGCCAGCAAACGGTCTCTGGGAATCGCTTGAAAAAATCCACCCGTGTAACCTACGGAAAACGCGGCACAATCCGGCATCACGCCAGAGACGCTAACATATTGAAATTGTTATGAAAAAAGTGGTGATCCCGACTGGATTCGAACCAGTGGCCTAAAGTTTAGGAAACTTTCGCTCTATCCACCTGAGCTACGGGACCGACCGCGGCAGACATAGCGAAATCAGGTGCGCTCGCCAAGGTGTCTTCCTGCTTTATCGCACCGTGGTCTGTGTTGGCCGGTCGCCGAGGCGGCGGTCGAGTTCGGCGTTCAGCTCCGCGCCGATCAGCACAACAACCGTGCTGAGCCACATCCAGGCGAGAAAGGCGATCACGGCACCGAGTGAGCCGTAGGTTTCGTTAAATGCGGCAATGCTTGCGGCATACCATGAGAACAGCATGGAAAAGGCCAAGAGGCCGATGCTGGAGAAGATGCTGCCCGGCGAATACCAGCGCCAAGATGTGCTTTTGACGTTGGGACCCCAACGGTAGAGGATGGAGATGGCGACGCCGAGCAGGATCAGAATGACCGGCCAGCGTCCGGCCCAGACCAGCCATTGTGTCCACCCGTCCAGCCACAGGAATGCGAGGATCGCCGGAACGACGGCAACGGCGCCCAGCATCAGCAATAAAAAAAGCAGAGAGCCCATTGTCAGCGCGAAAGACGTCAGGTGCAGACGCAGCAATGTCCGGGTCTCACGCTTGGCATAAGACACGTTCAGCGCATCGATAAGCGCCTTCATTCCGGAATTGGCGCTCCATATGGCAAGAAGAAACGAGAACAGGGCGGTAAAGCCCAAACTCAGCGGCGCGCCGCTGGCGATCCGCATGGCCTGTTCGCTGATAATGGACACTGCACCTTCGGGCAATATCATCGCCAGCGAAGCGAGGTCAGCGGCCACCTGCGCGCGGTCATTGAACACGCCATAAAGCGAAACAAGCGTCGTCACCGCCGGAAAAATCGCCAGCAGCGCGTAAAACGCAACACCTGCCGCGACCGCAAGCACCCGATCTTCGTCGATGCTGTTGTAGACGTTGACTATGACGCCCCGCCATGAGCGGGCAGGAATGTCGGTGATCATTTTCGCTGTCGCGACGCCCGGATCGACTGTAACCTTCAACGCCTTGTCAGTTTGAGGTTTATTTGAAGTCCCGTCGGTCATGGCGCTGAGCAGGAAATAGCCGACCCACGACAATGCCGTCAGCGCCAGCAGCGCCGAGGGCCCTTTGCGCCTGTGTGGCCTGCGCGATGATGGTTTCGGTTCTCTTCGAAATCTGGCCAAATCGATCATTTAGCCTTAACGAGGCGAAGCCGCGATGGTTCCCTGACACATGAAGACCGGAGCGCTATGCCAGCGCCGCCTCCGCCAGCGCCACCCAATAGCTGATGCCGTGCGGGATGGCGTCGTCGTTGAAGTCGTAGTCGGGGTGGTGCAGGGACGCCGTGTCGCCGTTGCCCATGAAGATGAATGCGCCGGGCCGGGCCTCAAGCATGTAGGAGAAATCCTCGCCGCCCATGACCGGTGCCACGTCCGGATTGACATGGGCGGGACCTGCGACAGATGTGGCGACTTGAATGGCAAAATCCGTTTGCGCGGCATGATTGCTGGTCACCGGATAGCCGCGATGAATATTGACATTCACCTCCGCACCAAATGTCTGCGCCACCATTGCGGCGACATGGCGGATGCGTTTCTCCGCGTCTTCGCGCACCGCGCTGTCCAGTGTGCGGAAGGTACCGCGCAGCTGCGCCGTCTGCGGGATGACGTTGTGCGCGTCGCCTGCGTTGAAGCAGGTCACTGAGATCACCAGCGCTGAAACCGGATCGGTCGAGCGCGAAACGATGGTCTGGAACGCAGTCACCATATGCGCGCCGACCATTACCGGATCAACCGTCATGTGCGGCATGGCGGCGTGGCCGCCCTTGCCGGTGATGGTGATGTTGAACTCGTCGGTAGCGGCCATGATGCCGCCCTTGCGGATGGCAAACTCTCCGAGCGGCAACCCCGGCATGTTGTGCAGACCGTAGACTTGCGCAATGGCGAAACGCTCCATCATGCCGTCGCGCACCATTTCGCGGCCACCGCCGCCGCCTTCTTCAGCGGGTTGGAAGATTACCGCGACCGCGCCCCGGAAATTGCGTGTCTCGCACAAATGCTGCGCTGCGCCGAGGAGCATTGACGTGTGGCCGTCATGGCCGCAGGCGTGCATTTTACCAGAAACGGTGGAGGCGTGCGCCAGACCGGTGGTTTCTCTGATCGGCAGCGCGTCCATGTCGGCGCGAAGGCCGATCACAGAGCCGTCGCCCAGCCGCCCCTTTATGAGGCCGACCACACCGGTGCGCCCAAGGCCAGTGGCGACTTCATCACAGCCGAAGGCCGTCAGTTTCTCGGCAACAAATTTCGCGGTCTCATGCACATCAAACAGGATTTCGGGATGACGATGCAGATGCCTGCGCCAGCCGGTCACCTCGTCCTGCATTGCGACGGCACTGTTCAAAAGCGGCATTGCGCACCCTGTTCAAAAGAATTCCGTGACCACGGCTTTGGGCGCTCTGCCATTTGCCTGCCACATACGCTAGATAGCCATTTGCCAGTGCGGCGTGAAGCCGTGGCGGCAAACAATCGGACACACGTGGCGAAATGATGCGGAATTCCGGCTCAATATCATTGCAAAGGGCGTGCGCTGCGCTGTTCGCAGTGGCACTGTCGCTATACTCCGGCGCGGCATTTGCCGGCGCTTCAATTGTTGTAGACGTGCAGACCGGTGCGGTTTTGGCTGAGGAGAACGCGTTTCAGCGCTGGTATCCAGCATCGCTGACCAAGCTGATGACCGCCTACATCGCCTTCAGCGCCATCAAATCCGGAACACTGACCGTCGATTCGCCTGTCGTCATCAGCGCGAACGCCGCCAGACAGCCGCCGGGCAAGATGGGCTACAAGCCCGGCAACCGCCTGACGCTCGACAATGCGCTGAAGATCATGCTGGTTAAGTCAGCCAATGACATTGCCGTGGCTGTCGGAGAAACTGTCGGCGGTGTGAATTATCCCGATGCGATGAATGCTGCCGCCGCTAGGCTTGGCATGACCGGGTCGCATTTTGTAAACGCCAACGGGCTGCACTCGCCGCAGAACTACACCAACGCCAGAGACTTGGCGATTTTGACGCGGGCGCTGCGGTCGGAGTTTCCGGAGTTTGCGTCATATTTCAGCATTGAAGCCATCAAATATGGCGATCATATAGAGCGCAATTACAACATCCTCTTGGGGCGCTTTGCCGGAGCCGATGGCATGAAGACAGGATTTGTCTGCGCCTCCGGGTTCAATCTCGTTGGTGCGGCGACGCGCGACGGGCGAACGCTGGTTGCCGTTGTTCTGGGCGAAAAGAGCCAGGTTGGCCGCGCTGAAAAGGCGGCTGATCTGCTGGCCGATGGCTTTGCCAAACCGTCCGGCCTCGAAACGCTTGCGACGCTCAAACCCTCCGGCGAAGAGTCCAATCCCGCCACTGACATGCGCAAACAGGTCTGCACCGAAGCCGCTGCGGCGGACCGCTGGGATGGGCGTGAAATTGACGGGCGCGTGACGTTCAGCACGCCGGAAATCCGCGCCATGGAGCGTGATCCCGTTGCTGTTATGGTCGGGCTGATGCCAGCGAAATCAGCGGACGGGTGGCCGATTGTGGTTCCGGTGCCGACACCGCGACCCGCCTTTACGCCCGCTGCTATAGCCCCGCTTGAGCGGGCGGAACTGCGCAAGGCCGTGCCGGCCACGGCGCAAATCAAGTTGAAAGCCAAATGAACGAGACGCAGTTCCCAATTCCCGTCACGGTGCTGACCGGCTTTCTCGGCTCGGGCAAAACCACGCTCCTCAACCGGCTGCTGAAAGACCCGGCGCTGACTGATACGGCCGTCATCATCAATGAGTTCGGCGATGTCGGACTTGATCATCTGCTGGTTGAGCAATCGGACGAGGGCATTATCGAACTTTCCGACGGCTGCCTCTGCTGCACGGTGCGCGGCGCGCTGATCGACACATTATCTATGCTGGTCGAAAAACTGCAGACCGGCAAGATCGCACGCTTGCGCCGCGTTGTCATCGAGACGACCGGACTTGCTGACCCGGCGCCTGTCTTGCAGTCGATCATGGGTCATCCGGTCATGCTGCAAGCGTACCGGCTTGATGGCGTGTTGACCACGGTTGACGCTGTCAACGGCAGTTCTACGCTTGATGCTCACATGGAGGCCGTCAAGCAAGTCGCGATGGCTGACCGGATCGTGTTGACCAAGACTGATCTGCCGCAGGCCGATGCGGGGCTGGATGATCTGAAGGCGCGCCTTCTCCGGCTCAATCCCGCCGCGCCCCAACTTATCGCTGTAACTGGCAATGCCGGGGTTGCCGCGTTGTTTGACTGTGGACTCTATAATCCGGCCACCAAGACGACGGATGTCGAACGCTGGCTGAACGAGGAGGCCTACCGCGACCGCGAGACGGAGCGGCATGGCATCGAGGGGCATCATCACCATGATCACCACGGCCATGATCACCATCATCACGATGTCAACCGGCACGACCGCTCGATCAGCGCCTTTACGTTGATTCATGACCGGCCAATTCCTTATGCCAGCGTCGATATGTTCTTCGACCTGCTGCGCGCCACGCAGGGTGAGCAACTTCTGCGGATGAAGGGAATCATCCAGCTTGCCGATGATCCGTCCCGCCCGCTGGTCATCCACGGTGTCCAGAAAATCCTTCATCCGCCGGTCAAACTGAATGCGTGGCCAAGTGCTGACCACCGCACGCGTATTGTCATTATTGCCAGGGACATTCCGGAACCCTACGTCCGTGACCTGTTTGCCGCGTTCACAGGCAAGCCGCAGACCGACACTGCAGATGCGCAGGCGCTGTCAGACAATCCGTTGGCGATTGCGGGCTTCAAGGGCTGAATGCGGTTATCTGCCGCAATTCCTGATCGTAAACCTGTGCCCGCCGTCCACCTTGTTGCAGGCGACCATCTCATGCCCGTATTCACGGCAGAAGTGGGGAATATCAATCACAGCCAGCGCGTCCGTCGTCTCGGCGACCAAGAGCGAACCCGGCGAGCCTTCTGACAGCCACTTGCGTATTTTCAGCACCGGCAGCGGGCAGTTCAAGCCGCGCAGGTCATAGATTTCCGACGTTTCAGCTTCCATTGAATGGCCAGAAACGGTGCTTCTTTTTAACCGGCTCAGCCGGCGCTTCAGAAGCAACCGCTTTCGGATTGGGTGTTGGAACGGGAATGGCAGAACCATCTGCGGCCTTGGCGACTTCCGTCTGCTTGGCTTGCTCTTCGGTCAGCGGCACAATCCTGGCTTCCGCCGCCTCGTCAGTGGAGACCGGGACAGCTGGTTTGACGGCATCGGCTGCGGCCTTGGAATCCGCCTCCGGCACAGGGGCTGTTGCTGCCGCATCAGCGGCAGGTGTTGAAGCGTCCGCAGGATGCGCTGCGTCGGCTGGAGTTGCCGCTGCAAGCTCTGCTGCGGCTTTCTCTTCTGCCTTCAGCTTGGCCTTGGCGGCGCGCTCGGCTTCTTCGATCAGGGCGTTGGTCTTTGGTCCGCTCTTGACTGGCTGCGGCTTCCATTTCTGGTCCAGCGGACGTGATTTGCCGCCGTGAACGATCGGGAACGGCACGCCTTCGAAGCGTCTGGACGCCGCAGCGAAGCTTGACTGGAACTTTGAGTCATAACTGGTCAAGACTGGCGTCAGCTGCGGCCAGCGGGGCTGCGAGGGCGGGCAGGTAGCGTTGACGTTGAAAGAGCCGCTTTCGGCGACACGGTTGAACACATATTTTTTCTCGCAGAAGTCCACCTTCGGCGGGATTTTTGTTAGCTCGAAAGAGTCATATCCTTCTCGCAACATGGACCAGAATTTGAAGTCCTTGTGCGCAGAGAAAATCGCCATCTTTTCCGGCGTCATCCTGAATGGCAGGGCCTCAAGGATGATCTCCTGCTGACCGCCAGCAAAGGCGTCGCGGGCAAACGCGAAAATCTGCTGCACGCTTTCATCGGTCATCGAATAGCAGCCGGACGACGAGCAGGCACCATGGATCATCAGATCACTGCCAGAGCGGCCATTGGCGCGGTCATAGGCATTGGGGAAGCCAGTGTTTATGGCGAGAAAATACTTGGATGCCGGGTTCATTTGAGCCGGGCGGATCGGGTAGTACCCTTCCGGTGCCTGCCGGTCGCCTTGCTTGTATTTGGCGCCGAGCGTGCCTGACCAGGCGCAAATGTTGTAGTTCTGCACCATGTCAAACTTGCCATTGTCCTTCTGTTTCCAGACCTCGACAACGTGCTCGTCCTTGAACAGCCGGAAATAGACCGGGGCATTTTTTTTCATGCCCTTGGCTTTCATCTTCTGCACAATGCTGGCAGGCAGCTCGCGCGTCGCCTTGGGCGACAGGTCGTCGATGGACCCTTGACAGCCGGACAAGGCGAACAGCCCGAACAGAATAGCGGCGATGGAAAGCATTACTCTCATGCGGCGTCGTTATGTCCCAATTCGTGCAGAAAGATGGCAGAAGCGTTGGCTTGTTATGGTTACAAAAGCCTTACCAGACAGACACATGGCAGGGAAATCGACAAAATCGTGATCAACCCGACCGGCCAATCGCCAGAAACTTTTCGCGCCGCTCCCGGCGCATGTCGCGACCAGGCTGGCCGAGTTCCGTCAGCGCTGCCGATATGACATTGCCGGTTGCGGCAATCGCCTCGTCCTTGTGCCTATGGGCGCCGCCAACCGGTTCTGTGATGATTCCGTCGATGATCTTCAACGTAAGCAGATCTTCGGCGGTAATTTTCATGTTCGTGGCAGCATCTTTGGCGCGTGATGAATCGTGCCAAAGGATTGAAGCTGCGCCCTCAGGCGATATCACCGAATAAATCGCATGTTCGAGCATGTAAACGCGGTTGGCCGTGGCAATCGCGATCGCACCGCCCGACCCGCCTTCGCCAATGATGACGGATACCAGCGGCACCTTGAGGTTAAGACAGGCCTCGGTCGAACGGGCGATGGCTTCAGCCTGTCCGCGCTCTTCAGCGCTTATGCCCGGATATGCGCCCGCCGTATCGACCAGTGTGATCACTGGAATGCCATAGCGATCGGCGAGTTCCATGATGCGCACGGCCTTGCGATAGCCTTCGGGCATGGCCATTCCGAAATTGTGTTTGAGGCGGGTTTTGGTATCAGAGCCCTTCTCTTGACCAATCACGGCAACAGCTTGCCCTTCAAAACGCGCCAGACCGCAGATGACCGCAGCATCGTCGGCAAACTTGCGGTCACCGGCGAGCGGGGCGAACTCAGTGAACAGGCCCGACATGTAGTCAAGGCAATGTGGACGATCCGGGTGGCGGGCGACCTGCGCCTTCTGCCATGGCGTCAATTTGCGATAAAGCTCTTTCAACGCATCAATCGAGCGCTTTTCAAGCCGGGAGATTTCTTCGCTGACATCAACGGAACCGGATGCATCCTGCCCCTTTTTAAGCTCAAGAATCTTGCCTTCAAGGTCGGCAACCGGTTTTTCGAAGTCGAGATAATTGTACATGGACCGTTGGTTTTCCCTGACTGAAGCGGGCGAAATGCCCGTCCGGCATGCGGTCGGGAGCGGCTTGTCTTAATCGCGCTGCGACCTGAACTCAATCAGGAACTTGCCGCAGCCGCAATGCGCAATCAACCTTTTGGCGTCAAATCGGCCAGCGGATGGTGGTCTTCCACAAGCCTTTGCAGCTTTTCGGATAAAACATGGGTATAAATTTGTGTTGTGGATATGTCTGCGTGGCCAAGCAATTCCTGCACAACGCGCAAATCCGCGCCATTTTGCAGCAAATGGCTGGCAAAGGCATGGCGCATGACGTGCGGCGACAACAGGGCGGCAGAAATTCCTGCCCGCGCGCCCAGCAGTTTTAGCTCACGGGCAAATACCTGCCGCGCGACATACCCAGTTTCGGACTTTGCCGGAAACAGCCATGGGCTCGCCCCTTGCGCCGCGTCTAGATTGCGTGACGCAATCCATTTGGCGAGCGCGGTCTTGGATTTGCCGGATAGCGGCACGATCCGCTCTTTGCCGCCTTTTCCCTTGAGCAGCACGTATTCCCGGTCGGGTCGCGCCGCTGTCACCGGCAACGCAACAAGTTCGGACACACGCAAGCCCGTGGCATACAAGGTTTCGACCATCGCATGAAGCCGCTTGGCGGCCGATGCCGTCTGGGCTTCTGCCCGCGCATCGTCTTCAGCGAGATCGAGCATCTTGGAGACGGCATCGACATCAAGCGTTTTCGGCAATGGCCGCTGGCGCTTTGGCCCGTCTATGATTGCTGTAGGGTCGTCGCCGCGAAGGCCTTCGCCATACAGAAACCGATAGAACTGGCGCAATGAGGACAGATGCCGCGCCTGCGATGTCACGGCAAAATCGCGCTTTGAAAGGTCCGCCATTGCCGCACGGATGTCCTCAACCCCGGCGTCGAGCAGCTTGACGCCGCGCGAGGCGAGAAATTCCGCCGTATCGTCCAGATCGCGCTGATACGCCTCTATTGTGTTGAGCGCCGCGCCGCGTTCAGCACTCATCATTTCCAGAAAATTCTCGATCAACGCGCTGTCCTGCATGGTTTAGCCTCCGCTATCCGGCGCTGGCGGGTTGATTTTTGCTGCCGGTATGCGAATCGTCATTTCCGCCTGCTTCGGCTCAACCAGCGTCGCCAACGCAAACAATCCGCCCCAAACAAGACCGGCAAGCACGACGAGAATAGAGATCAGACGCATCAGTGTGGGCATGTGATTTGCGGCCTTTTCCTGTCGGCTGCTTATCGCGCCATGTCCGCTTGTTGGCAAGCATGGCCAGTCCGGATGCAACTGTTGGCCTGCGCTTGACGGGAGGTCGTTTTTCCTGTCGATACAACGCATATCAGGCCCTTTGCGGATGGAACATGAGCGAGGACACTGCCATCAGGCCGGAAGCTGGCGCGATCAAGGCGATGCTTGGCAAGCGCTCGATTGTGCTCGTTGGCTTGATGGGCGCAGGCAAATCGACCATTGGCAAGCGCGTTGCCCAAATGCTCGGAGTCAATTTCATTGATGCCGACACCGAAATTGAAGCCGTCTCGCGCATGACCATTCCGGAGTTGTTTGAGCGCTATGGCGAGGCGGAATTCCGCGATCTTGAACGCCGCGTCATCCGCCGCATATTGCGCACGGGCCCCAAGGTGCTTGCCACAGGCGGCGGTGCTTTCATGAACGAGCAAACCCGCAAGGCCATCTTGCGGGCTGGCGTATCGGTCTGGTTGAAGGCGGAGCTTGACGTGTTGATGGAGCGGGTCGGGCGCAAGTCAAACCGGCCTCTGCTAAAAACAGCCGATCCGCGCGCCACCATGCAGGAGCTGATGGACAAGCGCTATCCTGTCTATGCCCTGTCGGAAGTCACCATTATTTCGCGTGACGAAAAGAAGGACGTCATGGCGGGAGAAGTTGTTGATGCGCTTTTTGCCATGACGGAAGAAAGCAAGACTGCAGAAAGCGAAGCGTCAGGATGAGCGATACAATCACGGTTCCCGTTTCGCTGGCGGATCGCTCCTATGATATTTTGATTGGCAAAGGCCTGATTGAGCGCGCCGGCGCAGAGATATCTGCACGGCTGCCCGGCGTCCGCGCTGCCATCGTCACAGATGATGTTGTCGGGCCGTTGCACTTTGAGCGGCTGCAAGACTCGCTCGCCGCTGCGGGCATCCACTCCACGCCGATTGTCATTCCTGCGGGCGAAAAGTCCAAGAGCTTCACCATGCTTGAGCAGGTTGTGCGTCAAACGCTGCAGGCCAGGCTTGAACGCCGGGACGTGCTGATTGCTTTCGGTGGTGGCGTCGTCGGCGATCTGACCGGCTTTGCGGCTGGGATCGTGCGGCGCGGCATGCCGTTCGTTCAGATCCCGACGTCATTGCTCGCGCAGGTCGATTCGTCTGTCGGCGGCAAGACCGGTATCAACGCGCCTGAGGGCAAGAACCTTGTTGGTGTCTTCCATCAGCCGCAACTGGTGCTCGCCGACACGGGTGTGCTCGATACGCTGTCCAAGCGGGAGTTTCGCGCCGGCTATGCCGAGGTTGCCAAATACGGTCTGATTGACCAGCCGGACTTTTTCGCATGGCTTGAAAAGAACTGGCAGGACGTGTTCTCCGGCGGTCCCTCGCGCGTGGAAGCCATCGCCGTCTCCTGCCGCGCCAAGGCTGCCGTGGTCGCCCGCGACGAGCATGAGACCGGTGACCGTGCTTTGCTCAATCTCGGCCACACATTCGGACATGCGCTTGAAGGGTTCGTCGCCTATGATTCAGCGCGTCTTGTTCACGGCGAGGGCGTTGCCATCGGCATGGCGCTGGCACACCGTTTTTCCGCTCACATGAATTTGGCAAGTCCCGATGATGCCCGCCGCGTCGAGGCACATTTGAAAGCGGTCGGTCTGCCGACGCGCATATCCGACATGCCCGGCGAGATGCCCGATGCGGCGACGCTGATGCGCTTCATCGGGCAGGACAAAAAGGTCGCGCGCGGCACGTTGACCTTTATACTCACGCGTGGTGTCGGCCAGTCCTTCATCGCCAAGGATGTGCCGCCGTCGGCTGTGGAATCCTTCCTTGCCTGCGAAACTTTAGCTTAACCATATGAATTTCATGACAAAAGTTTAACTGGTCTTCGCAGACCGGCTGTCTGATCCTGCGCATGTCAACACAGGAGCCGGACAATGGTCACCCGCCGCAATTTTGTCAGTGCCGCAATCTTTGCCAGCCTTCTGCCGACCGTCGCGCAAGCGGGTCTTCGTGACCGCATTGAAGCGCGCAAGAACGCCAAGCAGGCGCAGCCAGCCAGCGCCGTTAAACCGGTGACGCTGGATTACGGTCCGGCGCTTCTCGACATTTATGCTCCCGAAGGCGCTTCAAATCTGCCGGTGTTCATCCATGTCCACGGCGGAGGCTGGCGCAACGGCAACCGCAAATATGTGCAGTCGAAGTCTGAGTGGTTTGTGGAAAGTGGCTATGTTTTCGTCTCGATTGACTACCGCATGCTGCCGGAAGCGGAGGTGGCCACGCAGGCGAAAGATGTTGAAAAGGCCTATGCCTTTATCCGTGCCAACATCGCCCGATATGGTGGCGACCCGGCGCGTATCGCTGTCTCCGGCCACTCTGCCGGTTGTCATCTCACCGCGCTCACCGGCATGCGCGGCGGCTTGCCGGGCGCGAAGGCTTTGGTGCTCTGCGATGTTGATGTCTACGACGTCACCAAGCAGGCCGAGCGCGGCGCGCTGCGCAATGTTCACAAGCAAGCGTTCCACGACCCATCGCAGTGGACGGCACTGTCGCCGATGACTTACGTCGGCTCGCGCAGGCATCCACCTGTTTTGATCGCTTACTCCAAGGTCAGGAGTCACAAACAGACGGCGCTGGAGTTCGCCGCAAAACTGAAGGCGACCGGAAGCCGCACGGAACTGTTCGACGGCTCGGCCTATTCGCACTTTGCCATCAACCGCAGCTTTGGCAACGAGAATGGCGGTTTCACAGCTGCGACAATGGCGTTTCTCGATTCGGCTCTCGGGTGATAGGTTCGCGGGCAAACCCTTGGAGCATGTTTGATACATCGCAGGTCATTTTTGGCAGGTGCCGCACTGGCGCTAGCGCCCTCCGGTGTCGCTGCGGCCAAGCCCGGCGTGGTGACGGTGGACTATGGACCTGCCAAGCTTGACATCTATCCGACGAATTCCAAACTCCCGCTCCCCGTCCTGATCTACGTCCATGGCGGCGCGTGGCAGGTCGGGCGGCGAAGCGAGGTGGACGCCAAGCCTGATTTCTTCCGCAAGTTTGGATATGTGTTTGTCTCGATCGACTACCGTCTCGGCCCGATTGCCAAGCCTGACCGGCAAGCCGGGGATGTGGCTGCGGCCTATGGATGGGTCCGCGCCAACATTGCCGATCACGGTGGCGATCCCCGGCGCATTGTGATGTTGGGCCATTCCGCAGGGAGCCATCTGGCGGCACTCGCAGCGCTTTCCGGCAAATTGCCCGGCGTTCACGGCCTCATCTGCAACGACATCCAGATGTATGACATCGGCAAATTCGCCGCGCTCAACGGGGGCCATCTGCCACGCCACTATGGCTATCTGTTCGGCAACGGCGACCGCTGGAATGCGCTCTCGCCAGCGTACTACATTGGCCAGCATCCAGTTCCGCCGGTGCTTGTCTGCTACTCAAACATGGCGCTCAGCCGCGAAGTGTCACTGGATTTTGCAGAACGGCTGAGGCGCAGTGGCGTGAAAGTGAGCACGTTCGACGGGAGCGCCTACAAGCATCGGGAAATCAACCGGCAGATCGGTATTGACGAAGGCGGTATCAGCGCCGCGATTTCGCGCTATCTGGCGTCACTCCCATAACTACCAACGCACCGTTTCACCCGGTGCCGACGCCTCGACCGCCAGCGCGTGCAGACCGTCTTCCAGCACCGGCGCAAGCACCGCATTGATCGCGCGATGCCGGTCCAACCTTGATTTTCCGGCGAACGCTGCCGAAATAATGCGTACACGGAAGTGCGTTTCGCCGGTTCCGTCGAACGGGCGGCCGTCGCCGTGATGATGACCGGCGTGCAAATGGCTCTCGTTGACGATCTCAAGCCGCTCCGGCTGAAAGGAATCATTGAGCAATTTCAATGCGGTTTCATGTCTTGTCATGACGGGGCCTTTTCTTCTGCGCCAAAGCGGGTATGACGGGAGGCTTTGCAAAGTCAATTGTTGCGCGGCAAATACCTTTATTCCAACAGATGTGATTCGATGGATCTGAATTCGAAATTATTTGACGGCATCCGGACACGGCGCAAGGCGGAAGCCGAGCCGAAACCGACTGCGCCCGCTTGCCAGTGGGACGGCTGCGACAAGCCCGGCACGCACAAGGCGCCTGTCGGCCGGATGAAGGAAGGGGAATATTTCCACTTCTGCGTCAACCATGTCCGCGAGTACAACAAGGGCTTCAATTATTTCTCCGGCCTGACCGACAATGAAATCGCCCGTTACCAGCGCGAGGCCGTCACTGGCCACCGCCCGACATGGAAGGCCGGCGTCAACGCCGCCGCCAAGGAAACCACAGATCCGCTGAAGGCCCGCTGGGGCCGCTCCGCCCCG
>JANPGC010000297.1:0-10725 GCA_031423755.1 Phyllobacteriaceae bacterium | reverse complement strand
TGCCCGCGAACATGTCGCGGGTGACCTGAAATTCGGAGCCGAGCTGCGCGGCCAGATAGTCTTTGAGACCGCCCGGGAAATGGAACACCGCCTTTTCCGGTGGCGCATCTTTTGTGTTCAGATGCACCGGCGCGCAGGTCCAGCGGATTTCTACACCGCCGAAAAGGTAGGCTTTCGAGCGCGCCATGCGGTACAGACGGGCAGGCTCGAATTTGGCGTCCTTGCCAAATATCTGTGGGTCAGGATGGAAGCGTACCTTGGTGCCGCGCCGGTTCTGAACATCGCCCAGCTCGGCAATCTTGCCCTGCGCGATGCCGCGCGCGAATGTCTGGCGATAGAGCTTGCGGTTGCGGGCAACTTCCACTTCAAGCACATCAGACAGCGCGTTGACCACAGAAACACCGACGCCATGCAGACCGCCGGATGTCTCATAGACTTCGGAGTTGAACTTTCCGCCCGCGTGCAGCGTGGTCATAATCACTTCGAGGGCCGACTTGTCCTTGAACTTCGGATGCGGGTCCACCGGTATGCCGCGGCCATTATCGGTGACCGACAGATAGCCCTGCGCATCCAATTCCACCTCGATGAAGGTAGCATGCCCGGCCACGGCCTCGTCCATCGAATTGTCGATGACTTCTGCGAAGAGATGATGAAGACCCTTCTCGTCGGTGCCGCCGATATACATGCCGGGGCGCATGCGAACCGGCTCCAGCCCTTCCAAGACAACAATATCAGCAGCCGAATAAGACTCGGTCGTCGCTGGCGATTTGGTCTGGGGTGCTGCGGACTTGCCCGAAGATACCGGCTTTTCCACCGGCTGCGGCGCGCGCGGCGCAGGTTGCGGCAGATCGCCAAAAAGATCGGTCGAGTCGGTCATTCAATCCTCAGGAGGCTCGGTGAAGGCGAATCAGCGGCAAACAATGCCACGGATGTTGTGTTCATGCGACCCGTGGACCGATTTTGCCTTAAAGCGATTTCAGGTTGCAGACATGAACAAATTGCTAACCATAGGCAAGAATTGTCCCGAAACCGCACAGCCTTTACGCGTCTCTTTAGGATTTTCCCCGATTATGCACTGAAGCGGAAAACCGCACAGAACAGGGGCAAGGCGTGAAGGGCAAACTCATACCAATGGTTGGATTGGCTGTCGTGTTCGGCGGCCTGTCAATTTTTATCGCCGACCGGTTTGTCAAATCGCAGACGGTTGCTTCGGTGCCTGTCGCGGAGGCAGACACATCTCCAGCGCTTCCGGCCGTGGAAACACGCAAATTGCTCGTTGCGTCAACGGCATTGAAATACGGGATGGAGATCACCCCGGAGTCAGTTCAGGAAGTTGACTGGCCGGCCAATGCGCTTCCCCAAGGCTCCTTCAGTTCAATTGCCGAATTGACCTCGGGCGGCAAGCGCCTCGTGCTTGCACCCATGGCTCCGAACGAGCCCGTCCTCTTGTCAAAGCTTTCGGGCAAGGATGGCCGCGCATCGCTTTCCAATCTTCTGGAAACCGGCATGCGCGCCGTGTCGATCCGCGTCGACGACATCACTGGTGTCGCAGGTTTTGTCACTCCGGGCGACCGGGTGGACGTCCTTCTGACGCGCCAGAAAAATGCGGCGCCCGTGCAGACATCGCCGGGGTCCGAAGAAATCACAGCCGCAACGCCGGTTTCTGAGCTGGCGTCGGAAGTCATTTTGCAGAATGTCAAAGTGCTGACGACTGACCAAAGCGCCGATCAGTCGTCGGTTCAGGCTGCTGTCGCTCGCTCCATCACGGTTGAAGTGTCAACGGATGACGCCCAGAAAGTGGCGCTCGCCCAGCAGCTTGGCACGCTTTACCTATTGCTGCGCTCGGCCGGTGATGCTGCGGCAACCAATGATTCAACTTTCACTTCGTCCAATCTCGACAAGGAGCAGGCCAAGCCGGTTGCCGCCTCGGCGGTTTCTGCGCCTTCCATTCTGTCGATTGAAAACGAGGGGCCGAAATACAGATCGCTGATCGTCACACGCGGCCATGTCGAAGAGACGTTTTCGGTCATCGATGAACAAGGCAACCAAATCAAAGCGTCGGCAGGCGCAAACAACTGATCGCTCTAAACAGCGGCAAACGGACTTAGGGGCATAAAATGCGGGCTCGGGGACTGGGGAAATGGATGGGGATCAGCTTGGCAATCGCCGGGCTGTCCGCACCAATGATCATGGCAACAAGCGTGTTTGCCGATGATGGCGTCATCAACGTCATTGCCGGCAAGACCAAATCGATCAAGATCGCCAAGGGCAAGCCGAAGACAATCAGGCTGGACCAGGGGTTTGCCGAAATAGTCGTCGGCGATCCGGAAGTGGCCAATGTCACTCCGCTCACCAATCAGTCATTTTATGTTCTCGGTCACAAGCTTGGCACCACCGGCATTGCGTTGTTCGATGAGAACAAAAAGCTGATGGGCTCGGTCGATGTTGAGGTGACCTATGACACCCAGCAACTGAACGCCGCCATCCAGCAGAATGTGCCGGACTCAAACATCAAAGCGTCAAGCGCCAATGGCCAGATCGTTTTGTCGGGAGCGGCCAAAGACAAGGTCGGTGCCGAGAAGGCCAAAAAGATTGCCAAGCAGTTCAACGAGGGCAATGACGTCATCGACTCCGTGAACATCACGTCCTCCCAGCAAGTTCAGCTGCAGGTCCGCTTTATCGAAATCAACCGTCAGTCAATCACGAAACTTGGCGTCAAGGCCGGCGCGAATTTCATTCAGGGCATCAGCGGTGCAGAGGCGCTGTTTGATGGCTTCACCGAACAGACGCTGGCGGGCAACGGTCAGATTATCGGACAGTTCGTTTTGCCGGGCCTCCAGATCGACGCGCAGATCGATGCGCTGGAAGATCGTGGCCTTGCCAGGCGTTTGGCGGAACCCAATCTTGTTGCACGGTCTGGCGAAAAGGCCAGCTTCCTTGCAGGCGGCGAGTTTCCAATTCCGGTTGCCCAAAGCGGCGGTGCCGTCACCATCGAGTTCAAGAAATATGGTGTCGGTCTCGAATTCACGCCAACTGTGCTCGCGGATGGCTTGATTGCACTCGACATCGCACCGGAAGTTTCGTCGGTTGATACGACGAACTCCTACAAAACACCGGGCGGAATTGCCATTCCAGGCTTCAGCGTCCGCCGTGCCCAGACTTCAGTCGATCTGAAAAGCGGCCAGAGCTTCATGATGGCCGGGCTTTTGCAGACATTCAACGATGTCGGGATTGAGCGCACTCCGGGCATCGGCAAGACGCCAATCCTCGGCTCGCTGTTCTCCAGCAAGAATTACCAGCGCCGCGAGACCGACCTTGTGATCATCGTCACACCGCATCTTGTGCGCCCGATTGATCCGTCAAAGCGCATTGCAACACCATTCGACAGCACCATGCCGCCCAGCAGCAATGATCTGTTCCTTGCCAATGTCGACGAAATCAAAGTCTCGGACACCAATCGTGCAAAAAGCGGCGCAGCCAAGCTTGCTGCGGTGCCGGGCGCAGGTCATTTCCTCGACCTGTCCGAAGCCAAGTGAAAGGCATCCAACCGTGAACCGCATTCTGTTCATTTCGATCCTCGCAGCCGGTGCTCTGCTTTCAAGCTGTGCCAAAGAAGATGCGTTGCGCACCGAAGGCCTGACCCTCGGAGCAGGAGACGCCGTTGCCCGCAACACGGCGCTGCAGGTGATTGATCCGTGGCCAGCGGGCGTTGAAGACACCGAGCTGATCATTCCGAATGATCGCGGCGGCAGCGAAGACGGCAGCACACCGGCAACGGCAGCACCAGCAACCAGCGCAAATCCATAAAAGCAAAAAAAGCAGGGCAGGGACATGAACGAAGCATCATCAAAGCGGATTGCAATCGTTTCTCAGGACGCATCGTTTGTCCAGGAAACGCGCGCGGCGTTTGCGTCGGCTGACCGGATTGAACTGCGCGTTCTGGAAAAGAACGTCAGTGAGTTGCGCGGTGATCTGCAGGAGATGGAATGCGCGGTTGCTGTGATTGACCTGAACACGCGCAAGATCGAGGAACTAGAGTCGCTGCAGCGCATCATGCGCCGTCTCGACAGCCGCATCCCGGTCGTCGTTGTCACGCAGGAATTTGATGCCGCTGCGGTGCGTATTCTGGTCCAGATGCAGGTGTCTGACTTCCTCATCAAGCCGATTTCGACCGCTGATCTGGTCCGTTCCTGTATCCGCGCTCTCAAGGGCCCCGAAAAGAACGAAGTTGCCGAAGCGCAAATCTACACATTCATGCCAGCGGCTGGCGGCGTTGGCTCAACGACCATGGCGATTGAAACGGCGTTTCTGCTGCACAATTCGGCGCATCGCGCATCGTCAACCTGTGTGGTCGATCTCAACTTCCAGCAAGGCGTCTGCGCTGAGTATCTCGACCTTGAGCCGCGCTTTGACATCACGGAAATCGAGAACCAACCGGAGCGTCTTGACCGGCACCTGCTCGACGTGATGCTTTCCAAGCATGAGAGCGGGCTTTGCGTTCTCGCAGCGCCGGTGCAGCCGACGGAAATGCGCTCGTTCAACGCGGAAGTCGTTGTCCGCATGCTTGATCTGGTATCGGCTTATTTCGACAACGTCGTCATCGACATGCCGCGCACATGGTTCCCTTGGACAGAGACAGTTCTGCTCGGGTCCAACAAGCTCTATATCGTCACTGAAATGACCGTGCCTTGCTTGCGTCACACGCAGCGGCTCATTCAGGCGATCCTGAACAACACCAACAAGCAGACCAAGCCAAACGTCATCGTCAACCGCTTTGAGCAAAAGACATTCGAGAACGGAATCCGCCTTGCAGATGTCGAGGAGGTGCTTGGCGAGCATTTTGCCGGCGGCGTTGCCAACAATTACCGCCTCGTGCGCGAGGCGGTGGACCGCGGTGTGCCGCTGCACCAGATCGACCCCAATGCCAACGTCATCCAGGATCTGCGCAAGATCATCTTGCCGGAAGAGGTGGCAATGGTCGAGACCCGCAAGAAGAGCCTGTTCCAGATGGGCAAGTCACTCCTGAGGAAAGCCGGGTAATTCCGGTTCGGGATCCAAAGGGGAATGAGCATGTCGAGCAGGTTTTCAATATTGCAGAAAAAGCCAAGCCAGGAGGCCGTCAATTCGGCTGCGGCAAAGGTTGAGCAATCCAAGGAGGTGCAAATTCCGCGGTCGCTGCACATGGATGCGAAGGTGCCTGCTGCCGCTGCCCCCGCACAGTCCCGCGCCAACGACCGGGTGCTGGACGCAAAAATCCGACTGCACAAAAAACTGATCGAAGAGCTCAATCTGCCCGCGCTTGAACGCATGCCAGTGGAAGATGTGCGCCGTGAAATCCTGTCCTATGTGTCCGAGCAAGTGCGCGAGGAGCGGCTTGCGCTCAACGTCGCCGAGCTCGATGCGCTGGTTGATGACATCGTCGACGAGATGGTCGGCCTTGGTCCGCTGGAGCCGCTTCTGAAGGATCCGACGATCTCTGACATTCTGATCAATGGCCACGAAAATTGCTTCGTTGAGCGCGGCGGAAAGCTGGTTCCGGTGCACATTCCGTTCAAGGATGAGGCCCATCTGGTGCGCATCGTCAACAAGATCGTCGCTGCCGTTGGCCGCCGCATTGATGAATCGCAGCCAATGTGCGACGCGCGCATGCTTGACGGTTCGCGCTTCAACGCCGCAATCCGCCCGGTCGGCGTGGATGGTCCGCTGGTGTCGATCCGCAAATTCTCCAAGAACAAGCTCGGCCTGCACAAGCTCGTCGAATTCGGCGCGCTCACACAGCCGATGGCCGAAGTGATCGCCGCCGCTGTCAACGCGCGCATCACGACCATCATCTCCGGCGGCACAGGCACCGGCAAGACGACGATGCTCAATGCTCTCTCGGCATTCATTCCGGATGACGAACGCCTGATCACCATCGAAGACGCAGCCGAATTGCAGTTGCAGCAGCCACACGTCGCCCGCATGGAAACGCGCCCGGCAAACATTGAAGGCAATGGCGAAATCCGTCAGCGCGACCTCGTCAAGAACGCGCTGCGCATGCGGCCTGACCGCGTCATCCTCGGCGAAGTGCGCGGCGAAGAAGCATTCGACATGCTGCAGGCCATGAACACCGGCCATGAAGGCTCGATGGCGACCATCCATGCCAACACGCCGCGTGACGCCGTTTCGCGTCTTGAGCAAATGTTGGGCATGACCGGCATGCCGATGACAGTCCAGTCCATCCGCAGCCAGATATCCTCGGCGATCGGTCTCATCGTCCAACTGACCCGCCTGTCAGACGGCAAGCGCAAGATCACGTCCATCGCTGAAATCACCGGCATGGAAGGCGATGTCATCCAGATGCAGGAAATCTACAAGTTTGTGCGCACGGCCACAGAGTCTGATGGCAAGATCGTCGGGCATTTTGAAGCGACAGGCATTCGTCCGCGCTTTCTCGAGCATCTGAAAGCCATGGGCATCGAGTTTCCCGGTTCCTACTTTGAACCTGGCCTTCCGAAGGCCTGATGATGTTCAGCGGTTCCTCATCCCTTTACCTGGTTTACGCCGCCGCCGCCATTTGCGGCATCATGATCGCTGAGGCTGCCTATCTGCTGGTCGCGCAAAAGGCTGACCGGCGCGAGGCGATCAACCGGCGCATGAAGGTCTCCACCAAGGACATGACCCAGCGCGACGTGCTGGTGCAATTGCGCAAGGAACGCGGCTTGGAAGAAGGCCGGTTCGCTTGGCTCTCGTTCAAATCCATCAGGACGCTGCGCATTCAGTCGGGTGTGGTGATGGCGATGCCGAAATTTCTCGGCATCACCACAGCAATCGCCATGGCAATTTGCGCATACGGCGCCTTCAAAACCGGCGATAACCTATACGCAATATTGGCTTTTCCGCCATTGAGCCTGCTGTTGCCTTTTCTGGTTCTGCGGCGCATGCGCAAGAAGCGGCACAAAATTTTTGGCACGCAGCTTCCCGAAGCGCTTGACCTCATGACGCGCGGCCTCAAGGCGGGGCATCCCGTACCAGTCGCTCTCAGCATGGTTGGCCGCGAGCTGCCGGACCCTATCGGCACGGAATTTGGGCTGGTGGCAGACGAAATCACCTATGGCGCAGACATGGTGACGGCGCTGTCCAATATGTACGACCGGGTCGGGCAGGAAGATCTGCCGCTGTTCATCACGGCTGTCTCGATCCAGACCTCGACTGGCGGCAATTTGCGCGAAATTCTCGACGGTCTGTCGAAAGTGATTCGAGAGCGCGGCAAGCTTCGCCGCAAGATCCGCGCCATTTCTGCCGAGGGCAGGGCGTCGGCCTATATTCTGACTGCCGTGCCGTGCCTGCTCATGAGCGTGCTGTTGATCTTCATGCCGGACTATTACGGCGAGGCGGCAGAGTATGACACGACCTGGAAACTCCTCGGTTTCGCGGCTTTCTGGCTGTGCCTCGGCAACTTCATCATGGCCCGCATGGCCAACTTCAAGTTCTGACCCATGGAAAACATTCTCGCCCTGCTCGCAACTTACAAGCCGGACTCGTTGATCCCGATGGCAGTCGGCATGCTGGCGGCCGGACTTTTCATTGTCATTTACTGGGTCGCCACCAGCCGCACCGAACGCGATGGCGTACAAAAGCGTTTGCGCATTGCGCCCGCTGGAGACCTTCAGAGGCTTGAAGTGAAGGAGCCTGTGAAGAAGGCTGAGGCAATTCTTTCGGAAAAGACGCTCAAGAAGGCGCAGGAATATTACGCAAAAGGCGATCCGGAGAACGTCGCCCGTCTGCGCGCCAAACTGATCCAGGCGGGCTATATGGACCCGAAGGCACCGGGCTATTTCTTCGTCGCCCGTATTGTGCTGCTGGTTTTCTGCTTCCTCGCAATCTATGGCGTCGTGAACATCCATTATTCCGACATGGCGGCGATGCAGCGCTGGACATTGATCCCTGTGGTCGCAGGCATCGGATATTTCGCTCCCAACATCTGGCTCGCGCAGCAGGTCAGGGCGAAGGTGCGCGAATACAAGAACGGCTTTCCCGACTTTATGGACCTGATGATCGTCTGCGCCGATGCGGGCATGAGTCTGGAAGCGGCGATAGAGCGCGTGTCGCGCGAGATCACCAAGACCTATCCCTCTCTCAGCCAGAACCTGTCGCTGCTCTCAATAGAGCTGCGCGCCGGCCGTTCGCTGGATGACGCCATGAAGGCGCTGTCTGATCGGCTGGGTCTCGACGAGGTGCGCTCGTTTGCAACCCTTCTGCAGCAGTCGCGCGAGCTCGGCACAAGCCTCTCCGGCGCGCTGCGGGTGTTCTCCGATGAAATGCGCCACAAGCGCATGTCGCTTGCCGAGGAAAAGGCGCATTCGCTTCCTGCAAAAATGTCAGTGCCGGTCACCATGTGCATCCTGCCGGTGGTGATGCTGATTGCCGTCATCCCGATCATTGCACGCCTTTCCAACGGCGGCTGATACGCTTCGTTAGCCAAGAAAATTCTTTGCAATCAAGTGACTGAATCTTAATCACGTCTGTTGGCCGTCCCTTAAAATCCCCTGTGTAAGGTGACTGCATACGACCCGGAAAGGGCGGGACTACAGGGGATAGCGTCAATGAATACCATCCGCATGGCAGTGATAGCGTTGAGCGTAGCCTTGGCCGGCTGCCAGACGGCCGGCGTCGACAACACCAAGACCACATCCATTTCGGCGAAAGCCAAGACAGCCACCGAAACGCTGCGTGGCAAGGAACAGTTCCTCGACTCCAACTATGGTTTGGCCGAGCAGCATTTCCGCAAGGCGGTTGAGCTGAAGGCGGATGATGCCGAGGCCTGGATGGGCCTTGCCGCTTCCTACGACGAACTTGGCCGCTTTGATTTTGCCGACCGCGCCTATGACGCGCTCATCAAGGTTGCCGGGCGCAAGCCGCAGATCGTGTCCAACCTTGGTTATTCGAAGCTGCTGCGCGGCGACAAGAAGGAAGCCAGGAAGCTGTTCAACGAAGCTGCCGCCGCCATGCCGGGGAACCCGCGCATTCAGGCGAACCTGAAACTTCTCTCTTCAATCTGAGACGAGCCCGGGCGCAAACCCGGGCCTGTCGCTTCAAACGGCAATCGCTTCCATTGGCGGGCATGAGCAGACCAGATTGCGGTCGCCATAGACATTGTCGATGCGTGAAACAGGCGGCCAGTATTTGACCGCTGACTGCCCAGACCCGCCAGGAAACGCCGCCTTAGCCCGCGTGTACGGGTGCTCCCAGATATCCGCCGTGACCTCCTCCGCGGTATGGGGCGCATTGACCAGCGGATTGTCTGTCTTTGACATTTTGCCATCTGCCATCATCTGAATTTCTCCAGCAATGGAAATCATCGCATCGCAGAAGCGGTCCAGTTCGACCTTGGGTTCGGACTCTGTAGGCTCAACCATCAGCGTGCCAGCCACCGGCCAGGACATGGTCGGCGCATGGAAGCCGTAGTCCGTCAGGCGCTTGGCAACGTCCTCGACGCTGACACCTGCGGTTTCCTTGAACGGGCGGAAGTCGAAGATGCATTCATGTGCCACCCGGCCACTGTCGCCCTTGTAAAGGACAGGGAAATGCGCTGATAGGCGCGTGGCGATGTAGTTTGCCGACAGGATCGCATTCTCGGAAGCCTTGCGCACGCCGTCGGGGCCGAGCATGCGGATATACATCCACGAGATCGCCAGAATGCCCGCGCTGCCCCACGGCGCGCCAGAGACCGCTTGCCGCGTTTTGCGTGTCACGTGACCCGGCAGGAACTTCTTCAAATGCGCCGCAACGCCAATCGGCCCGACACCCGGACCGCCGCCGCCATGCGGGATGGCGAAGGTCTTGTGCAGGTTCATGTGGCAGACATCGCCGCCGATATCTCCCGGCCGTGCCAGCCCGACCATCGCATTGAGGTTGGCCCCGTCGAGATAGACCTGACCGCCGTGGTCGTGAACGATGGCGCAGATGTCCTTGATCGTCTCCTCGAACACGCCGTGCGTGGAAGGGTAGGTGACCATCAGGGCCGCCAAATTGTTGGCATGCTGCGCCGCTTTTGCCTTCAGATCATCAACATCGACTTCGCCCTGTTCGGTGCATTTGACCACGACCACATCAAAGCCAACCATCGACGCGCTTGCGGGATTTGTTCCGTGCGCTGACGAGGGGATCAGGCACACTGTGCGGTGCGCTTGCCCGCGTGAGGCATGGTAGGCGCGGATTGCCAACAGCCCGGCATATTCACCTTGGCTTCCGGCATTGGGCTGAAGGGACACAGCGTCGAAGCCAGTGATCTCGGCCAGCATGGCTTCCAGTTCCTCGAAGAGCTGGCTGTAGCCTTGCGCCTGTTCCAAAGGTGCAAAGGGATGCAGCATCGAGAAGCCGCGCCAGTTGACGGGGATCATCTCCGTCGTGGCGTTGAGCTTCATGGTGCAGGAACCGAGTGCGATCATCGACTGGTCGAGCGCCACGTCCTTCACCTGCAGATGCCGCAAGTAACGCAGCATCTCGGTTTCGGAATGATACATTTCGAATACCGGGTGGATGAGATAGGACGAGGAGCGGCGGAGCGGCGGCGGGATCACCTCGCTCAGAGTCTTGTCGATGTCGTCGATCGACACGCGCTCCATCGCGTCGGTGCGGAATACGCTGAGCAGGCGCTCGAGTTCGACTCGGCGTGTCGACTGATCGAAGGAAATTCCCAGGTGATCCGAATCGACGAAGCGCAGGTTGATACGCTTTTCCTTG
>JANPGC010000296.1:0-2378 GCA_031423755.1 Phyllobacteriaceae bacterium | reverse complement strand
CTCCCTCTCCGCCATTGATTTTCAAATAGCATTCCCCTTTTGACATTGGCTTATCGCGTTTGGCAGCTTCGGCAACCTTTTCCCGCGTTCCCAAACTTCTTCGGCGTCCCCTCGTGCGAAAGCAGGACGGTGGATTGGAATTATCTGCGGCAAAACGCCTGGTGAACACGTACGCAAGCGGGAATATTGAGCTGAGAGCAGACCCGCGCCGCGTCTGCGGCGGCCTATTGGCGGGCCTGCCATAGTTCCCGTCTGGCGCATTTCTCAAACTGGTGATAGAAGCCTTCCACATCCAAACGTTTGCTTCATTCACGCGCGGCCATGCAGCGTACCATCAGACGTCTTGAAACTGTCGCAGAAAACCGCCATTCTTGATGTGCTGCTTTGCAGCCCGCTGGAAACCTGAATTTGAAAGGCCTGACACACTGGGTACCACAGCCAACCGGAAGGCGTCCGCGCCTGTCCCCCACGAATTGACCGGAGCACTTTCCGCCAAATCCGTGATCGACACCGTCCTCGCCAGTCTTGATGACGCAAAGGCTGAGGAAGTCGTTTCCATCAACATCGAAGGCAAATCGGCGCTCGCCGACTTTATGGTCATCGCCTCCGGGCGATCGAACCGTCATGTCGCGGCGATTTCCGACCAGCTGGTCAGCGCCTTGAAGGACGCCGGCTTCGGCAATGCCCGCATCGAAGGCATGCCATCGGCGGACTGGGTACTGATCGATGCCAACGATGTCATCGTCCATGTCTTCCGCCCCGAAGTACGCTCCTTCTACAATCTCGAAAAGATGTGGCAGGCCCCGGACCTCGACGCGACACGTCACTGAAGCGCCTTGCGCATTTCGCTTGCCGTGATCGGGCACATGAAGAGCGGCCCGGAGCGCACGCTCGTGGACCGCTATCTCGACCGGTTTGCAAAGATCGCGCCATCGGTAGGGCTTGAGTTCAGAGGCGTCCAGCAAACGAGCGAAAGCCGGGCGCGCGACGCGCCGACCCGCAAGCGCGACGAAGCTCGAAGCCTGCTCGAAACCGGCACGGAAAGTGCGCGGATCTTACTATTCGACGAACGCGGCAAGCCGCTGACCTCGCAGGAGTTCGCCACCCTCATCGGCCGCTGGCGCGACGATGGTGCCAAGACCATGTTGGCGCTGATCGGCGGAGCCGACGGTCTGGACGAGTCCTTGCGCGAGCGCGCGGACCGCATAGTATCCTTCGGGGCGATGACGCTGCCGCACCAGTTGGTGCGTGTGCTGGCCGCAGAGCAGCTCTACCGCGCTGCGACCATTCTTTCAGGACATCCATATCATCGTGACTAAGCTGCCAAACATGGTTAATGCAAGATTAACGCCCTGCGGCTAGGGATGGCACATGGTTCGACGCTTCACGGCAGACTTGATTCGCACCGCTTTGCTGGGCGCAGGCATTTGCCTTGCCCTGACGATTGCGGCTGCCGGTGCATGGGCGCAGGACGCGACAACAGCTCCGAAGACGCAGGAGCGCGACCGATCCGTCAGCGAACTAGATGAGCTTCTGCGCGCCGCCAGCCTTTCCGAACAGCGTGTCAAAGAGCTGGACGCCGAGATTGCGGGCCTCAAGAAGGACGAGACGTCGGTGACGGCAGCACTGATCCAGTCCAGCAAAACAGCGCGCAAGCTGACCGAGGACATTGCCAGGATCGAAGACCGGCTTGCAATCCAGCGCGGCGAGGAAGACGGCATCCGCGTTTCACTGCATGCACGCCGCGACGTTCTTGCCGAAGTGCTGGGCGCGCTGCAACGGATGGGACTGAATCCGCCGCCAGCAATTCTGGTCAGGCCGGAAGATGCGCTGTCATCAGTACGCAGCGCCATACTCCTCGGCGCCGTGGTGCCGGAAATGCGCGCCGAGACCGAAAAGCTGATCGCCGACCTTGACGCACTCAAGCGGGTTGCGACCTCGATTGCAAATGAGCGGATGTCGCTGTTGCAGGTGCTGAAGGTGCAGACAGAAGAGCGGCACCGCCTGGACGCGCTGGTTGCACAAAAACAACAGTTGCGCGCTGAAACCGAAGCAAGTCGCAAGGCGGAGACAGCGAAAATTGCAGCCCTTGTCGGGAAGGCCAAATCCCTGAAGGATCTGATCGCGGCGCTGGAGAAAGACGCAGCCGCCGAACAAAATGCGTTGGAGCGGCAGCGCCGGGAAGAGGAAAAGCGACTGGCGCTGGAACGGCAAAAAACCGAGCGGGCGGAAAGCCAGTCTGCCATGCTCGCGCCCGGCGGCAGCATGGATACGCTGAAACGGACGCTTGCACTGCCGGTCGCAGGCAAGATCGTCCGCCGGTTTGGCGACGATGACGGTTTTGGCAGCAAAACCGCTGGCATCGCCGTGACAGCGGC
>JANPGC010000295.1:0-8027 GCA_031423755.1 Phyllobacteriaceae bacterium | reverse complement strand
GATTGTCACCCATGTCTTAGGTACAATCTGTTACCCTTGTCTCCGGTATGTACAATGATTTTATTGGTGAGCGCGCAGGGATTCGAACCCTGGACCTACTGATTAAAAGTCAGTTGCTCTACCAGCTGAGCTACACGCTCCCGATGCAGTTAACCTGCGGAAGTGAGGGCGTAATAAGGGCAGCCATCTTGAAGGTCAACACCCTTGGCCAAAAACACGAGTGCGTGACAGCAAATTTCGTGCCTTGCCGACACGCCGCGCTGCCCTATCGTGTTGAAGAGCGCGGTGAAACTTTTTCGGGTCGCCAAGCGTATCATCGAATATCGGCAAATGGGGTTTCATCATGTCCTTTGCATTTCGTGCCCGCATAGTCCTCGTCTCGCTCTTGGCGCTTGCAGCGTCCTCGGTATTGGCCGTCGCCGACGACGCCTCCAAGGCGAAGGCACAAGATATAATCCGAAGTCAGATCGAGGCGTTCAAATCCGGTCAGGACGCCGTCGCCTATTCCTATGCTTCACCTTATGTGCAGGGCTTCTTTCCGGAAGTCGGCATCTTCATGGAGATGGTCAAGCGGGGCTATCAGCCGGTCTACAATCCGAAAAATTACGATTTCGGCCGCACGAAAGAACCGGTGGACGGCACTGTTGTGCAAGAGGTCCTTATCACTGGCCCGGATGGCAAGCCTTGGACTGCGCTCTACACCCTAGTGCGCCAGCCGGACGGCGCGTGGAAAATCAACAGCGTGCAGATACTGCCGGGTGACGACTCGTCTGCCTAAACCACCGGCAAATCACCTCGCGCCCAGCCTTCCTGCGTCACAGCCGTGAACGCCTCAAACCGGCCTTCGTCGATGGATGCTCGGATGCCCTGCATCAGGTGCTGATAGTAGCTCAGATTGTTCCACGTCAGCAGCATGCCGCCCAGCGCCTCGCCGGACTTGATGAGGTGGTGCAGATAGGCGCGCGAATAGTCGCGCGCCGCCGGACAGTCGCTCTCTTCGTCCAATGGCCGCGGGTCGTCAGCGTGGCGGGCGTTGCGCAGGTTGATCTTGCCTCGCCTTGTGTAGGCAAGGCCGTGCCGCCCTGCCCGCGTCGGCATCACGCAGTCGAACATGTCGATGCCGCATCCAACTGATTTCAAGATGTCATCCGGCGTGCCGACGCCCATCAAATAGCGCGGCTTCTCCGATGGCAGAACCGGCAGCGTCACATCCAGCATCGCCAGCATCACCGCCTGTGGCTCGCCGACCGCCAGCCCGCCAACCGAATAACCCGGAAGATCCATCGCCGTCAGCGCTTGTGCCGAGCGGATGCGCAAGTCCGGCTGGTCGCCGCCCTGCACGATGCCGAACATCGCCTTGCCGGGCTGCGTGCCGAACTGTTTCCATGAACGCTCCGCCCAGCACAGCGACAATTCCATCGCCCGTTCGATTTCCTTTGCCGTTGCAGGCAGCGCCACGCATTCATCAAGCTGCATCTGGATGTCCGAGCCCAGCAGCGTCTGGATTTCAATCGACCGCTCCGGCGTCATCTCATAAGCCCGCCCGTCAATGTGCGAACGGAACGTCACGCCATGCTCGTTGATCTTGCGCAGCTTGGACAGCGACATCACCTGAAACCCGCCGCTGTCGGTCAATATCGGGTGCGGCCAGCGGGCGAATTCATGCAGACCCCCGAGCCGCGCGATCCGCTCGGCCGATGGGCGCAGCATGAGATGATAGGTGTTGCCAAGGATGATGTCCGCGCCAACGCCGTGCACCTGATCCATATACATGGCCTTGACGGTGCCCGCGGTGCCGACCGGCATGAAGGCAGGCGTGCGCACTGTGCCACGCGGCATTGTGATTTCGCCGCGCCGGGCCTTGCCGTCAGTCTTGAGCAGTGTGAATTTGAAGGCGTCTGACACTCAAAGCCCTTCCGGCAAAATCAGGCAGGCATCGCCATAGGAATAGAAACGGTATTTGTTTTCAATAGCGTGCTGGTAAGCGCCGCGCATCACATCCAACCCCGCCAGCGCCGACACCAGCATGAACAGTGTAGAGCGCGGCAGATGGAAGTTGGTCATCAGCCCGTCGATGAATTTGAACGGATATCCCGGCGTGATGAAAATATCCGTCGCACCGGACCAAGCGTGCAACTTGCCATTTTTGTCAGCAGCGCTTTCGAGCAAGCGCAGCGAAGTCGTGCCGACAGCAATGATCCGCCGCCCTTGCGCCTTGGCTGTGTTCAACGCCGTTGCGGTCTCGGCACTCACCTGACCAATCTCATGATGCATCTTGTGGTCATTGGTATCGTCCGCCTTCACCGGCAAAAACGTCCCTGCCCCGACATGCAGCGTCACGAAATGCCGGTCGATGCCAACGGCATCAAGCTTGGCGAAAAGCTCCGGCGTGAAATGCAGGCCAGCCGTCGGCGCGGCGACGGCACCCTCCTCGCGGGCATAGATCGTCTGGTAATCTTGCAGATCCTTGGCATCGTCCGCGCGCTTGGCTGCGATGTAGGGCGGGATGGGCACATGCCCGACGGCGCGAATGGCATCATCCAGCGCCGGCCCCGAAAAATCAAACCGCAGCAGCGCCTCGCCCGCCTCGCCCTTTTCGGCAACCGTCGCATCCAATTGGCCAAGCATGCAGGCGCTCTCGTCATGCCCGAAGCGAATCCGGTCGCCTGCCTTCACCCGCTTGGCCGGCCGAAGGAACGCCCGCCACACGCTCGGGCTTTCCCGCATGTGCAGCGTCGCCTCGACATGGGCAAGATTGCCCTCGCGCTCGCGCAGGCCAAACAGTTGCGCCGGGATCACCTTGGTGTCGTTGAACACAAGCACATCATCTGGCCGCAACAGGTCGGGCAGTTCGCCGACAGTCCGGTCAGACAATTGCACGCCCGCGATCACCAGCAGCCGCGCAGCTTCGCGCGGTTCCGCAGGCCGCAACGCAATACGGTCTTCCGGCAGCTCAAAATCGAAGTCATCGACTTTCATCCGCGTTCCGAGCAGTCCACCACGAAGGCGCCCTTACCCTTGAACGTGAACATGCCGCCTGAAACATAGTCGCCACCGTCTTCGGAAGAGAACGCCTTCAGCCGTGCAACGACGGGACCTGCAGCCTCACCAATGAAATCGACAAGCAGCATGCCGTCATTCTCGTAGGCCTGTCCGGAAAGGATCGGCGTTCCGGCCTGGACACTTGAATCCGATGACCAGGTCTCTTCGCCGATGCTGATCACCGTCCGCAATACAGTGAGCGTGTCCGAATGGCTGACGAGCAGCGACACACTGACATTATCGTCCGCGCTCCGGCAAAAAATATCGCCGGAAGCTAAGGCGGCGTTGGCAGACGCCAGCAAAAGACTGATGACCGCCAACACCTTGTTCATGATCAAGCGTCCGCCGCGACCTTTGCCGACACAATCGAATCCGGGTTCGCTACCGGCTCTCCGCGCTTGATCTTGTCGACATTGTCCATGCCTTCGACCACTTGGCCCCAAACCGTGTACTGGCGGTTCAGGAAGCCTGCATCGGCAAAGCAGATGAAGAACTGCGAGTTTGCCGAATTCGGGTTCTGCGAACGGGCCATCGAGCATGCGCCGCGGGCATGATTGACGTTGGAGAATTCCGCCTTCAGATCCGGCTTGTCCGAACCGCCCATGCCCGCTCGCGATGGATTGAAATCCTTGCCACCCTTCTTGCCGAATTTCACATCGCCCGTCTGCGCCATGAAACCGTCAATCACGCGGTGAAACACCACACCGTCATACTCGCCGGAGCGTGCCAGCTCCTTGATGCGCTCAACGTGGCCCGGCGCGAGGTCCGGAAGCAGTTCGATCACGACATTGCCCTTTGTGGTTTCAAGGATCAGCGTGTTCTCTGGGTCTTTGTAAGCCATTGTCTTGTCCTGTTTGAAAAGAGATTACTTGTCAGCGGCGATCTTGACCTTGACCATCTTGTCAGGGTCGGCGACCACGCCGTTCTGGGCTTCATCGCCGCGCTTGATCTTGTCGACCAGTTCCATGCCGCTCTCAACAGTGCCGACAACCGTGTACTGGCCGTTCAGGAACGATGCATCGCCGA
Organism: Phyllobacteriaceae bacterium; assembly: GCA_031423755.1. Lineage (GTDB taxonomy): Bacteria > Pseudomonadota > Alphaproteobacteria > Rhizobiales > Rhizobiaceae > JANMEX01. The sequence continues at coordinate 3,959 of JANPGC010000295.1, read as the reverse complement.
ATGTGATGAAGAATTGCGAGTTGGCAGAATCCGGGCTCTGCGCCCGCGCCATGCCGATGGTTCCGCGCACAAACGGCTCCTTGGAGAATTCCGCTTTCAGATCCGGCATATCCGAGCCGCCCATACCAGCCTGAGCGGGATTGTAGTTCTTGGCCGAGTTGCCAAACTGCACGTCGCCGGTCTGCGCCATGAAGCCTTCGATAACGCGGTGGAACACGACGCCGTCGTAGGCACCCTTGCGGGCCAGCGCCTTGATGCGCTCGACATGGCCGGGCGCAATGTCCGGCCGCAGCGCGATGGTCACATCGCCATCCTTCAGAGAGATCACCAGCGTGTTTTCGGGATCAGCCGCCTGAGCAACCAGTGGAAACACCGACAAGAGCATGACAGCCACGAGGCTGCGAAGGAGATTGGTCATGATGGTCCTTTTGAATCAGGATTTGAAATGGGTCTTCAGGGCTTGCGCTGCGGCTTCTGGCACAAAAGACGAGATATCTCCACCCATGGATGCGATCTGCCGCACCAATGTGGCGGTAATCGGCCGTGTCTGCGGCGAGGCTGGCAAAAACACGGTCTGGATATCCGGTGCCATCGCCCCGTTCATCCCGGCCATCTGCATTTCATAGTCAAAATCCGTCGCATCGCGCAGGCCGCGAATCAGGATTGTCGCGCCATGCAGCTTGGCGGCGTCCACGACAAGCCCCTCAAATGAAATGATGCTCATTCCATTGGCCTTGTCACCAAGCGCAGTCGTTGCAGCGTTGACCAGAATCGCCTTGCGCTTTTCAAACGTGAACAGGCCCTTCTTCGCAGGATGAATGCCAATTGCCACAATCACCTTGTCCGCCAATTGCAGCGCACGGCCAAGAATATCGATATGTCCATTGGTCGCCGGGTCGAACGAGCCAGGGTAAAATGCTGTTTTCATCCATTTTTCCTAACCGCTTTGGAACTTTCTGTCCATTCCGGCCGTTACTCACCTGAATGGGCGATGAACAGGCCGGTCAGGTGTGGTTCAGTCCCGAAATGCAAAAACCAGACACAGTCAACTCGACTGATGAAGGGAAATGACCATGTTGATCCTGCTCGCCGCCGCAATGGCCACCGCCATGATGACCGCAACGTTTGTGATGCTTCATCTGGAATCGTCGGACACAGCGGAAGAAACAAAGTACTCGCGCTTCTGAAGACCGGCGGCAGCGCCCGCCGATCACGTTTCGGGGGGCGTCGGCTCCAGCGGTGCATCCGGCAAATCTTCTTCACCTTCCGGCTCGGATATCCGCTCAACCGAGACCACCTTCTCGCCTTCCGCCGTGTTGAACACGGTGACGCCCTTGGTGGCGCGGCTGGCGATGCGAATGCCTGCGACCGGCACACGGATCAACGTTCCGCCGTCTGACACCATCATGATCTGGTCATCATCTCCAACCGGGAACGCCGCAATCAGCTGGCCGATGTCCGCGGTCTTTGAAACATCCGTCGCCCGGATGCCCTTGCCACCCCGGCTTGTCAGGCGGAAGTCGTACGAAGACGAGCGCTTGCCATAGCCATATTCCGTCATGGTCAAAACGAACTGCTCGTGAAGCTTCAGGAAGTCAAAACGCTCATCCGACAGCGAAGCCTCCTCTACAACTTCCTCGTTGGTCAGCGTCACTTCATCCTCATCCGCTCCCGCTGCCTTGCGTTCAGCTGTGGCCCGCTTGAGATACGCCGCGCGCTCGGATGGGTCGGCATTGACATGCTCAAGAATGGTCATCGAAATGGCGCGGTCTGTGTCGGCCATGTTGATACCACGTACGCCCACAGAATTGCGACCTGCAAACACGCGCACATCATCGACCGGGAAGCGGATGCACTGACCGGACGCGGCTGTAAGCAACACGTCATCACCTTCAGAGCACGTCTCGACCGACAATATCTCGTCGCCCTCCTCGTCCAGCTTCATCGCAATCTTTCCGTTGCGGTTGACCTGCACAAAATCTGACAGCTTGTTGCGCCGGACGGTGCCGCGCGTTGTTGCGAACATCACATCCAGCTCGCCCCAGCTTGTCTCATCCTCCGGCAGCGGCATGATTGTGGTGATGCGCTCGCCCTGTTGCAGAGGCAACAGGTTGATCAGCGCCTTTCCGCGCGACTGCGGCGTGGCGACCGGGAGACGCCAGACCTTTTCCTTGTAGACAATGCCGCGCGAGGAGAAGAACAACATCGGCGTATGCGTGTTGGCCACAAACAGCCGCGTTACATAATCCTCGTCCTTGGTCGTCATGCCCGAGCGGCCCTTGCCGCCGCGGCGCTGCGCCCGGTAGGTCACCAGCGGCACGCGCTTGATGTAGCCGGCATGGCTGACTGTCACCACCATGTCCTCGCGGGCGATCAGATCCTCGTCGTCCATGTCCGAGCCATAGTCGGAAATCACCGTGCGGCGCGGGTTGGCAAACTGGTCGCGCACGGCGGCAAGCTCGTCCTTGACAATGTTCATGATGCGAACGCGTGAAGACAATATGTCAAGGAAATCAGTGATTTCCGCGCCGATCTTCTCGAGTTCCTCAGCAATTTCGTCGCGGCCCAGCGCCGTCAATCGCGCCAGACGCAACTCCAGAATGGCGCGCGCCTGCTCGTCTGACAGATTGTAGGTACCGTCGTCGTTCAGTCCATGGCGCGGGTCATCGATCAGCGCGATCAGCGGCGCGACATCAAGCGCAGGCCAGCGCCGTGTCATCAACTGCTCACGCGCGGTCGCCGGGTCCGGCGCGCGGCGGATAAGCGCAATGACCTCGTCAACATTGGCAACCGCAATGGCAAGGCCGACCAACACATGCGCCCGCTCGCGGCATTTCATCAGCAGATATTTTGTCCGGCGCGACACCACTTCCTCGCGGAAGGTGATGAAGGCGCGCAGCATGTCCGGCAGGTTCATCACCTCCGGCTTGCCGCCGTTCAGCGCCACCATGTTGCAGCCGAAACTGGTCTGCAGCGGCGTGAACCGGTAGAGCTGGTTCAAGACAACATCAGCAACCGCATCGCGTTTCAGCTCGACAACCACGCGGTAGCCCTGCCGGTCGGATTCGTCACGTATGTCGGAAATGCCCTCGATGCGCTTTTCGCGCACCAGATCGGCCATCTTCTCGATCATCGTCGCCTTGTTCACCTGATAGGGAACTTCCGTGATGATGATCTGCTCACGGTCGCCGCGCATCGGTTCGATGGTCGCGCGTCCGCGCATCATCACCGACCCGCGTCCGGTCGAATAGGCCGAAAGTATGCCCGAGCGCCCGAGTATGAACGCACCCGTCGGGAAATCCGGCCCGGGAATGTGCTCCATCAACCCGCCAAGATCGATGGCCGGATTGTCGATCATCGCTATGCAGCCATTGATGACTTCGCCCAGATTGTGCGGCGGAATGTTGGTGGCCATGCCGACGGCGATGCCGCCGGAGCCATTGACCAGAAGGTTGGGAAAGCGCGCCGGCAGCACCTTCGGCTCGCTGGCTGATGCGTCATAGTTTTCCTGAAAATCGACCGTGTCCTTGTCGATGTCTTCCAAGAGCTCATGCGCACCGCGCGAAAGCCGGGCTTCCGTATAACGCATCGCCGCCGGGGGATCGCCGTCGATGGAGCCAAAATTGCCCTGCCCGTCGATCAGCGGAAACCGCAGCGACCAGTCCTGCGCCATGCGCACCAGCGCGTCGTAGATCGAGGCGTCGCCATGCGGATGGTATTTACCCATCACGTCGGCAACCGGGCGGGCCGACTTCACATATTTGCGATTCCAGTGATAGCCGCTCTCATGCGCCGCATAAAGAATGCGCCTGTGCACCGGCTTCAGCCCGTCGCGCACATCAGGAAGCGCGCGGCTGACAATCACGCTCATCGCATAATCAAGATAGCTGCGCTGCATCTCGTCGATGATCGAAATGGATTCGATACCGGGAGTGGCAGGACCGGATGTGGAAGGGGGT
>JANPGC010000294.1:0-7045 GCA_031423755.1 Phyllobacteriaceae bacterium | reverse complement strand
CCGCCCGGCTGGAGACAGCGGTCCATTCACGAGGTCGATGATGTCTTGCGGGAGTGCCACGGGCTGGCGCGGGATTTGGTCAACGGGCCGAATACGGGGTGACACATCCGCTCGGCTTGGAACGTCCAGAAGTCTATCTCAAAGTGTGGTCTTTTATCGAAGACGCGCAGCGCACGCACGTGGGCAAGCCTTGCGGCGTGCCGGATTCGCGGCGTCTGGCACCAGAAGCCGCTTCAGACGCCTGCAAGTTTGAAGATATGATTGTCCCACAGCTCGTCATATTTGCGGGCATTCATGAAGCCTGTCTCGGTCGATTTCAGGAATCCCTCGCCCCTGCCCGCGATGCCGCAGACACTGGAAATTTGTTCCTGTGCCGCGATGGTGCCAGTCGCGGCATCAATGACCAGCAGAGACCCGCCCTCCGGCGATGTGAATCCAATCCGTTTGCCGTCGCCGGACGCGGCGACCGAGCCGACGTAATTTCTCATCGCGCCAAGCGCCGGGTCCGGAAGGTCGACAAATGTCAGCCCGTCCTCCATTCCACATCGCGCCACCAGCGGTGCCCGTTCCGTCTCCGTGCCTTCATGCTGCGCCCCGATCCAGACGAAGCCGGAATTGTCGATGGCCATATGGCGCAGCGACAGCCGTTGCCAATCCGTCGGCGTCTCGTGCCGGGCGCGGATGCTGCCGTCCTTGAGATTGATCAGGCAGATGTTCGATCGCATTGTGTCGAGATTGAGCTTGGTCTTGCCAGTAGAAGGATGCGTCACGATCCCGCCATTGGCGACCCAAAGTCCGGTTCCATCGGGCGTCAAAAGCATCTCGTGCGGCCCGATGCCGCCGGACGGGAATTCGCCGATCCGGCGAAAGCCGTTAGCCGGCTCGTAAAGACCAATGATGCCGACGTCATTCTCGAAGTCGTTCTCGGTCGCGTAGAGTATTTTGCCATCGGGCGAAAATGCACCGTGGCCGTAAAAATGGCGGTTTTCGGGCGAGGAAAACGCGACGGGCTCATACCTGCCATCAGCGCGGAAGGCATAGCCGAAATTGCCGGGAGTCCGGGCAAAGGCGACACTCCATCCGGTCGCCGCAGAAGTGGTAAACCCGTGGCCGCGTCCGATCAGAAAGTGTTCGCTCAAGACAGCGCCATCTTCTCCCACCAGCGCAAAGCCATGACTGCCGTCAGGCTTTTGGAACGCGGCAGCGTAGAGACCATCGGTTCGCGAAAGCGCGAAGGCTTGCCCGCCCGTCAACGCCGTAGTGAAGGCCATCCCTGCCGCTTTCAGAAAAATTCGGCGGTCAAGCAAAGGAGCGCGCGTCATCTAGTCGCCATCCGCAAACGAGAAGCCCGAGGCAAGGCCGGTTGCAATGGCGAAATCCTGATCGAACCGATGGACAAGATCACCCACAGTCGCGTGGACAAAAGCCAGCTTCTTGCGCGCCTTTTCATCCGAAAGCAGTTCTTCCACAGGCATTTCGAGTGCCTTGGCGGCGTCAATGGCCACCCTGAAGTCAAACCGGATGCTGTCTGCAATAAAGGCCTGATCTTCCGGCAGAGCTGCATCGAGACCCGATTTCTCAAATATGCTCTCCAGCGCGGCAAGGTTTTCGGCCACGGTCCGCATGGTGTTTTGCGAGCGCCAGTACAGCGCGGATTTCGGCTTGTCCTTGCCGTCCTTCACGTCAAGAAATGCGCCAATCCGCACGTCTCGTACCAGTTCCAATCCGTGGATGATTGTGCCGAGCACAAGGTTCATCGCCTCGCGGTCATCGTGCGCAAACGGATTGTCCCCGCCATGGCTGTTCCAAGCCTTGTCGACTGCGCCGCCCTCGGCCCAAGCACTGACGAGCTCGCTGGAAAGCGCATGGATGTTTTGCGAAACGGCAAGGCCGTAGCGGCAGCGGAAACTGCCATCGGCGGTCGCCAATTGGTCTGCGTCTGTCCCCGCCAAAACATATTCAAGCGCGCCGAACCCTTGCATTGCCACGCTCTTTTTCGACAGCGTGGGTACATCGGTCACCGAAACGTCATTGCCACCGAGCGCCGCCTGCACCTGCTTCAGCCCGGTGCCCTTGCGGTCGGGATAAAACAGGATGCGTTCCAGCCTGTTGTTTTCCATGACCGGACCGCTGCGCAGCATTTCGGCATTGGCCCAAGCAGTCACGGCTTGCGAAAACGCCGCCTTGGCTGCGTCAGTCGCAGTCGCCGATGGCGCGGCGCACAGAGCGTCCATTGCCGTTTCCATCGCGCCCGCTTTGTCGGCGAAGCGGGCATATGCGGGACGGACGAAGCCGTCTGCCATGCCCAGCATGACCGCATCCAAGTCAAACGCAGCGTTGGCAGCGTTTCCCGAAAGGAACAGGCCGATTGCTGCCAGCGCGGTTCGGTTCAATCTCATTATAATGACTCCAGATATGCAATCAGCGCGGTGCGGTCTTCTTTCGTCATTGCAGCAAAATGGTCGCGGGACGCCTGCCCTTCTCCGCCGTGCCAGAGGATCGCCTCGCCAAGATTGCGCGCCCGTCCGTCATGCAGGAAGAAACTGTGGCCTGAAACTGTCTTGGTCAGCCCGATGCCCCAGAGCGGCGGTGTGCGCCATTCACGCCCGTCGGCAAGCCCGACCGGCTGGCCATCGGCAAGTCCCTCGCCCATGTCATGCAACAGGAGGTCAGTATGAGGCCAAATGAGCTGAAATGCATGCACCTTGTCCTTGGCGTCCCGGCGCGTCACAAATTTCGGTGTGTGGCACGATGCGCAGCCGGATGCGTAAAACAACCGTTTTCCCTTGAGGACATCCGCGCCACCCTCGTTGCGCCGCGCCGGGACCGCAAGGTTCTCGGCGTAAAACGTCACAAGCTCCAGCACAGGGTCGGGCGCTTCGGTTTGGCCAAGCCGGTCCTGAACGCCGTTGACGATGGCAAGGCAGTCTTTCTGGCTCGCAGTGCAGTCGCCCGAATGGATCGGCGCATCCGGGTTGGATATGCCGATGTCGCCCTCGAACGCACTTGCGGTCTGCTGGCGTATCGTCGGGGTCTGCGCCTTCCAGCCGAAGCGCCCAAGCGCAGGCTTGCCGGTCTTGGCATCGCGCACGATTTGCGCCTTGCCGGATATGCCGTCGCCATCGATATCATTCGGATCAGCCTTGGCCAGAATGTCAGCCGGATGGATCGCCTGCAGCAAGCCCATTCCGATCATCGGGTTGGCAATGCGCGGCGACAAAGTCGTGTCTGGATCGAGCGGCCCGTATGCAAGATTGTTCAGGCTATAAGTTGGCTTGCGCAACGAAACTGTCGTGCCGTCTCCCAGCGAGACCGGCATTTCGGCATAGCTGACATTCATCCGCGCCTCACCCTTGAGGCCGGGGATGGCGCGGTCCTGCAACTGGCTGCCGTAGACCGGGTCGGGAAAATTCAACGCCGAAAGCGAGGCAATGCTATCGCGCTCAGCCGCGTCGCGCGGGCCGCGGGCCAGACGGAAGAATGTGGACGAAGCGTCCGCCGAGATTTCCATGGGATTGCCGCGTCCGTCTTTCAGATGGCAGGTCTGGCAGGCGCGGGCGTTGAACAGCGGGCCCAGCCCGTCGGAGGCCAGCGTGGAGGCGGGCGAACTCACCCAGTTCTTGCGGAACAGGGCATTGCCAAGGTTGAAATTGCGTTGCTGCTCGAAGCTCAGATTGGCAGAAAACTGCGAGAAACTATCGCGATTCACCACCTTGTCCGTCGTCGCTGCGCCACCAGACTTGCGTTCGAATGGCTCCGGCTTGGAGAAGTCCGCCGGTACCGTGGTGACCGAACGCACCCGCGCAAGATCGGCAGCGCTGAGGTCACTGCGCGCATGATCCTCAGACGGCAGATCAGATGCGGCAATCGCAGGACATAAGAAAATGGCAGCGAAGATCAGTAAAAGACTCGACCGCAATACCGATTTACAGGACTCACGTTCGTCACGAGTCTCCTTCCTGCGTCTGGCCATATCGTCCAAAATCCCGGTCCTGTTTTCCACGCCGCTGTTACATAGTGCGAGGTTCACTGAAAAACAGCATCCGGCTTGTCGAGGCTGTCCGATCCTTCAAGTCGGACCGCGCCCAGATCAAGCGCTGCTATCGCACGCTCGATCGATTTGGTCTGGGTTATCAGCCGGTCAATTGCGGCCTGTACCACTGCATTGCCTTCCGGGTTGCCGTCGCCGATCATCTGGTCGTAGGCTTCGCCGCCTTCCGCCCGCTTGGCCATTGTTTCCATGGCCACGAGCGTGGCATCGAGATTGCCCCTCAATTCGGCATCGACCGCAGCATCCTTTTCAGCAACCAACGCAGAAAGCGAGGGACCGGAAATCTTGGTGCCATCGACCTTCACATATTCGCCGACATAGACATTTCGAATGCCGACGGCGTCATATTTGTGAGAATTGTAAGTGTTGTCTGAGAAGCAGTCATGTTCTTCCTCGGGGTCGTGCAGCAACAATCCGAGCTTCATGCGCTGACCTGCAACCTCGCCGTATGAGAGCGAGCCCATCCCGGTTAGAATCGCGGACAACCCGGCCTTCGGGTCGCCCTCAACCAAAACCTTTCGCGCCGCGCCGCCTTCAATCCAGTTGTCAGCCATTTCCTCCAAATCTTTGATCAACAGGTCGGAAGCAGAAGCAAGATATTGCGCGCGACGGTTGCAATTGCCATTGGTACAACCGTCCTTGGCGTAATCGGTAAAAGGGCGCGAGCCAGCTCCCGGCTTGGTGCCGTTCAAATCCTGGCCCCAAAGCAAAAACTCAATGGCATGATAGCCTGTGGCAACATTGGCTTCGATGCTGCCTGCTTCCTGAAGCGTGCCTGACAAGAACTCCGGCGTCAGCGCTGTGGCATCAACGTCCTTCCCGTCGATGCTGATCTTCGGATTTGCGATCACATTGGCAGTGTAAAGCGCGTTCTCATCGCTTTCCTTGCCATAGGTTTCCGAAACGTAATCAATCAGGCCCTCGTCGAGCGGCCAGGAGTTCACGCGGCCCTCCCAATCATCGACTATGGCATTGCCAAAGCGAAAAGCCTCCGACTGCTGGTAGGGAACACGCGCCGCCAACCACGCGGTCTTGGCCGCCTTTAAACTGTCTTCGGACGGCGCGGCGATGAAGTTGTCGACAGCGGCGTCAAGCGCTCTGGCGGTGGTGAGCGCGTCGCCATAAGTGGCCTGTGCTATGTCTGCATAGTTCTTCACGACATCGGCGGCGCTGGTTTCTGCAACGGCTTGGCCAAGCCCCAAGACAGCGGTGAAAAATGCGGCGGTCGCAAAGTATGTTGAGCGCTTTACAGAAATCATTCCCGAATGGTCCTCTTCATTTGCAGCCGCTTCATTTGCGGGCACTGGAACCATTTCAAACTGCGGCACAATCCGAACACTTGCCCTGCCACACGAGACAGAATTTGCCAAAACGGACCGCTCAACAGGATGGGTTCAAGGCCCAATCGTCGAAACTGCTGGTAAGGTGAATATTGCCGGTTGAAACAGGAGTCAAACTGTATAGTTTAGAACCTGTCAAAAGAACTCAAGATTCCTGAAAGACGTTCATGCGCCTGACCAAGCAGACCAACTATGCCGTTCGCATCTTGATGTACTGCGCCGCCAACGGCGCTGACAGCACCAGCCGCATCGCCGACATTGCAAAAGCCTACAGCGTTTCCGAACTGTTTCTGTTCAAAATCCTCCAGCCGCTGGTAAAAGGCGGGTTGATCCATTCCATTCGCGGGCGCAATGGCGGCATTCAGCTCGGTCGCAGCGCCGACAAGATTACCCTGCTCAATGTGGTGACGCTTACCGAAGACGGGTTTTCGATGGCGGAGTGCTTTGACGAAGGCAGCTCAGATTGCCCGCTTATTGACAGTTGCTCGCTCAATTCCGCACTGCGCGAGGCGCTCAACGCGTTCTTCAGCGTTCTCGCCAGATACACTATTGCCGATCTTGTTGAGACACGGCCGAATATCCGTACGCTGCTGAACATGTTTCCGCTCAAGGCGGCGTCGTGACGCAGGCCATCAAGGAAATGCAGGAAGAGTTCATTGAGAAAATTGGTCGGAGTGGCGGGATTCGAACCCACGACCCCTTGTCCCCCAGACAAGTGCGCTACCGGGCTGCGCCACACTCCGAACCGGTGCTCTCTATAGACTGCCGATTTTTCTGGTCAATAGAGTTGCACCGCCAGCACCAAAAGATCAGCGGATTTGGTCCAACAACCGTTTGCATTCAAGCAAATCAAACAGCACTTCCTGCAGGAGCGCGCGATTGTCTTTGGCAAGGCTCTGATTGTCAGCGCCGACCGGCCCGCCCTCGTCTTTGCCACCGAGGCCGAAGAAGCGCTTGGCCGCCGAAAGTTTGGGCGCACCGACGAGCGCATCATCCTCGGGGTCGTGCACCGCAGCCGCGTTTCGGGCAGGCTGGTGCGGCTCTTCGGAAGCATGATGTGCCGCCTGGCGTTGGCGGGCGATCTCGTCGGCAGCGGCCTTGTCGCCGGAGCCAAGCGCGATCACAAACTGGTTGCCATTGTCCTTGAGAAGCCGCTGAACGCCCTTGATCGTATAGCCTTGATCGTAAAGCAGATGCCGGATGCCTTTTAGAAGTTCGACGTCGGTCGGGCGATAGTAGCGGCGTCCGCCGCCGCGTTTCAGCGGTTTGATCTGGGTGAATCGGGTTTCCCAAAACCGCAAGACGTGTTGCGGCAAGTCCAGATCTTCGCCAACTTCGCTGATCGTCCTGAAGGCATCCGGGCTTTTGTCCATGGCGGTGTCCCCGTGAGCGGTGCCAAATGCGGCTCAAACCTGATTCGCAACCATTTCAATCGTTTGCCGCGCAACATTCAAGGGGTGAATCAAGCTACGGGTGCCTACATCATCACTTTTTGCGCGCGATTGTGTGGCCCTTGATGATTTTCGTCTTGAGAACGTTGGATGCCTTGAAGGTCATCACCCGGCGCGGGAGAATAGGCACCTCCTCGCCAGTCTTCGGATTGCGGCCAATGCGCTGGTTTTTGTCACGCACATGGAAGGTCGCGAACGACGAC
>JANPGC010000293.1:0-1874 GCA_031423755.1 Phyllobacteriaceae bacterium | reverse complement strand
TCTTCGTGGAAACAGATCGAAAAGTTCGCCGACTTCATCAATGAAGCCGGCTACGCATCACCGATCCGCACCCCTAGGGGCCGCGATATACTCGCGGCGTGCGGGCAGCTGAAGAGCGAATCCGAGCGGATGCGCAAGGTCGACAGGATTGCGCTTGAAGCGATGATGATCGCCGGGCATGGGGAAGAATGAGAGGACTTTTCTCTAAGCCCTTCGGCATCCACCTCCTCTTCATGGCGCTCGGCTATGCCCTCGCCGTGCTCGTCGCCACCACAGTCGTCGTCGCCATCATGGGCGCGCCGACGGTGTTTCCTGACCAAGGCAGATGGGGCTCCTTCTACCGTTTCATACAAGATTTCCCGATGATGTTCCTGTTCGGCCTGATGATGACCTCGCTCTACGGCCTGCCGGGTTGGCTGATGACAGTGGTCTTTGCCGAATGGCGCGTCCGTCGCGGCAAGCTGTTCTTCGCTCTCACCGGACTTTGGACCGCGCTGCTGGCGTTGCTGATCGCAGGCATGGGGAAGGGCCTGTTTTCCGAAGCGCTGCTCAGCATCGCCTGCCTCATAGGCGGCATTTGCGGTGGCCTTGCCTATTGGGCTATCGCGGGGAAAACTTCAGGAAACTGGAAATCACCCGCATGAACCGATTCGTCTCGCACCTTGTCCGCTTCGTCCTGATCACCGCCGGCTTTATTGCCGCCATTGTCGCCGCCTCGCTGTTCATCCTGGTGCTGGTCTGGGGCGGCATGCTGCGCGGCGATGCGGAGACCGAGCGGCTGATGTCGCTCGCCGTCGGCCTGTCGCTGCCAGTGGTCACCGCCTTTGCCGGCTATTACGCCTTCGTGCCGGGCATCGCCTTTGCCGTGCTTGCCGAAATCACCAGCCGCCGCTCATGGCTGTTCCACGCAATCGGCGGTATGGCCGTCGCCATCATCGCGCTCGCCATCCGCTCGGACATGACGATGCGCCCCGGCATCTTGATGATTGTTCTCGCCGCAGGCGCTGTCGGGGGCACCGCCTATTGGCTGGTTGCCGGTCGCAGCGCCGGAAGGCATCTCGACCAAGCCGCCGCTATTTCTGCGTCAGGAGAATCTTGACCGCAAACGCCGAGAACACGCTGGCGAACAGATAATCCATGATGCGCGTCCCGCGCGGGCTTTTCTTCAGGAGCCCCGAAAAACTGTCCGCGGCGACAATCATCGGGAACGTCATCGGAATGGCAATCACGATGAACAGGAGGCCGAGGAAAAACAGCTTTCCCGACGCGCCCGGATCGCCCGCAGAGACAAATTGCGGCAGGAATGTCATGAAGAAAATAACGATTTTCGGGTTGAGCAGATTGATACCAAGTCCCGTCAGCCAATGTTTGAACAGCGTCCGCTCCGGCCCCTTGGCACTTGATGGAGAGAAAGCCGAGTCGTGGCGCAGCGCATTGTAGGCGAGCCAGAGCAAATAGCCTGCACCCGCAATCTTCAGCGCGATGAATGCCGCAGGTGCAGCCACAATCAGAGCCGAAAGGCCAAGCGCCACCAGCGACGTGTGCACCAGAATTCCTGTTGAGGCACCAAAGAAACACGCAAACCCCGCCGCGCGGCCCGATGACAGCGCGCGCCCGACGAAGAGCGTCATGTCCGGCCCGGGCGTAAGCACAATGATGATCGTCGCGAGTGCGAACTGGAGGATGATGGATGTATCGGGAACGAAGGTCATGATAGGCCAAGGAAACCAAGCGCGGAAAACTGTCAAGTGCCTTGCCCGGTGCAACATTCCTGATATGAGGTGGCGCAGAATAAGCGTCTGCACTTCCCTTCTCTCCGCTCCTTGCGGGGAGGAGGTGGCCCGAAGGGTCGGATGAGGGGCAGCGCCAAGGGC
>JANPGC010000292.1:0-2138 GCA_031423755.1 Phyllobacteriaceae bacterium | reverse complement strand
GAAACACTGACGGTCAGGGCATCGTGAGCGTCAGTTTTGGCGCGCTGACCATCTCCGGCAATATTGAAGCGGGAAAATTTGCGTCGGGGACGCTGCAAGTCGCCAACCTCGGCACTGTGAACTGCAATTTCCTTTTCGTTGGCAATAGCACAAACAGCGTCGACGGCAGGTTGGTCATTGGCGGTGATGAGTTCGGCGCGGCGGCGCTTGGCGGCGCGGTGAACGCCGCTAGCGGGATCACGCTGGAGACAGCCGGATCGAAGCTGATTTTCAATACGATCGACAACAGGGTCTTCGGCTCGAAAATATCCGATATCGGCTCGGTCGAAATCAAGGGCTTGGCGACCGTGAAGCTTGCCAATTCGGGCAACGATTATTCCGGCGTCACAACCGTATTCAGCGGTATATTACAGGCGGGCAGCTCCGGCGCGTTTTCCGGCAACAGCGCATTCACCGTCAATTCCGGCGCAGTGCTTGATCTGTTTGGCTACAACAATACCATCAAGTCGCTTTCAGGCACCGGCAATGTCACAAACACGGATACCGTGTTTCAATCGGATCTGACCCTTGCCGGCGGGGCGGGCAACACTGTTTTCTCTGGTGTAATCAGCAACACAAGCGCGGCGGCGATAAACCTTGTCAAAAACGGAACGGAACGGTTTACGCTTTCCGGCGACGGCAACAGCTACACCGGCAAGACCACGGTCAATGGAGGTATATTGCGGCTCGGTGACGGCGGCACCACAGGCTCCATCGGCACCGGAGAGTTGATTATCAACGGGGGTGCGGCTTTCGAACTGCGCAAGGACGCAAGTTTCAATTTCACCAACGATATCTCCGGCGCAGGCGCGTTCCAAAAGCTGTTCGCCGGCACCGTCACGACGCTTTCAGGGAACAAGGACGGGCACACCGGACAGACCGACATCTTTGCAGGCACGCTGAAGGGCGGCGGCGCCAATGTGTTTGGGGCAAACAGCGCATACAATATAAACACCGGTGCAAATCTTGACCTTGGCGGCTTCAGTCAGGCGGTCGGCGCGCTGAGCGGCGAAGGCAACATTTTCAGTTCGGGCGGTTTCGCTGCCCTGACTGCAAGCCATGTTGGCACAACTCTGTTTTCCGGCGTCATGTCAGGCTCTATCAGCCTTATCAAGGCGGGCACGGGCACGCTGCAGCTTTCAGGCGTCAACACCCACACGGCAAACACCACGGTCAATGGCGGCACGCTGGCGCTGACGGGCGCCGGGTCAATCGCAAATTCAAGCATTGTCAGCGTCAATACCGGGGGCATTCTTGACCTTTCCGGCATCAGTACCGCATCGACGGACATGCGCGACCTGTCGCTCAATGGCACAGGTGAAATCAGGCTCGGCGGAAAATTGCTTGTTGTGACCAACGCCAACTCGAACGCAGGTTCCGGCGGCTTTATCGTCGGCTCCGCAGCAATCGACGCGATTCAGTTCAATGTGGTGTCCACCAACTTGACTATTGCAGGCCTTGCCTTCAGCAGCTGGAACAATTTCACTGACAAGATCACCATCAACGGCAACGCGCAGGGCAATTCGCTGACCGGTTCGGCCCAGGCCGACATCCTCAACGGCGGCATAGACAATCTGGCCGACACGCTGACCGGCGGGTTTGGCGACGACACCTACATCATCAACACCAGCAGCGACAACATCGTCGAGGCCGTTGGCGGCGGCACGGCGGACCGGGCGCGGGCGAGCGTGTCGTTTGTGCTTGGCGTTGGCGACAACATCGAGTTTCTGGAGACCGCCAATGCGGCGGGCAACGCAAATCTCAACCTGACCGGCAACGAGTTTGCCCAGGCCATCACCGGCAATGCGGGTAACAATGTGCTGATCGGCGGCGGCAATGCCGACACGATGACCGGCCTTGGCGGCAATGACAGCTACGGGGTCGACAATGCGCTTGATCAGGTGATCGAGGCGGTTGGCGGCGGCATTGACCGGGTCTACGCCAGCGTCAACTACACACTCGCCGTTGGCCAGGAAATCGAGACGCTTTCGACCAATTCAAACGTCGGCAATGCAGCCATCAATCTGACCGGCAACGCCTTCAACAACGCGCTGATCGGCAATCTTGGCGCCAACGTGCTCAATGGCGGCGGCGGTGTT
>JANPGC010000291.1:0-3431 GCA_031423755.1 Phyllobacteriaceae bacterium | reverse complement strand
CGCCGAATTCACTTCATTGGTCGCACCGGGTGGCAATGGCGGATCGGGCACTGCAAGCCTTTATGAATCCGGTTCGGTCATCCCGCACGTCCGCCAGACCATCTCCCAGCAAGGCACCTTCCGCTTCACTGGCTCGTCAACCGATCTTGCGCTCGACGGCGACGGTTTCTTCATCGTCAAGAATGAAGTCGGCACGCCGCTCCTGACACGCGCAGGTTCGTTTGTGCCGGATGGCAACGGCGACCTGTACAACAGTGCCGGGCTTTATCTTCAAGGCTATCCCATAACAAACGGCGAAATTCCGAACGTTGCCAACGGCTACGGCGGCCTTGAAAACGTCAATGTCGCAAGCCTTGATCTGGTCGCGGTGCCCTCTTCGTCGGGCACTTTTGCGGTCAATCTGCCTGCAGGCGCAGCGGTGGTTCCCGCACCGCTGCCATCGGCCAACACATCAGCCTCCGACTACTCGCAAAAGACGTCGATGACGACATTCGACAACCTCGGCAACTCCCGCGTTGTCGACATCTACATGTCCAAAACAGCGACAAACACCTGGGAAGTCACCGTCTACGATCAGGCCGGCGCAGCCGCGGTCGGCGCCCCGTTCCCTTATTCAGGTCCTGCCTTGGCGACGACGACCCTTTCGTTTTCCCCCTTGGACGGCAATCTCAGCGGCGCTTCGCCAACATCAATCGCCTTCACCGTCCCTGGCGGCAGCCCTTTGACGCTGGACATGAGCGGCACAACGCAACTTGGAACCGGCTTTGTCATTGCCGATGCCAAGGTCAATGGCAGCGCGCCATCCCCGATCGACCATGTCGAGGTCCGAAGTGATGGCACACTTTACGCCGCTTACACGAACGGGTCTTTTCGCGCGGTTTACCGCATACCGGTTGCCACCGTCACAAGTCCTGACCAACTGACAGCATCGACAGGCACAACATTTTCCGTAAGCGCCAACTCAGGCGAACCGGTGCTTGGCTTTGTTGGCGAAGGCAACGCTGGCCGCATCATCTCGTCTGCGCTTGAGCAGTCCAATGTCGATATTGCCGAAGAGCTGACGATGATGATCCAGGCCCAGCGGGGCTACTCGGCAAATTCCAAAGTGTTTCAAACCGGCTCCGAAGTGACCGAAATCGCCATCAACCTGAAACGCTGATCGTGCATCCGGCGCGTCCGCAAATCGCCGACAGCACTTTACCTTAGAACGAAAGTCCGGCTGCCCCGATGTCATTGTCCTCCGTCATACAGATCGCGCAGAACTCGTTGTCGAACATGACCACGAGAACCAGCGTTCTGGCGCGCAATATCAACGAGGCCGGAAACAGCGACTACGCCCGCCGCGAGGTACAAACCATCTCGCTGTCACCGGGCGCGGGTTCGGCCAGTATAAGAAGGATCACCAACCTCAGGCTTGAAAGCGCCTTGGCTGGTGCTGTTTCGGTCAATTCCGGACAACAAGTGCATTCAAGTCTGGTCGATACGCTCAGCGGACTGCTTGCAGGCGATGACGGTGAACTGAACGTCTCCGCGCAATTGACCGCGCTGCAGTCCAGTCTGCAAACATACAGCGCAAATCCGGAGAACGCGCTTCTGGCAAGCGCAGTCCTGTCAAACGCCAAAGAGATGGTCTCGGGTCTCAACGATGCAACGCGCACCATTCAGGATTTCCGGCTCAACGTCGACAAGGACATCGCACAAGCAGGGGATGATCTGAATTCAATGCTGTCAGAATTCAAAGTTCTGAACGACAGCATTCGCCAAGGCACCCAAACGTGCACCGATGTAAACGACGCGCTGGACCGCCGCACCGCCGTCTTGTCGCAAATCTCGCAAATTGTCCCCGTGTCGTCCTTCGTCCGCTCCAACAATGATATGGTGCTCGTCACAGCATCAGGTGCGATGCTTTTTGAAACGGCACCACGAACGTTCAGTTTCACTGCGCAGACCGCTTTGGCCCCCGGCACAAGCGGAAACCCTGTCTACGTAGATGTCATCAAGCTTGCGGTCCCGAACAGCAACTCCGCGTCCGCGTCGGGCTCGCTTGAGGCGCTGTTCCGCCTTAGGGACACGTTGGCACCGACACTCCAAAAGCAGATGGATGAACTTGCGCGCTCACTTATCTCGGTCTTTTCTGAAACGGATGTGACAGGCGGCGCGCTCGCCCCCATGCAAGGATTGTTCGCCAGGTCAGGCGGCCCCGCCTTTCCAACCGCAGGATTGGTCAGCAACGGACTGGCAGGTGATATCATCATCAACCCGGCGTATGACCCTGAAAGTGGTGGCAATATATTCCGTTTGCGCGATGGCGGTGCAAATGGTGCCGCCTACCTCAGCAACCCAAGCGGCGCTGTTTCTTATTCCGAAAGGCTCATCGGTCTTTCCACCGGGTTCGATGCCGGACAGCCTTATGACGTGAGTGCCGGTCTTGCCGCACAAGCCAGTCTTTCGGCATTTTCGGTCCAGTCAAGCGGCTGGCTAGCCGGTCTGAAATCTGAGTCTGCGCAATCGGCGATAAAGGCTGAAGCCAAGTATGCAATGCTGTCAGAAAGCCTTTCAAACACCAAGGGTGTCAACATTGACACCGAGATGGCGCGCCTCGGTGAGTTTGAGCAAGCCTACCAGGCCTCTGCAAGGCTTCTGAAAGCGGCGGACCAGATGCTGCAAGACCTTCTTGACGCGGTGGGCTAGCCGCCATGGTTTCAGGCATCTCGACAGCTGCAATCCAGTCCGCACTTCTTCGGTCAATTCAAGCAACCCAGCGCGGTATGCTCGTTGCCCAAGTGGAAGTCCAGACCGGCAAATTTGCCGATGTCGCGGAACGGCTTGGCGCAAGAGCGGCGGCCCCGATCTCTCTGCTGCGCGAAGCCAGCCGCATTGAATCCATCCTCGACACGAACAAATCCGCATCGGCACGGCTCTCTGCCACACAGCAGGCGCTTGGTTACATCACGTCGGCGACGCAGAGCCTGTTTGATTCTCTTGGCGCTGCCAAGGGCAATCCGCAGGGCGTGGCCATTGCCGCGCAATCCGCCAAGGCGCAGTTGGGTGCAATAGGCTCGGCGCTGAACACAACCGTATCGGGCCAATACATCTTCTCCGGCTTGAACACGGATCAACAACCAGTCAATCAGACCAGTCCAATCCCGGCCGGACCCGAAATGGACGCCGTGTTTTTCAGCCACTTCGGCTTTGCCAAAACAGATGCGGCCGCAGCGTCCATCACGCCCTCGGCGTTCAGCATATTTGTTTCAACGGAGGTCGAGCCCATGTTTTTGGGGGCAGGCTGGTCATCCGCGCTCTCGAACGCGTCGGACGAAGCGATTGTCTCGCGCATCACTCTTTCCCGAAGCATCGAGACGTCCGTCACCGCCAATGAGCAAGGCATCCGCTGGATCGTGCAGAATGTCGCGGCTCTGGCGGCGACAACC
>JANPGC010000290.1:0-18251 GCA_031423755.1 Phyllobacteriaceae bacterium | reverse complement strand
TGAGCCCGCAAACATTCGAGCGTTACCTTGTCTACGAAAGCGCTTTCGTCGACACCGCAATTTCAATCTTTGCTTATGCCGTGGCAACGGCGCCGACAATTGAGCAAAAGCGCAGATTGATCATCGTTCTCGACACTTTGGCAAATCAACAGATCGCCTATTTCGAACGAACGTTCGCCAAGCGAAAAATCAATCTTTCGTCCATTGACGTCAGCAGTCCTGCCGTTTCGGCCTTCCGGACAGGCATGCTGGATATTGCGCGGCAAGGCGGATTTATCGAGACCGTAACTGCCATGTTTGCCGCCGAATGGATGTATTGGACATGGTGCAAAAAGGCAGCGAACTCTCCCATCTCGGATCCTTTGCTGAAAGAGTGGATTGATCTGCATGTCGACCACTCATTTGCCCAGCAAGCCCTTTGGCTGAAGAAAGAGTTGGACAAGGCTGGAGAAGCCCTTTCCGAGACCGACTGCACGCGTTTGAGTGCGGTTTTCGCCAGCGCGACACGGCTTGAAATCGATTTTCACAACGCACCATATCTTTAGGTTTTGAAAGCAACTTCATGCAGGCCTTTGTCATCGGCAATGCGACTACCGACGAGACTTTTCTGGTTGACGAAATGCCTTATGCCGGCGCTTCTATCCACGGCAGTGTCGGTGTGTCTGATCTCGGCGGGAAGGGCGCAAATCAGGCTATTGTCCTGTGCCGCTGCGGGCTCAAAACGACACTGATCGCTGCTGTAGGGGCCGATCTGAGAGCTTCGATAATACGCGACAGTTTCAGGCGCGAGCCACTCGACTGCCGGTTGATCGAAATTCCTGGAAAGGCAAGCGACGCTTCGATAATCTTCCGGCTTCCTGATGGTGAAAATGCGATTGTAACGACTGCGGATTCAGCTGCAAGTCTTCAGTTGGAGGATGTCATGCCGCATTTGTCGTCAGCAAGGCAAGACGACTTTGCCGTCCTCCAAGGAAACCTGTCGAACGAAACCACCCGAGGCCTTCTTATGGAAGCCAAATCCATCGCGATGATAACCGCGTTCAATCCATCACCGTTGCGCGCAAGTTTTGAAAATCTCTGGCCGTTGATTGATATCGCCTTTCTCAATCAAGGCGAAGCACAGGTGCTAACCGGAACTACGGGAGAAAACGCCGCACATTGGCTAATGCGCCGGGGTGTCAAGCAAGTCGTCCTGACATCGGGCGGAGATGGTGCGGTGCTGGTTACAGCTGAAGAGACGGTGAAAGTGCCTGCCATTGCATGCCGGGTCGTCGATACAACAGGTGCGGGCGACACATTCATGGGCGTCGCATTGGCGTCAGCCGCGATGCGCAGCAGCCGTATCGACCGAATGGCTCTCGAACATGCGGTAAAGGCGGCGGCCATTACCGTATCGCGCCCTGGCACGAGATCAGCATTTCCAACTGTTGGGGAACTGGGCGCTCTCATTTCAACTTAGCAGGCTGATGAAAAGCCTGTTTGTCTAACTTCCATGACTATGATTCCGTTTCGCTTGATGCGCGAGTTGAATTGAAACAGAAAAACCATGCTGTCTGCCGCTCATCGCCGAGCTCAGTCAAAGAATCGCACCTGAACCGCAAATTTGCGCTCACGTAAATGCTTTTTGCCAGCCTGGTAAAGCGCACGATTCATGCATCGCAAAAATAATCTCACATGCGGACTGGCCAATTCCGTGACGCTAGGCGCTTGACAAGAGCGGCGCGCCATACTTGAATTCAAGCGCTGGCCCAGAAGTTCTTTTAGGTCGGCGGAAATGACCCTTGGCGGTCACCGGGCAGTTCGGCCCCATGATGCTCCGTGATAAGCGGAACCGCATCGTGGGGTTTTTTAATTTGGCGAGGCAATGCGCAAGACGTTCAAGATCGGCATACTCTATTCGACCATGGGGCCTTACGCCGCCATCGGGCGCGAGTGCCGTGACGGCGCACAGTTCGCCATTGAACAGTGTGCTCGCGTCTTGCCCGGATTGGTCGAACCGGTGTTTGTCGATCCGCAAGGCAACATGAATGACTATGTTGAGGGTGCGCGTTCCATGCTGCGCGATGTTGGTTGCCGCCATATAGTCGGCACGATCACTTCGGCGGCACGCAAGGAGATTATCCCTGTTATCGAAAAGCATGACGGGCTGCTTTGGTACACGTGTCCCTATGAGGGCTTTGAGGCCAACGCCAACGTGATCTACACCGGTGCCTGCCCAAACCAGCACCTTATCCCGATGTTCGACTATCTCCTGCCGCGCTTCGGCAAGCGGCCATATCTGGCCGGTGCCAATTATGTGTGGGGCTGGGAGATGAACCGGCTTGCCCGCGAGTTGATAAATTCCGCAGGCGGTGAGGTGCTAGGAGAACGCTGCCTGCCTTTCGAAGAAACAGCCGTTGACCGGTTGATCGCCGACATTGAACGCGCACGGCCGAGCTTTGTCCTGAACAATCTGATCGGGCCATCCAGCTATGCATTCCTTGCAGCCATGCGGAAACTTGGCGAGCGTAATGCTGCGTTCAAACCGGAGAACTGTCCGGTTGTGAGCTGTGACCTGAGCGAATGCGAACTGGATGATCTTGGTGCCAAAGACGGCATCGGGCAGATGGCTGCCGCTTGTTACTTCGACAGTTTGATCACAGATGAAAATCGCGCGTTCAAGAGTGTGTTTGCCGAAAAATTCGGAACAGGCCGCAAGATCTCCAATATCTTCGCAGGCGCTTATGCGTCGGTAAAAATGTGCATTGAGTCAATTCGCAGCGCCGGCACTGACGAGCCGTTGGCAGTGCGCCATCAGCTTTACTCGACAACATCCGCCTCAGTGCTTGGCCCCATTCGCATTGATGCCGACACACATCACACGGCTCTGCCGTTTCATCTTGGGCGCATCAACAAAGACAATGGTTTTGACATTATCGCCTCGCTTCCAGCGGTTGCAGCCGATCCCTATCTGACCGGTCGGCGCAGCAGTCGGCGCGCGCAGCTGCGGGTGGTCTCATGAGGCAAACCCCGAATTTCAGCGGCTGGCGCGCGACCCTGCTGCACCGCATCGACAGCAACACAGAACGCCTTACACGGCAATTGCGTCTTCTCGGCTTTTCAGTCGAACTGTCGTGGGAACCAATGCCCAACAACAATTTTCCGGATCTCGCTCTGGTCGATGCTGATCAGGGATGGGACGGGCTTCTGCCATGGAGCGGCGCGGAAAATGCGCCATGTCCGGTCGTCGCGCTGCTCGGCTCTGAAGCGCCAAGCCGTATTGCATGGGCGATGAATGTCGGGGCGAGTGCCATACTCGCCAAGCCGCTCAGTGCGTCTGCCGTCTATCCCGCCCTGCTCATGGCGATTGCCATTCACGAAGAGCGCAAAACTGTGCGTGAGCGCTTGGATCATTACGAAGAGCGTATCCGCATGCGACCGCTTGTTCATGCCGCGGTGAAGGCTTTGATGGCTTCCAGAAACCTTTCGGAAGAGGACGCCTATGCGGTCCTGCGCAGCAACGCAATGCGTCGCCGCCTGCCGATGGAAGCGATTGCCGCCTCGTTCCTGGCTGGAACTGAATCGCTGCCGGAGGTTGGTTGATGGGCGCGTTGAAAGCGATCCTGCACAGGCCTGCCGCGCTTTTGGGGTTGGTGATTGTCGCGCTCGTCGTGCTGATGGCGGTCTTTGCACCGCTGCTTGCGCCCTACAGCCCTGATGAACAAATGTTTGACGGGCTGACTCTCGAAGGCGCGCCGCTGCCGCCCAGCGCGCAGTTCCCGCTTGGTACGGACACGCTTGGCCGTGATCTTTTTTCCCGTTTGCTGTTCGGTGCGCGCACGTCGCTCATCATCGGGCTGGTGGCCAACGGCATTGCCGTAACGATCGGACTAGCGGTGGGAATTCTTGCCGGTTACCTGCGCGGCTGGGTTGGCAACATGCTGATGCGGTTTACGGATCTGATGATGGCCTTTCCGGCGCTGTTGCTCGCTATTGTTCTGGCAGCGCTGCTGCGGCCAAGCCTGTGGATTGTTGCCATGGTCATTGCGCTGGTCAATTGGGTTCAAGTTGCGCGTATTGTCTACACCGAAACGCGCGGCCTTGTGGAACGCGACTTCATTCTGGCCGAGCGGTCGCTCGGTGCGGGGCATGGCCGCATTCTGTTCAAGCATATCCTGCCGCACCTCATCCCAACAGCGATTGTCTGGGGCACGCTTGGCATTGCAACCACTGTGCTTCTTGAAGCCACCCTGTCGTTCCTCGGCATCGGCGTGCAGCCGCCGCAGCCGTCGTGGGGCAACATCATTTTTGAAAGCCAGAGCTATTTCCAGTCGGCGCCGTGGCTGGTTTTCATTCCGGGCGCGGTGATCCTGTTGACAGCGCTGTCCTTCAATCTTGTTGGCGACGCTTTGCGCGACATCCTCGATCCGACACAACGGGGCAGGGGCTGAAATGACTTTGGTTCTGATCCGCCGTCTCGCGCAGGCTTCGCTTATTTTGTTCGGTGTTGCGGCCATCACCTTTGTCCTGCTTTACGCCATGCCCGCCGATCCGGCTCGCATGATCGCCGGGCGCAGTGCGACTGCGCAAACCGTAGCCAACATTCGCCACGAACTTGGTCTTGACCAATCCTTGATTGTACAGTTCTGGCACTATGTGAGCGGACTGGTTCAGGGAAATTTCGGTCGCTCCTATGCGCAAAAAACGGAAGTGGCGACGTTGTTATGGTCGAGACTCCCGGCAACTTTGGTGCTGATGGCTGCGGGCATTTTCATTGAGGTGGTGCTTGGCCTGATCCTTGGCATCACCGCTGCCGTGAAGCGTGGCAGCTTCATCGACAATCTGGTGATGATGACCTCGTTTGTCGGCGTCTCCGCACCGCAATTCCTTGTCGCGCTGCTGCTGCTCTACGTTTTCGCCATCACGCTTGGCTGGTTCCCGATGAGCGGCTACGGCACTTTCGCCCATGTCATTTTGCCGGCCACGACGCTCGGTATACTGGGTGCCGGCTGGTATGCCCGCATGGCACGCTCCGCCATGGTGGATGTTCTCAATCAGGACTATGTGCGCACCGCCCGCGCCAAAGGCCTGTCATCTGCCCGCATCATACTGCGCCATGCATTGCCAAACGCGCTCCTTCCCATCATCGCCATGATCGGCATCGATATCGGCCAGTTCATGGGCGGCGTAGTGGTCGTGGAGGCGGTGTATGGCTGGCCGGGCATCGGCCAGCTTGCCTGGCAGGCCATCCAGCAGGTCGACATTCCAATCATCATGGGCGTCACGCTCGTCTCCGCATTTGCCATCGTCGTTGGCAATCTCATCGCAGATCTAACAGCGCCGCTGATCGATCCGCGAATCCGTGCAAGCTAAAATGAACACAGACCATAAAAGGGGTACTACATGTTCAAGAACTGGCTGAAATATTCGACCGTCGCCATGGCTCTTGCCGTGCTTCCAACGCCTGTCTGGGCTGAGGACGCACCCAAGCAAGGCGGCGACATCGTCATTACCTACAAGGACGACATTGCTACCTTGGATCCGGCCATCGGTTATGACTGGACCAATTGGTCGATGATCAAAAGCCTGTACTCGCGCCTGATGGACTACACGCCCGGCACGCCTGACCTCATCCCATCTCTTGCAGAAAGCTTTGAAATCTCGCCAGACGGGCAGACCTACACATTCAAACTTCGCCACGGCGTCAAGTTCACCAATGGCCGCGAACTTGTTGCCAAGGATGTTGCCTATTCGATTTCGCGTGCGGTCAATCCGAAAACGCAAGGACCGGGCGCTGGTTTCTTCGGCTCGATCGTCGGCTACGAGGATGTATCTGGCGGCAAGGCCGATATGCTTTCCGGCATCGAGACGCCGGACGATTACACGGTCATCTTCAAGCTGTCGCGTCCGGACGCAACTTTCCTGCATGTTCTGGCAGTCAACTTTGCTTCCGTTGTTCCGCAAGAAGCCGTTGAAGCGGCAGGCGCGGACTTTGGCAAGAAGCCGCTCGGTTCCGGCGCGTTCATGCTGAAGGACTGGACGATCGGCCAGAGCATGGTGTTCGAGCGCAATCCGGATTATTTCATGCCGAACGTGCCGCATATCGACAAGTTCACGGTTGAAATCGGCCAGGACCCGATGGTCGCGCTGCTGCGTCTGCAAAAGGGTGAGGTTGATGTCGCCGGCGATGGCGTGCCGCCGGCCAAGTTCCTCGAAGTGAAGAACTCGCCGGAGGGCGCAAACATTCTGGTGGACGGCGATCAGCTGCACACCGGCTATGTCACGCTCAATGTAAAAGTGAAGCCGTTTGACAATGTGAAAGTGCGTCAGGCGGTCAACATGGCGGTCAACAAGGAGCGCATCACGCGCTTGCTGAATGGCCGCGCTCTGGCCGCCAACCAGCCTTTGCCGCCGCTGATGCCGGGTTACGACGAGTCTTATACCGGCTATCCCTACGATGTGGAAAAGGCAAAGGTGCTGCTCGCCGAGGCAGGCTTCCCAGATGGCTTCGAGACAGTGCTCTATTCCACCAACACCGACCCGCAGCCGCGTGTGGCGCAAGCGATCCAGCAGGATCTGGCAGCCATCGGCGTCAAGGCTGAAGTCCGCTCGCTTGCCCAGTCCAACGTCATCGCCGCTGGCGGAACCGAAGGCGAAGCGCCGATGATCTGGTCTGGTGGCATGGCCTGGATTGCAGACTTCCCGGATGCTTCCAACTTCTATGGTCCGATTCTCGGCTGCGCAGGCGCGGTGCAGGGCGGCTGAAACTGGTCATGGTATTGCAACCCGGAAATGGACAAGCGCGCGGTTGCCGCTGACTCCATGTCCGATCCTGCAAAGTCGGCTGAACGCACTGCTGCCTGGGGCAAAATCTTCACTGATATCATGGCCGATGCGCCTTGGATTCCGGTGACGAACGAGCGCCGCGTGGTCGCCAAGTCCGCCCGCATGGGCGGCGCTGACAACATCTACATCGATCCGACCCGCGTTATCAATTACGACGCGATCTTCGTGAAGTAACGGCAAGCCTTTGAAAAGTTCTCCGCCGAAAACGGCGGAGAACATCCAATCAGGAGGAAAATCATGTGCGTTGCCTGCACCCACACCATTCATCGCGCCCAGCACCATTTCGGCTGGAACCGCGATTTTGAACCTGCAATTGTCGCCAAATCCGGCGAGACTATCCATTTTGAATGTTCGGACTCATCTGCCGGTCAGCTTGGCGCGGACGCCACGCTTGATACGCTGATGGATCTGGATTTTTCCAGGATCAACCCGGTTTCCGGGCCAGTCTTCGTTGAAGGTGCCAAGCCGGGCGATGCGCTGAAGGTCACCTTGCGCAAGTTCATTCCTTCCGGCTCCGGCTGGACTGCCAATATTCCGGGCTTCGGATTGCTTGCAGATCAGTTCAAGGACCCCGCGCTGCATGTCTGGACCTATGACGCCATCGGCATGACACCTGCGCTTTACGGTCCAGGGGGAAAAGTGCCGCTGAAACCGTTTGCCGGAACCATCGGCCTGGCCCCGGCCGAACCCGGTCTGCATTCGGTCGTCCCGCCGCGTCGCGTTGGCGGCAATCTCGACATTCGTGACCTGACCGCCGGTGTGACGCTTTACCTGCCCGTGGAGGTGGATGGCGCGCTGTTTTCCATCGGCGATACACACGCTGCCCAGGGCGACGGGGAGGTCTGCGGCACGGCGATCGAAAGCCAGATGAATGTCGAAGCCACGCTTGAGCTGATCAAGGGCGCAAACCTTCAGTCGCCGCGCTTTACCACGACTGAGCCGGTCACGCGACACCTCGATGGCATGGGCTACGAAGTGACCACCGGCATCGGTCCAGACCTGATGACCGGCGCGCGTGAGGCTGTGATGCGCATGGTGGATCTCCTGAGTGCCGAGCATGGCTACAATCCGGTTGACGCCTACATGCTTTGTTCGGTTTGTGGGGATCTTCGTATCAGTGAAATTGTGGATATGCCGAACTGGGTCGTCTCCTTCTACTTCCCGAGGATTGTCTTGGCGTGAACATGCAAGCTGCCATCAAGCCGGTCCTTTCGGTTGCTAACCTCAACATCGACGCCCGCACGCCGGAAGGCCGACGGCGGGTGATTGACAGCGTCAGCTTTGACCTGATGCCGGGGGAAACTCTTTGTATTGCTGGCGAATCCGGATCGGGAAAATCCGTGACGTCACTGGCCATTATGGGTTTGCTGCCAAAAGCCTCACTGCAAGTTTCGTCCGGCATCATCCAACTGGGCACGCGCAATCTGGTAACGCTCTCCAACAGCGAGATGCGCCAGATCCGGGGTGGCGAAATTGCGATGATTTTTCAGGAGCCTATGACATCGCTTAATCCGGTGATGACCATCGGCGCCCAAATGACCGAAGTCATCCGAGAGCATCATGCCGCTGGCGGCGATGCACCTGAGGCCGTCGCAAGACGTATGCTCGACGCGGTGCATATGAGTGAACCGGCGCGCCGCTTGACGCAATATCCGCATGAGCTTTCAGGCGGCATGCGCCAGCGCGTCATGATCGCCATGGCACTGTCTTGCCAGCCGAAAGTCATGATTGCCGATGAGCCGACCACCGCGCTTGACGTCACGGTGCAAGCGCAGATTCTCAAGCTGATGCGGGAGTTGAAGTCGGAATTCGGCACATCAATCATACTCATCACTCATGATATGGGCGTCGTCGCCGAAATGGCGGACCGCGTGCTGGTTATGCAGCATGGAAGACTGGTGGAGCAGGGGACCGCGGACGCCGTTTTCAATTACCCGCAGCAGCCATACACTCTAGAACTGCTCGGCTCAGTGCTTCGCCTGGGATCGCGCGCAGGCCAAGACGCGCCGCCGCGCATCAGCGCCACAGCCGCTTTGCCTGCGCCAGATGTTCGGACACCGATTTTGGAAGTCTCGGGTCTTTCGGTCGCCTATGGGCGCAGCATGAGCTGGTTTGGCAAATCAAGGGAAGTGGCTGCGACCGTCAAGGACCTTTCATTTTCCATTCTTCCCGGTCAGACCCTCGGTCTGGTTGGAGAAAGCGGATCGGGCAAATCCACCACCGGCAAAGCCGTGCTAGGGCTGGTGCCGTTCTCGGGAAGTGTCAAGATTGATGGTTTGAATATTGCCGGTCTTTCGCATCGCCAGATGCGGTCGGTGCGCCGATCTGCCCAGATGATTTTTCAGGATCCTTATGCCTCGCTCGATCCGCGGATGGCCGTTGGTGCAGCAATTGCAGAGCCGCTGGCGATACACGGTCTTGCAAATGCCAGCGAGCAAAAGGATCGCGTGGCCGATCTTTTGCGGCGCGTCGGGATGCCGGCGGAAGCGGCAACACGCTACCCGCACGAGTTTTCCGGCGGCCAGCGCCAGCGCATCTGTATTGCCCGCGCGCTCGCACTTGGCCCCAAGCTGATCGTTGCAGATGAAAGCGTCGCGGCGCTAGATGTCTCTGTGCGTGCCAAGGTGCTCGACCTTATGCTCGAATTGCAGGAGACGTTGGGTCTGTCCTATCTGTTCATCAGCCACGACATGGCGGTCATCGAGCGCATGTCTCACCATGTCGCGGTGATGCAGAGTGGGCAAATCGTGGAGATCGGCACGAGGCGCGCGGTTTTTGAAAATCCACAAAACAGTTATACGAAAAAACTTATGGCTGCAGTTCTTGTGCCAGCAGTGAAGACGAGGATAGTCAACGCAGGACTTCCTCAAACAGTGTGATGAAAGCGATTTTGGTGCGGTGCCACGCAAGCGCGCAGCAATCCAATGTCCGCCCGCCTATGGGCGGCATATGTTTGCCATATGCCGGAAGACTGCACAATCTTATTGCTTTCGATACCTACAGACCGAAATTCTCGTGAAATAGGCTGTATTAGGTATTTGGTCCCGGCATTTTGTCTGGACACGCCGTAGCTCTACCTTCTTCAAAATAGTTCTTCTGCCACTTGCACTGGGCTTAGAGCCTGTGTTAAACGTTTAACAGTAAATCGTTTAACAGCGCGGGGAGGCGCTGGAGAATGAGCAGCAGAAAGCCTTCGATCAAGGAAGTTGCGGCTCTCGCGGGCGTATCAACCGCGACCGTTTCCAATGTTTTCAGTGGCCGCAAGCCGGTTAACGAGGATCTGCGCAAGAGCGTCCAAAACGCCGCCGAGACGCTCGGCTATCAAGTAGACCGCGCGGCCTCGCATCTCCGCTCCGGCCGCACCCGCATCATCGCCGTCCTCGTGCCGGACCTCACAGACAATTTCTTCGCCACCATCGTCTCAAGCCTTGAGAACAAGGCGTTTGAGGAGGGTTACGACGTTATCGTTGCCAGCTCCCGCAACGAACGCTCGGTCGAATCCTCGCGGTTGAATGCGCTTCTGTCCTGGCGGCCCGCCGGGTTGATTGTGGTTCCATGTTCGGATGTCATTCCTGCCGAACTCATCGCCGTCAAAGACAGGCTGCCAATGGTGCTCGTTGACCGCGTTGCCACCAAGAGCGCAATTGCCGACACCGTCACCATCGACAACCTGGATGCGGGCGAAATCGCCGCCCGCCATCTTCTGGAAATGGGCCACAAGGACATCGTACTCGCAGCCTCGCATCTCAGCTTCCCGCCAATCGGTGAACGCGCGGATGGGGCAGCGCGCATCATCAAGAGCTACATTGGTCAACCACCTAAAGCGATTGAACTCGGTTCGGACGTTGAGGGCGGCAAGAAGATTTTCGCCGGTTGGCTCGAGCGAAACCCGATTCCCGGAGCCGTCATTGCCTTTACCAACGTCACAACACTCAGCGTTCTGTCCGCACTTGCCGAACATCATGTCGATATTCCATCGCGAACCTCCATTGTTGCCTTTGACGATTATGCGTGGATGGCAGCACGCAAGACCGGCCTGACCGCGATACGTCAGCCAGTGGATGAAATCGCCACCGCGGCCTGGAAGCGGCTGCGCTTGCGGATGGATGGGGGCGGTGATGAGTCGATCTTGCCGACGGTTCTGAGCGCAAGTCTTGTGGTGCGCGACTCCGTCAAGAGTTTGTCGCCGCCAAAGGGCAAAGTTGCCAAGGCGCGCGAGTTTATCAATCCGGACAACGCCGATACGGAAAAATCAGGGAAAGAGACAAAAATCCACTGACCCAAAAATTCAATGCCATCGCGTTGGCAACGGCAAAAGAGGAGGAGTAAAAACCGCACCGGAAGACAAGCGGAGCGCACAAGGCGCCCCGCAAGAGACGATCACATCTTCAAAACTACCATGCTTGTTCGAGAACGACGCATGGCGAATGAGGTCTTTGCGACCATTGGTGTCGATATCAATGCCGTTAGAGCGGCAATAATATCTGCGGCCCCCGCAGCAAAACCACACAAGCCGTTCGTTTTCTTACCAGCGCCAAGCCAGGAAGCCAATCGGGATGAGACGCCTTCGCGCGCTTCATTGCGGACAGGTAATTATTCAACGGGAGAAGACAAAATGACACTAAATTCACGCAAACTGACCATTGGAGCGGCGCTCGCCGTTTCGTTGCTCACAGGTTCCTCACTGTCGGCCAGCGCAGCCGGCGAAACCGTCGCATTCCTCATGCCGGACCAAGGCTCAACCCGATACGAAGAGCATGACTCTCCCGGGTTCATCGCAGAAATGGCCAAGCTCTGCGCCGATTGCAAGGTGATCTACCAGAACGCTGACGCCGATGTCGCCAAACAGCAGCAGCAGTTCAACGCCGCCATCACACAGGGCGCCAAAGTGATCGTCCTTGATCCGGTTGATTCCACCGCGGCCGCATCGCTCGTCGCCATGGCCCAAGGCCAGGGCGTCAAGGTCATCGCCTATGACCGCCCGATCCCGACCGGCAAGGCCGACTTCTATGTATCCTTCGACAATCAGGGCATCGGCAAGGCAATCGCTGATTCGCTTGTTGCCCACCTGAAGGCATCAGGCGTTGCTGCAGGCGACGACACCGGCGTTCTGCAGATCAACGGTTCTCCAACCGATGCAGCCGCCGGCCTCATCAAGAAGGGCATACACGAAGGTCTTGATGCATCCGGCTATCCAATCCTGGCAGAATTTGACACGCCGGACTGGGCACCTCCAAAGGCGCAAGAATGGGCATCCGGTCAAGTCACCCGCTTCGGTGCCAAGATCATCGGCGTTGTTGCTGCCAATGACGGCACCGGCGGCGGTGCGATTGCGGCGTTCAAGGCAGCCGGCATGAACCCGGTCCCGCCGGTCACGGGCAACGACGCGACCACAGCCGCACTGCAGCTCATCATTTCGGGTGACCAGTACAACACAATCTCCAAGCCCAGCGAGATCGTCGCCGCTGCCGCTGCGAACGTTGCTGTTGCACTGCTCAAGGGCGAAGCGCCAAAGGCCGAAACAACCTTGTATGACACCCCGTCACAGTTGTTTGTGCCAGCTGTCATCACCGCCGAAAACATCAAGGCGGAGATATTCGACAAGGGCATCGCCAAAGCCGCTGACATCTGCACCGGCGACTATGCAGCCGCCTGCGAAAAGCTCGGCATCAAGTAAGCACTTTATCTCCCGGTCGCTGTTGCGGCGACCGGGCATATTATCTGCAATGCCCCGCATGCCCATCCAGAAGAGGCAGATCGTCCATGTCCGATGCGTCAACCCAGCCGAAATCCACACGAGAAATCGTGCTGCGATTGCGCGGCATCTCCAAGAATTTCGGCGCAGTGTCCGCGCTCACCGACATCGACCTTGATGTCCATGCCGGTGAAGTGGTCGCCCTCGTCGGCGACAATGGCGCGGGCAAATCGACGCTTGTGAAAGTGCTGGCCGGTGTTCATGCGCCATCGTCCGGCACCATGGAGTTTCGTGGCAAGCCGGTCACAGTCACCGATCCCAGCGCCGCGCTGAATCTTGGCATCGCGACAGTGTTTCAGGATCTGGCGCTGTGCGAAAATCTCGACGTCGTCGCCAACATCTTTCTGGGTCGTGAACTCAGCCCGCTGCGCCTTGATGAGGTGGCGATGGAAACACGGGCCTGGACACTTCTCAACGAACTTTCGGCCCGCATTCCAAGCGTGCGCGAAGTCGTGGCCTCGCTTTCCGGCGGCCAGCGTCAGACGGTCGCCATCGCCCGTTCGCTGCTTTCGGAGCCCAAACTGATCCTGCTTGATGAGCCGACCGCCGCGCT
Organism: Phyllobacteriaceae bacterium; assembly: GCA_031423755.1. Taxonomy (GTDB): domain Bacteria; phylum Pseudomonadota; class Alphaproteobacteria; order Rhizobiales; family Rhizobiaceae; genus JANMEX01. The sequence goes on along the minus strand of JANPGC010000290.1, from coordinate 5,118 downwards.
CGGTGTCGCCCAAACCGCTGAAGTGCTCGACCTCATTGAGCGGGTCCGTGACAAGGGCCTCGGCGTCCTGATGATCAGCCACAATATGGAAGATGTCCGTGCAGTCGCGGACCGGATTGTCGTGCTGCGGCTCGGCAAAAACAATGGTGTGTTCAGCCCCGACGCTTCCAATCAGGAACTTGTTGGCGCCATCACCGGCGCTGCCAACAATGCCGTCTCGCGACGCGCAGGCCGCAGAGCCCAGCAAGAAATCTCGCAAGGGGAACACCCATGAGCAACACTTCAAAGCAGCCCGCCGGCAAGCCGCTGCTCGACCGCAGTGACGTCCGCGTCAAACACGCCGAAGGCCTCGCCGGAACGATTCAGGCATTTGTTGACCGCGTTCGCTCCGGCGATCTTGGCTCACTGCCGGTCGTGATTGGCCTCATTCTGATTTGGGGTGTGTTTTCAACGCTCAACCCGATTTTCCTGTCGCCGACAAACCTCGTCAATCTTCTGTTCGACTGCTCAACCGTCGGCATCATTTCACTCGGCATCGTCTGCGTCTTGATGGTCGGCGAGATTGATCTGTCTGTCGGCTCGACCAGCGGCTTTGCCTCCGCGTTACTCGGCGTCCTCTGGGTCAACAATGGCTGGCCCGTCGCAACGGCAATCCTTGCAGCACTCTTCTGCGGTGCGGTGATAGGCACGATTTACGCCACGCTGTTCAACCGGCTCGGAATGCCAAGTTTCGTCTCCACCCTGTCAGGACTTCTCGCGCTGCTCGGCCTGCAACTGTTTACTCTCGGCCGCACTGGCTCCATCAATCTGCCCTATGGGTCGTCGCTGGTGAATTTCGGCCAAACTTTGGTCATGCCAGACTGGCTGTCACACGCTGTGGCGCTGTTGCCCGGCATTGTGATGCTTGTCGTTGGCTTCCGCTCGGCAGAGCGCCGCCGGGAGGCTAACCTTTCAACCCAATCCAGCACAAACCTCCTGATCTGGGCCGCAGGCATCACCGTCGTATTGGAACTGATCGTCTTTTACCTCAACCTTGATCGAGGTATCCCGTGGATGTTCGCCCTGTTCGTCGGCCTTGTTGTTATGATGAACTACGCTTTGACGCGCACCCAGTGGGGCCGGTCAATGACGGCTGTCGGCGGCAACCGCGAAGCTGCGCGCCGCTCAGGAATCAATGTCCGCAAAGTCTATCTCAGCGCATTTGTCCTCTGCTCTTCCTTTGCAGCATTGGGCGGTGTTCTTGCTGCCGCTCGTCTGGCCTCCTCCAGCCAGCAAGCCGGTACCGGTGATGTCAATCTGAATGCAATTGCGGCAGCAGTCATCGGCGGAACGAGCCTGTTCGGCGGTCGAGGAAGCGCCTACGCGGCATTGCTCGGTATCATCGTCATCCAGTCAATTTCCAACGGATTGACGCTGCTCGATCTGTCCTCGTCGCTCCGCTACATGATCACCGGTGGCGTCTTGGCAGTTGCAGTCATCATCGACTCCCTGGCGCGGCGCTCACGTGTCTCCCATGGCCGTGCATAAGCGAAGAAAAGGGGACAGACCATGACACAGAAACTTGACGGCAAGGTTGCTGCCATCACCGGAGCGGCTTCAGGCATCGGCCTTGAATGCGCCAAGTCCATGCTGACTGCCGGTGCGCGAGTTGTGCTGGTGGATCGGGCGGAGGACAGGCTCAAGGAAATCTGCGCCGAACTTGGACCGGAGGCAATCCCCGTGGTTGTGGACCTGTCGAACGCCGCGAGCGTCGCAACGATGATGCCGCAGGTACTGGAGAAGACAGGGCAGCTCGACATTTTCCACGCCAACGCTGGATCTTACATTGGCGGAGAAATTGTTGATGGCAATCCAGATGCTTGGGACAGGATGTTGAATCTGAACGTCAACGCCGTCTTCCGCACGATCCACGCCGTGCTGCCGCACATGGTCGAGCGTAGGACCGGCGATATTATTGTCACCAGCTCCATCGCAGGTGTTGTGCCGGTGGTTTGGGAGCCGATTTACACCGCTTCCAAACATGCCGTGCAGGCCTTCGTCCACACCGTCCGCCGCCAGATCGCCAAGCATGGCATACGCATCGGCGCGGTGCTGCCTGGGCCGGTGGTGACAGCGCTTCTCGCCGATTGGCCGAAAGCCAAGATGGACGAGGCGCTCGCAAACGGCAGCCTGATGGAGCCGGTGGAAGTCGCTGATTCCGTAATGTTCATGCTGACGCGCCCACGCAATGTGGTGATCCGCGATCTGGTCATACTGCCGATGAGCGTGGACCTTTAGGCTGGTATGCGATGACACAGCCAAACCTTTTCATCGGAATAGATGTCGGCACCGGCAGCGCTCGTGCAGGACTGTTTGATATGGCGGGAACGCTTCTCGCCAGTGCCAAAACAGACATTACGATCTATCGCGGCGAAGCTGATTTTGTTGAGCAATCCGGCAACGAAATTTGGCAGGCTATCTGCACCAGTATACGGAAGATGCTGGCTGAGGCAAGTGTGCCGCCAGCCGCTGTTGCAGGGATCGGCTTTGACGCGACCTGTTCGCTTGTTGTCATAGGAGGCGACGGCGAACCGCTTCCGGTAGGCGATCCTTTGCTGCCTGAGCGAAATATCATCGTCTGGATGGACCATCGCGCAAACGATCAGGCAAAGCGCATCAATGCCATGGGCCACGCTGTGCTGCGCTATGTAGGCAACCGCATCTCGCCGGAGATGGAGACGCCCAAGTTGCTGTGGCTTAAAGAGAACCGGCCCGAGATTTTCGCCAAATCGGCGCACTTTTTCGACCTGACAGACTATCTGACATGGCGCTCGACGGGCAGCACGGACAGATCTATCTGCACAGTCACCTGCAAATGGACATACCTTGGCCATGAACGGCGCTGGGACGATAGCTATTTTCGCCAGATCGGACTGGATGAACTGGCCGACGAAGCCTTTGCTCGTATTGGAACCACTGTTGTGGATGCCGGAACAGCTCTGGCCTCCGGCCTTACATCAGGGGCCGCGCAAGACATGGGACTGATCGCCGGAACTCCGGTCGCGGCTGGTCTTATTGATGCCCATGCCGGCGGCCTCGGCACGGTCGGCGCTGCAAGCAACGGCGACAACGGAACTGTAACCTCGCGCCTTGCTTATGTCTTCGGGACGTCCGCATGCACCATGGTATCGACGGTCGAACCGGCATTTGTGCCAGGCGTATGGGGCCCCTATTTTTCCGCGATGGTCCCTGGCCTTTGGCTGAACGAAGCTGGCCAGTCAGCTGCGGGTGCTGCAATAGACCATCTCATTTCCATGCATCCCGCCACGCCTGAAGCGCGCCTTATTGCGAAGGAATCAGGCAAGAGCCTGACAGCGTGGCTTGCCGACGCCGCACTTGCATTGGCAAAAGACGCTTCCCAAGCAGCCGAACTCGCCGATGGCTTGCATGTGGTGCCGGAGTTTTTGGGAAACCGCGCGCCATTCGCTGATCCAGACGCCCGCGCATTGGTCGCCGGCCTCGATATGGACGTATCTGTCGCAGGATTGATCAGACACTATGTCGCCGGCATCTGCAGCCTCGGCTATGGCCTGCGTCAGATTATCGAAGTGCAGCGGGAAGCGGGCGTTGAAGTTGATACAATTGTTATAAGCGGTGGCGCAGGGCAGCATCCCTTGGTTCGCCAGCTGATCGCAGACACGACCAACGTCAAAGTCGCATCACCTAAAACCGATGAGCCCGTATTGCTCGGCTCTGCAATGCTGGGAGCTGTCGCGGCACGGCATTTTGCCGATCTGACGCACGCGATGGCTTCAATGGCGGCAATGGGAAATCTGCACATCCCCGTAGAAGGTAAGCTACCGGGTTTTCATGACAAGCGATATGGAGTGTTCAAACTCCTGCAAGAAACCGGTCGTAAAATCCGTTGAATTCGGCTGATGTGAAGTTTGCGAGCAGAACGCCGATGCGCTTCCTTGTGGCTTCGACCGTGCGCTCTTTTGCGTTGCGCAAGAGGTGCTTCAGCTTTGCAAAGACCTGTTCGATGGCATTGAGGTCCGGGCTGTATGCTGGCAGGAACAGGAGCGTTGCGCCGACAGACTTGACCGCTTGCCTGGCCGCCTCGCTCTTGTGGCTTCCGTTCCGGCGGGCAAATGATTCACTGGATCATTTGCTTTTCCGCCTTCAATGTGCGGAACCACAATGTCACCTGGCTTGAGGGTCGGCAGCAGGAATTGCTCAACGTAGCTGAGGAAGCTTGCGCCGTTGATCGGACCGTCAAAGACGCAAGGTGCCGTGATGCCATCATTGCGCAGCGCAGCAAGGAATGTCCTGGTTTTCCAATGTCCATGCGGCACAAATGCCTGCAGGCGCTCGCCCTTCTCTCCCCAGCCATGCAGTGGTGCCATGTTGGTCTTGGTCCAAGTTTCGTCAATAAAGACGAGCCGCGAGGGATCGATCATGCCCTGATACTTGTGCCACCAATATCTGCGCCGCGCGACATCCGGCCGCGTCTGCTCAGTTCCATGAACAGTTTTTTCTAAAGCTCTTGCCCTCGCGGTGAACGAAGTTCCACATGGTGCGGTAGTCCACTCTCGGACCCTGCGCCGCCAAGCCATCGGCAAGGCCCTGAAGCGTCACATCCCCTGCCGCAATCTGCGCAAAAACCCAGTCCCGATATTTACCCGATACCTTGCGGGGCACATGCCCGCCCATCTTGCCCGGATCCACGCCGCCGGGTCTATCAAACAGATCCAGCCGCTTGATCACCCAAGACGGGCTGATCCCAAGCCGCGCGGCAACCGCATGGCGACTCTCTCCTGCTTTCACAAAACGAACCGCACACTTACGAAGCTCCGTCGGATAAGGCTTGGTCATCGTTGCTGGCCTCCAATCCAGTGGCCAGTTTGAATTATATTTCCAATAGCCTAGGAATCCCAATTCGATTCCGACGAGCTTCTTTCCGGGCTAAATATTGAGACTTCGCAAAAATACCGTGAACTACAGTTTTCTGAGCGAAACTTCCTTGACCAGATGGTCCGGGCCCTTGGTCAGGATGAGGTCGGCACGGGGTCTGGTCGGCAAAATGTTTTCGACCAAATTCTTCCTGTTGATGTTGGTCCAGAGATTTTCGGCAATCGA
>JANPGC010000289.1:0-5873 GCA_031423755.1 Phyllobacteriaceae bacterium | reverse complement strand
CATTGACCGGGTCTACGCCAGCGTCAACTACACGCTCGCCGTTGGCCAGGAAATCGAGACGCTTTCGACCAGCAGCAATGCCGGAACCGCCGCCATCCGGCTGACGGGCAACAATTTCGCCAACACGCTGATCGGCAATGCGGGGGCAAACCTTCTGCTCGGCGGCCTCGGCAACGACACGCTGACGGGGCTCAACGGCGCGGACACGTTCGTGTTCAACACGGCGCTGAATTCGGCAACCAACCATGACACGATCACCGACTTCAACGTCGCCGCCGACACGATCCAACTGGAGAACGCGATCTTCACAGCTCTGACCGCGACCGGCACGCTGGCCGCGGGCCTGTTCAAGGACCTGTCGCTCGCCGCGCAGGATGCCAATGACATAATCGTCTACAACCGCGCCACCGGCGACCTGTTCTATGACACCAACGGATTGACCGCAGGCGGTCAGACGCTGTTTGCCGATGTCACAAACGGGACAGTGCTGACGTTCGCGGATTTCGTGGTGATCTGAGGCGGGACTGCACATTCGGGATTTGATTTGCCGAGCCTGAAGCCGCCAAAATTGTTCGGCTCGCATATCTGCGGCATGCCCCCGCACGGCCGGATCAAGTTCAAGTATTTGCAAGCATACCAAAAAAGGGTGATGCGAAAATCTTTCCGTGATTCCATGGTGCAAATAGCCCCATTGAATTTGCCATCGGAGAATAGACGTGTCCTCACATGAAACCCTGACAGACAATCCCGGTCTTGCTTTCCTGCTTGGACCCGCCCGCCCGGGCTTTGCCGGCACTTGGTTTGGTTCCGTCTCCATTTGGTCCGGCGCAATCATCGGCTTTTCAGCAGCTGGCAACGCCGTTGTCGAAGTGCCGGTAACCGGTGTTCCAGGCGTTACGGCCATCCAGGCCGAAGTATTCGGTGTCCGCACATACGATTCAACCGGTTTGGCTCAGGTCGATGTGACAAAAATCGAATGGTCTTTGCCAGGAAGCGCAGATGTCATCGCCCGCTATCAATTCGACAATGCCGTACCGTTCCCGCTGAGCGTTTCGCGGTTTGCCGGTGACTTCCGTTTCGTAGACATTCTTGCGAATGGACCGACGCCCACACAGTTGTTTGACGACTATTTCCAGAACAGCGACACTTTGGTCGGCGCAGGTGCCGCCGATTTCATGCGCGGCGGCGGTGCTGCGGACATTCTGGACGGGGCGGGCGGCGCCGACAGCCTTTTCGGCGATCAGGGCAATGACACTTTCATCTACCGCAACGGCGATGGGGCCGTTGGCGAAACAGTGGACGGCGGCGCAGACACCGATCACATTCTTGCCATTGGCGCGGCGGCGACTGGCGACATCGGTCAGGTCGGCAATGTCGATATCTCCAATCTGTTGATCAGCGGATTGGAGGAGGTCTGGACCAACGGCACAGAGGTTGTCATCACATCTGCCCAGCTCGGACCGGGCGGTTTCACGGCATTTGTCGGGTTGAACGGTGCGCGCGACATGTTGACGATCAACAATGTCAGCGGCGGTAATTTCAGCGGGCTTAACCTTACAGGCTGGGAGGCGCAGGATCTTGTCGCCCTTCTGGGCACAGCAGCAACCGAAACGGTGACCGGAACCGGCTTTGCCGACATATTCCTCGGTTTCGGCGGTCTGGACACCTTCAACGGCGGTGGGGGAAACGACCGGTTCCTGATCCTTGAAGGCGATTTGAATCCCGCCGACCATTTCAACGGGGACGCCGGAACGGATACTTTGCAGCTTGATGCGTCGGCGGTGACGGAATTTGACATCGGGACGAAAACAGACATCAGGGGCATGCAGTTGTCCAGTGTTGAAACCCTCGACATCGTCAAGGGCGAATACCTGATTGATGCCGGGATATTGGCGGGCACCTTGTACGGCACAATAGGTGCGCCGGTCTCCGGCACGGGATCGGTAAACCGCATCATCGGCAATTCGACAGATACGCTTTCGAAAAGCGTGCTTCTGGAAATCCGCGCAGGCTCTGCCCTGGCTGTCGATTTGCGGACCACAGTTTTTGAAAACTGGAACGATGGCTTTTACATCGACAAGCTGATCCGCATTGTCGCGGGCACCCAAACAACGATCATATATACGGCGGCAAATGAGGAAAACTGGGTCAACGGCAGCGGCGCCGCCCAAGGCATCTATATCTTCAGCGGAGCGCAGGATGACACGCTTTTCGGGTCCTACTTCGCAGACTATGTTCTGGGTGGCGCAGGGATTGATTATATTTACGGGCTCAACGGAAATGATGGGCTTGGCGGCGACGCTGGAAATGATTGGGTGTGGGGCGGCTTTGGCGATGACACAGTGGCGGGTGCGGCAGGCGCAGATCATCTCTTTGGCGAAGACGGCAATGATCTTCTCAGCGGCGGCGCCGATATTGTCGAGATGGCCGGCGGCATCGGCAACGACACCTATGTCGTCGACAACAGTCAGGATGTGGTTATCGAACTGGCAGGCGGCGGGGCAGACCGGGTTTTCACTTCCGTGAGCTATACACTCGCCGCCGGTCAGGAAATCGAAGTCCTGGCCACCAACAGCAACACTGGAACAGCGCTCATCAACCTGACCGGCAACGCCTTCGCAAATGGGCTGACTGGCAACGCGGCGGCAAATGTCCTCAATGGCGGGGGCGGCATTGACGCCATGGCCGGGCTGGGCGGCAATGACGCCTATGCAGTTGACAATGCGCTCGACGCGGTCACCGAAGCGGTCGGTGGTGGTGTTGACCGGGTGTATGCCTCTGTCAGCTACACGTTGGCCGCCGGGCAGGAAATTGAGACTCTGTCGACCAGCAACAACTCAGGTCGAGCCGCAATAAACCTGACCGGCAATGAATTTGTCAATTCGCTCATTGGAAATCTCGGGGCAAACGTTTTGAACGGCGGCGGCGGCATCGACACCATGACCGGACTTGCCGGTAATGACTCCTATTCGGTCGACAACGCGCTGGACAAAGTCATTGAAGCGGCAAGCGGCGGGACAGACCGTGTCTACGCGTCTGTCAGCTATGTTCTGGCCGCCGGTCAGGAGATCGAAACGCTGTCAACCAGCAGCAATGCAGGCCTTTCTTCGATCAACCTGACCGGCAACGCATTCAACAACACGTTGATCGGCAACGGCGGCGCGAACCTTTTGAACGGCGGCCTCGGCAATGACATTCTGACCGGCCTGAATGGCGCGGACACGTTCCTGTTCAACACGGCGCTGAACGCTGTCACAAACCATGACGCGATAACGGATTTCAATATCTCGGCCGACACAGTTCAGCTTGAGAATGCCGTCTTCACATTGCTGACCATGACGGGAACCCTGGCGTCCGCCTGGTTCAAGGATCTGTCACTGGCCGCGCAAGACGCCAATGATATCATCATTTATGACCGCGCCACAGGCGACTTGTTCTACGACACCAATGGCTTGACGGCTGGTGGCCAGACGCTGTTCGCCGATGTCACAAACGGAACGGCGCTGACATTTGCGGATTTCGTGGTGGTTTGAGCTGGCTGGCTAGAGCGTCGAGCGTTAAAATGGGATCGGATTGGACGCCGGATTTCCGTGTCCCGGCAAGGAGCGTGACGTGAAGCGGTGCGAGCACCGTGAGCGGCGCGCGACGAAGTCCGGGGCGCGGAAAGACAAGTCCAAACGATTCCATTTTGACGACCGATGCTCTAAACCGTCAAATGCCGCCGCACGTCTGGCAGGTCAAGGTCCGACGCCGGACCTGAGTGCACCACTTGCCCCCGGTCCATGATGTGCACCTGATCGGCCAGCTCCCTGCAGAAGTCGAGATATTGTTCGACCAGCAGCACGGCGATCCCGGCCGTGTCGCGCAGGTAGCGGATTGCCCGGCCTATATCCTTGATGATCGATGGCTGAATGCCCTCTGTCGGCTCGTCCAGAACCAGCAGTTTCGGGCGCATCACCAGCGCCCGGCCAATCGCCAACTGCTGCTGCTGCCCGCCGGACAGGTCGCCGCCGCGCCGGTTCAGCATCGATTTGAGAATGGGAAACAGGTCAAACACATAGTCCGGAATGTTGCGCTCGCCCTTGGGGGCTGCAGCATAGCCGGTCACCAGATTTTCGCCAACGGTCAGTAGCGGAAACACCTCGCGCCCTTGCGGCACCAGCCCGATGCCGCCGCGCGCCCGGTCCTGCGCCGGCTTGCCGTCAAGCGACTTGCCGTCAAATGAAATGCTGCCGGATGTGAGCTTGTGATGCCCGGCAATCGAACGGATGAGGCTCGTCTTGCCAACGCCGTTGCGTCCAAGAATGCAGGTTATCTGCCCTTCCTTGGCCTCCAGCGAAACCCCGCGCAGCGCCTCTGCCGCGCCATAGTGGAGCACAGCCTTGTCGACCTTCAACATCGCTATCTCCCCAGATAAACTTCAATGACGCGCGGGTCGGCGCTGACAAAATCGAGGCTGCCTTCCGACAGCACAGACCCTTCATGCAGGCAGGTCACCTTGACGCCCAGCGAACGGACAAAATGCATGTCATGCTCGACCACCACGACCGAGCGTGTCTTGGCGATCTCTTTCAAAAGCCGCGCCGTCTCTTCAGTCTCCGCATCCGTCATGCCCGCCACCGGCTCGTCAACCAAAAGCAGCTTCGGCTCCTGCGCCAGCAGCATGCCAATCTCCAACCACTGCTTCTGCCCGTGGCTCAGGTTCGCCGCCAGATCATGCCGCCGCGCGGTGAGGCGCACCGTCGTCAATATCTCGTCGATGCGTTCGCTTTGCGCCTTGCCGCCCTTGTGGAACAGCGCGGCAAACACGTTTCTTGGTCCCGCAAGTGCGAGCACCAGATTGTCCTCGACCGTATGGCTTTCAAACACCGTCGGCTTCTGGAATTTCCGGCCGATGCCCTTCTGCGCGATCTCGGCCTCGTCATGCTTGGTCAGATCGAGGTCACCGTCGAAATAGACCTCGCCCTTGTCGGGCCGCGTCTTGCCGGTGATGATGTCCATCATCGTCGTCTTGCCCGCGCCGTTCGGCCCGATGATAGCCCGCATCTCGCCCTTTTGCAGGATGAACGACAGGTCGTTGATCGCCTTGAACCCGTCAAAGGCGACGGAGACATCGTCGAGATAAAGCAGGCTTTCCTTGCGCGCCATCGGTCTACTCCGCCGCCGCCGGTTCTACAGAAGCGGGCAGGGGCTTGGCCTTCGCAGGCCTCTTGATCTTGAACTTTGCGAACAGCCCGGCTACGCCCTTGGGCAGGAAGATCGTGGCGAAAATGAACAGCGCGCCGAGCGCAAACAGCCAATATTCCGGCAGCAAACCTGTGAACCAGCTCTTGCCGCCATTGACCAGAAACGCGCCGATCACCGGCCCGAAAATCGTGCCGCGCCCGCCGACCGCCGTCCAGATCACCACTTCAATCGAGTTGGCCGGGGCAAATTCGCCCGGGTTGATGATGCCCACCTGCGGCACATAAAGCGCACCCGCCACGCCCGCCATCATCGCTGACACAGTGAACGCAAACAGCTTCACATACTCGGGCCGGTACCCGAGAAACCGCGTACGGCTTTCCGCATCGCGCACCGCCACCATCAGCTTGCCGTACTTGGACGAGGTGATTGCGCTCGCAATCAGCATGCCCGCAACCAGCGCAATCGCACTCGCCACAAACAGCGCCGCGCGCGTTCCAGGCGCCTGGATGTTGAAGCCGAGAATGTCCTTGAAGTCTGTCAGCCCATTGTTGCCGCCAAAGCCGAATTCATTGCGGAAAAAGGCTAGCAGCAAAGCATAGGTCAGCGCCTGCGTGATGATGGAAAGATATACACCAGACACACGGCTTCGAAACGCAAACAGCCCGAACAGAAAGGCCATCAGCCCC
>JANPGC010000288.1:0-3469 GCA_031423755.1 Phyllobacteriaceae bacterium | reverse complement strand
CAGGTGCTTGATGACGGACGATTGACGGACGGGCAAGGCCGGACGGTCGATTTCCGGAACACGCTGATCATCATGACGTCGAACCTTGGCTCGGAGTTTCTCGTCAATCTTGGCGAAAACGACGATGTTGATTCGGTGCGGGAACTGGTGATGGGGGCGGTGAAATCCGCGTTCCGGCCGGAATTCGTCAACCGCGTTGATGAGATCATCCTGTTCCACCGGCTGCACCGCACGGAGATGGGCGCGATTGTCGAGATTCAGATCAAGCGTCTCGCCAGGTTGCTGGAGGACCGCAAGATCACGATTGATCTCGATGCGTCTGCCACGAAATGGCTGGCCGACAAGGGGTATGACCCTGCCTATGGCGCGCGGCCTTTGAAGCGGGTGATCCAGAAGGAAGTGCAAGACCCGCTTGCCGAGAAAGTGCTTGGCGGGGAAGTGCGCGACGGATCGCATGTCCATGTCTCGGCTGGATCGGACAGGCTGTTGTTCCGGGTGGCCGGGAATGTGGCGAAGGCTGCGTAAACGGCAGCCCTTGGCGCTGCCCCTCATCCGCCCCTATCGGGGCACCTTCTCCCCGCAAACAGCGGGGAGAAGGGAAGAAACGCACTCAATTCACCACGCTCGCCACCCGCTGCGGCTCCTGCGGGGCGGCCATGAGCGCGTCTATGCGGTCGCGTTCTTTTTTGAAGGCGGTGAGTTCGCCGCCCTTAAGGGTCTTGCCGGTGGGCAGGCGCACGCGCATGGCGTCGACTTTGACGCCGTTGACGATCAGTTCGTAGTGGAGATGCGGGCCGGTTGACAGGCCGGTGGAGCCGATGGCACCGATGACCTGGCCTTGGCGCACCTTGGCGCCCGGGACCACGCCTTTGGCTATGCGGCTTTGGTGCGAATAGGATGATTCGTAGCCGTTGGCGTGGCGGATGACGGTTTGATAGCCGTAGCCGGAGGTCCAGCCGGCCTTTTCGACGGTGCCGTTGCCGGAGGCGAGGATCGGCGTTCCGGTCGGCCCGGCCCAATCCGTGCCGGCGTGAAGCTTGTAATAGCCGAGGATAGGATGGCGGCGCATGCCGAAGCCTGATGTTAGGCGACCGTTGGGGGCAGGATTGCGAAGCAGGAACTGCTGGGCGCTGACGCCCTTTTCATCGAAATAGTCGATGCTCTCGTCGCCGCTGCGAAAACGGTAGAATTTGCGGTCATTGCCGTTGATGACGGCGTTGGCGTAGAGAATATCCGAGGTTTCGCCCGGTTTGTCTTCGCCTTCCGGTATTGAATAGAAGACCTGGAGCCTGTCGGCCGGGCCGAGACGTGACTGGAAGTCGGTGTCCGATGCCAGCATCTTGATGAGCTGCTTGGCCATGCGGGGGGTCAGATCATAGGCGTAGGCGGCGCGGTAAATGCCGTCATAAACCGTCGGCAAATCGCCGCGCACCCGCACCGGCAGGGGCGAATCGCCGAGCGAGGCCAGAACCGCCTCGCCGCTGTCTGGCGCTTCGGTCGGGACATACTGGTCATGATCGTCGATGGCGATGGTGAACAGGTGAGTCTTGCCATCATAGACGGATGTGCGGACGATTCGCTGTTCGTCCTTCAATGATTCGACGCCGATCCTCAGTGCCCAACCGCCCTTCAGCTTGCTGGCGCTGAGAAGTGTGGTGATGGCATCGGCCATGCCATCGGCGTCATCGCCCTCATAGCCGGCGTCCTTGAAAAGCGATTTGGGCGAGGCATCCGACCTGATCGGGATGATTTCCTCGGCAAAGCTTGTCTCGGGGATGTCGCCCGCCGCCCGCGCGGCGACGGTGACGTTTTCCTGCACAATCTTGACGCCAAGGTTTGCGCCCAATGCGAAATCGCCGTCACCGTTGCCGAAGCGCAGAGGGTCCAGATAGTGAAGTGAAGCAACCTGCACGTCGCCTTCTGTGAGCGCGGTGCCGGAAATCCGCACCGCTTCCTCGACCTCTTCAAGCGTCAGACTGGCGGATTGCTCGAAAACCGCGCCGGAAGCCGGGAAAGCTGTTGTTTTGAGGCTGACTTCGCTCTCAACCATTGCGCCGTAGATTTCGCCGGTTTCAAGCCCGGCGGAATTGGCGTCGTTCGCCCCTTCAAAAATCGTGACTGGATTGAAGGCCGGATAGTCACGCTTTGTGGTGTGACCGGCGCCAAGCGCCATATCAGCAATGCCGAAGGGAAGTGTGCGCACCACGTCGCGGTCGCCGCTCTTCTGGAGTGTGGATATCTGCATGACGCGCTTGTCGGAAATCTTCAAGGCCAGCGCTGTCGGCGCAAGACGACCGGCCTTGCCGGATGCGTTGTCTGACGCGGCGTCCATCTCGTCAGCGGCCATGATCTCGGCAGGTGTTGCCAGCAGTTGGCGGCCATCCAGCGCTGCGGAAAGCGCAACGCCCATAAGTATGATGGAGGTAAAGCCTGTCAGGAAGGTGCCGGCGAGCCAGCGGGCGGAAACTTCACGGCGATCAGGCGGGCCCTTGCGCCCGTCTGCAACGAGGGGCGGCTCATTGCCGAGACGCTCCATCATTTTACTCGCGTGAGTCATGCGTTTTCCGAGAAATCCATGAGACCGGACGAAAAACGCCGGTAGTTTTGTTTTCCAACGAATGGGTGCTTAAGTCAAACAAGCGCAGTTCATATGTCGGCCTAATGATCGAGTGGGGCCGGTTTATGGCGTTCTGCCGCGCGTGACACTATATATGGACACGAAATGCCGTTGGTCGGCTCATTTTTATCGAATGGCAAAAAAATCGAAAAAAATGAAAATTGTTTGTTGACACTCAAAGGGGTCACCCCCTATAAGCCGGACATCGAACGAGGGCGGCGCGCCGCTGGCGCAGAAAAATTCGCCCTTGTGAAATCAAAAGAGAGCCGCGTAAGCGACACTCACCGGGTATGAGGCCAAAAGCCAACCAGCCCACGACACTCCGTTTGCGTGAGTGTCTGTTCTTTGAAAATTGCATACAGAAGAAAGAGAAACGTGGACGGCAGGTTTCTGCAGGCCCCGCAAGGGGTTCAGAGACACTTGGCCGGACGCGTTTTGACTAGAGACAAGTTAGCAAGCATTGCGAAAGCAAGGTAAGTGAAATTGTTCTCGTCAATTCAAATGCGCGACCAAATTATAGCCAATTCAATCTCTTATATCAAAACATGAGAGTTTGATCCTGGCTCAGAACGAACGCTGGCGGCAGGCTTAACACATGCAAGTCGAACGCTCCGCAAGGAGAGTGGCAGACGGGTGAGTAACGCGTGGGAACGTACCTTTCAGTTCGGAATAACTCAGGGAAACTTGTGCTAATACCGGATACGCCCGCAAGGGGAAAGATTTATCGCTGAAAGATCGGCCCGCGTTGGATTAGCTAGTTGGTGGGGTAAAGGCCTACCAAGGCGACGATCCATAGCTGGTCTGAGAGGATGATCAGCCACACTGGGACTGAGACACGGCCCAGACTCCTAC
>JANPGC010000287.1:0-22880 GCA_031423755.1 Phyllobacteriaceae bacterium | reverse complement strand
GCAGAACGACGGGATTTTTGACGCGCTGGCCTCGCCGAAACTGGCAAGGCCGACGGGAACCGGACGCTGTGCGCGCGGCTTCAGGCTGAGCCCGCGCGCGGCGATGAGGATGAGGCGGCGGACGGCGGATTCTGCCGGGCGAAGGATGAGGAGGATGGCGGCGTAGAGGTGGCGCGGGAGGGTGAAGATGAAGGCGGTTGCGTCGGCGCGCAGTCCCCTCTCCGTCACGGGCGTTGCCCGTGACACCTCTCCCCGCTCGCGGGGCGAGGTTAAAGCGGCGGCGCTTTGTACAAACTCGGCCCTTTTAACCTCACCCCGCTTGCGGGGTGAGGTGTCGGCGAAGCCGACGGAGAGGGGTCTGCTGCCGGTGCCGACAGAGAGGGCGCTGCGGCTGGCCATGGTCAACATCGCAAACATCATGGCGACAATCTTGAGGAGCGCCTCGCTGTTCCGCTCGATTGCTCTGTTCCAGTCCATCCTGCCTGCCAGCCTTGCCTCGTGCGCGCCGGGATTGACGCGGGGGCATTGTAGGATCGGGTTTTTGACAGGTGGATAGATTTATTTTCGTTACGGACTTTTGGGGACCCTGACTCTCTGCAGGAACAGCATGCTGGCGCGTTCGACCCTCAATCCAGCCCCTCAACCCCCACCGGCTTGCCGTCCCGGCTCAGCCTGATCTTCTCGACCTTGTCCTCAGCCGCCTTCAACAGCGCGCTGCAATGGTTTTTCAGCGCCTCGCCGCGCTCGTAGATCTTGATCGACTGCTCAAGCTCGACATCGCCGCGCTCGAGATTGCCGACGATCTTTTCCAGTTCCGCCAGCGCCACCTCAAAACTCATCGCCTTGATATCGGCGTTCAGATCGTCTGCCATCATCATCCTCGCATCAGGCGGCTGACATGCGCAGCGGCCGAAAGACTCAATCCCTGCAGATCATAGCCGCCTTCGAGCAGGGAAACGAGCCTGTTTGACGCATATCGGCCGGCGATATCCATCAACTTGCCCGTGGCCCAGTCGAAGTCGTCTTCGGTCAGGTTTATGTCCGCCAGCGGATCGCGCGTGTGGGCGTCGAAACCGGCGGAGATCAGGACGAGATCGGGTTTGAAATTCTCCAGCGCCGGAAGCACGCGCGATTCGAACGCTTGCCTGAATGTTTCCGAGCCGGTTTCAGGCGCGAGTGGGGCATTGATGATGTTGTTTTTCACACCGGTTTCATTGAGCGCGCCGGTGCCCGGATAGAGCGGAAACTGGTGCGTCGAAGCGTAAAGCACGGACCTGTCGGACCAGAAAATATCCTGCGTGCCGTTGCCATGGTGAACGTCCCAATCAACAATCGCCACCCGCTCGACACCATGCTTCTGCTGCGCATAGCGGGCGGCAATGGCAATGTGGTTGAAGAAGCAGAAGCCCATCGCCCGGTCATGCTCGGCATGATGCCCCGGTGGGCGAGCGGCGATGAAGGCATTGTGCGCGATGCCAGTAAATACTGCATCCACCCCCGCCGTCACCGCACCAATGGCATGCATTGCCGCCTCAAACGTCTGCGGGCTGGCCACCGTGTCCTCGTCAATCCGCCGCATTCCTGTTTCCGGGATCGCAGAGGCGACAAAAGCCAAGTGCTCTTCCGGATGCGCGAGCATGATGTGCTCTTCATTGCCGCGCGGGGCGTCGAGGCGGACCAGCGCACTGAACTCGTCACCCGAAAGCGCATTCTCCAGCGCGCGCAAACGGTCGGGCCGTTCGGGATGGCCCGGAGGGGTGAGATGTTCGAGGAAGATGGGGTGGGTGTAGAGGTTTGTTGTCATGGGAGCGAACAATAAAGCTTTGTTCCTCCCCGTCCACCATCAGATCGCCGCGCCCGGCTGTTGTCCACCGGTCGGCTTGCCGCCCACCCAGTCCATCGCCTTTCCAGCCATTTCGTGGAACTTGTTGGAAGCGCCGTCGAGCTTGCGTTCCCATTCCGGATTGGCCTGCTGGCCTTCGATGACGCGGAAATAGACATCCATCAGCGCGGCGATGGCGAAGGGCTCGATCAATGCCGCCTTGAACGACCATGCGAACACGATGGCGATGACAAAGCCCCAACCGCCCGCCTGTCCGGGGAAATAATACAGCAGACCCGCCGCCGGGGCGAGGAACAGCAGGAACACCATGAGCGAGACGATCCACATGAACACCGACAGCCATATGGCATTCTTCACCATCGTCCTGCCGTTCTGCGCATAAAGCACGATGCCCGTGCGGGCGCTGGCCCAGGGATTGGTGCTGCCGGTCTTGATGGCGTAGCCAAGCACGATTTCATCAACGAAGGTCAGCGACATGCGGATGATCGTGTTGAGGAAACTGACAAGCGTGCTGAGGCCCGGAATTGGCAGAAAATTGGCAACGCCGCCAATCAGGCCGGTGATGGCGCCGATGACGCCCTTGACCAGCTGATCGACCGCAAAGAGCACATTGGTCTCGACAAACCGCTCGGTGACCACGGCCTTGGCATGGTCGATTTGGCCCCGGCCCATCGGCAATTGCTTGCCCTGCAGCAGCTCCACCATCACCGCGATATGCCCGGCCTTGACGATGTAGAGCACATACTCGCGGATCCAGTAGACCACGACCGACACAAGCCCGAACCCGATCACCGCGCCCCAGACCGCAAATGTACCCTGCGCATCCGGATCAGACGACACGCGCCCGACGCCATAGCCAATCGCCCCGCCCGTGCCGGTTGCGAAAATGTAGGCGATGGTGATGCCGAAAAACACGAGCATCCGGAACAGGATAAACGGCATCGTCTTCATCATGATGCCGAGTGTTTTGGAAATGGAAAAGTCCCACATCGAATCGTCTCCGCGCAAAAGCGCGCCCCGGCGGAGGTTTAGTGGAGAATGGGCAAAGCAGCAACGGCACAGACTGTTGTCATGATTGACAACAGTCTTGGGTGATGACATGATTGTCAACGTGAAGGCATTTCCCGTTCGACAGGCAAAACTGACGTTTGAAGACGGGTCGATTATCGAAATTGTCGTCTGGAGAGTGCCAAAACCAGTTATTGGCAGCGTGCACAACTATAAATACAGCCTCTATTTTGGCAAGGAAGGCAAGCGTATCGTCGGTTTCGACAATGAGCGCGGAAAGGGCGACCACTGTCATCTGGACGGCGAGGAGTTTCCTTACGCATTCAAGAGCACCGACCAGCTTTTGGACGACTTCAACACGGAAGTTTTGAAAAGAAGAAAAAGATGAAACGTGCAATCATTCAGGTTCGACCTGATGCAGAAGCGGCTTTTGCTGAAGAAATCGAGAAGACAAAGAGGGCGATGCGGACTGGTATCCCCTCTGATCCTCTGGCGACATTCACCTTCAGCACATTAACGCAGATGTTCACGATCTTCAGCATGAAGCGCTGGGAGCTCATCGAACAGTTGCAGAAAATCGGCCCTTCCAGCATTCGTGGTCTCACCCGCGCGCTTGGCCGCGATGTGCGGCGGGTGCATGATGATGTGATGGTGCTGATCGAATGGGGCATCATCGAGAAGAATGAAGACGGCAAGGTGTTCGTGCCGTTTGATGTCATTCATATCGGAGTCGACATAAGGGCGGCAGCTTGACCCCTAAAGTATCTCCGTCCCCGCAATCTCAATGCCGAACCCCTCAAGCCCGACATAGTGCCGCTCGCGCGAGGCCAGCAGCCGGATTGATGTCACGCCGAGATCCTTCAGTATCTGTGCCCCAAGGCCGATCTCTCGCCACTCGTTCTCACGAACCTTGGCTTCGGCATGGGCCTCGCCCGGTTCCGGGCGGTTGCGGGTCTGGTGACCGACCCCGACAGAGCCTTCGCGCAGGTAGACGATGACACCGCGCTTGGCTGCGCCCATGTCCTTCATGATCGCGGTCAGTGTCGCGCCGGTTCCGAACACGTCCTTCGCCACGTTCTCGGGGTGCAGGCGCACCGGCACATCGACGCCGTCGCGTATATCGCCGAACACGATGGCCAGATGCTGCATCGGGTCCCATGGCAGCGAATAGGCATGCGCCTCCGCAGTTCCGCCCTCGGTCTCGATCAGGAATGAGTCCACCCGCGTGATCAGCGTTTCCTTGCGTTGGCGATAGGCGATGAGATCAGCCACCGTAACCTGTTTCAAGCTGTTCTTTTCGGCAAACGCCTTGACCTGCGGCCCGCGCATAACCGAACCATCGTCATTGACCAGCTCACAGATCACGCCAATCGGCGGCAGGTTGGCGAGCTTGCACAGGTCCACCGCCGCCTCGGTATGGCCCGAACGCATAAGCACACCGCCCTCGCGCGCAATCAACGGGAAGATATGGCCGGGACGCACGAAATCGGACGCGCCGGAATTCGGATTGGCCAGCCCGCGCGCCGTCAAGGTGCGGTCCTCGGCGGAAATGCCGGTAGTGGTGCCATGCTTGTAATCGACCGAGACGGTGAACGCGGTCGTGTGCGCGGAATCATTATCCGCCACCATCGGCGAGAGATTTAAGCGCTTGGCTTCTTCACGTGGCATCGGAGTGCAAACAATGCCGGACGTGTGCCGGACAATGAAGCCCATTTTTTCCGGTGTGCAATGAACGGCGGCAACGATCAAATCGCCCTCGTTCTCGCGCCCGTCATCATCCATGACGACAACGATTTCGCCGCGTTCAAAGGCGCGGATGGCGTCTACTACTTTTTTCTGGTCGTAAGGCATAGGAGGTCACCGCGCATGAGGGGAATAGGGCAGTAGGGCAGTAGGGCAGTAGGTTGGTTCAAGCAATCTCCGTTTTTGTCGGTTGTCGGCTATCACTGAGTTTCCTGATCAACAGCTTGAGCAACTTGCCGACGCTTTCGCATTTGAGCATTTGTGGCTTGACTTGCTCTTTGCTTTCGATGCCGACGCGGAGCGCTACTTCAAGCAGGGTCTCCAGTTCTTTCAAAGAACCTTGGGCGATTCGAAGAAAGTTCTGATAGCTCGCACGACTTTCCCTACCATAACCTTCTGCAATATTGGCGGGTATGGAAACCGCAGCACGTCGGACCTGTGATGTCAGGCCGAACAACTCTTCTTTCGGCCAACTCTTGGTCAAGGCATAAACATCTGTGACCAACTCCATCGCCTGCTGCCAAATCAGCAGATCCCTGTAGGATTCGATCTTCTCTCGCATCAGTGAAGCCTATCCCCTACTGCCCTACTGCCCTACTGCCCTACTGCCCTATTCCCCTAACCATGCCCCGTCTGGCCGCGATGGCGCAAATAGTGGTCAGCGATGGCGCAAGCTACCATGGCCTCGCCAATCGGCACTGCCCTGATACCGACACACGGGTCGTGGCGACCCTTGGTGATCACATCAACTTCGTTGCCATCCGCATCAATCGAGCGGCGCGGAATGAGCAGCGATGAGGTTGGCTTGACGGCGAAACGGGCGACCACCGGCTGACCGGTCGAAATGCCGCCAAGAATGCCGCCTGCATGATTGGACAGGAACAGGGGCTTGCCATCCGCGCCCATGCGCATCTCGTCGGCATTGTCGACGCCCGTCAACTCCGCCGCACCAAACCCGTCGCCGATCTCGACACCTTTTACCGCGTTGATCGACATCAAATTGCCCGCGATGTCCTGATCGAGCTTGCCATAGACCGGCGCGCCTAGGCCAACCGGAACGCCATCGGCAACCACTTCTATCACCGCGCCAATAGACGAGCCCTCTTTGCGGATGCCATCGAGATAGGCGGCAAATTCATCAACGCTCGCTGGATCGGGCGAAAAGAAAGGATTGCTGTCCACCTCCGCCCAGTCCCAACGGCTGCGGTCAATGCGTTTCGTGCCCATCTGGATGAGCGCCGCCCGCACCTGCATGCCCGGTACAATCTTGCGCGCAATCGCGCCTGCCGCCACCCGCGCCGCCGTCTCGCGCGCCGAAGAGCGTCCGCCTCCGCGATAATCGCGGATGCCGTACTTCGCGTCATAGACATAGTCGGCATGGCCCGGTCGGTAGCGCTTGGCGATATCGCCGTAATCCTTTGAGCGCTGGTCGGTGTTCTCGATCAGCATCGAAATCGGCGTGCCGGTCGCAACCATGGTGACGCCATCGTCCTTCAGCATCACGCCCGAGAGCACTTTCACTGCGTCGTCTTCGCGCCGCTGCGTGGTGAATTTTGATTGGCCGGGCTTTCTCTTGTCCAGATAGTATTGGATCTCCGCCAGCGTAAATTCGATACCCGGAGGGCAGCCGTCCACAACGCAGCCAAGTGCAGGTCCATGGCTTTCGCCCCAGGTGGTCACCCGGAACAGATGGCCGAACGTGTTATGCGACATGAAAGAAAGCCTTCCTGAATGGTGGCACGTTTTATTTGCCTTAACCCTCTCCTGTCAAACACGCCGCGATTCCAAAAAACGTCACGGTCTGGCACTTCTTTTGACACATTCCTGTTGTGTAAGAAGCACCAACGACTATTTGTAAATGACGACAGCGTGCATGTCGGTCAGAGAGGAAAAAAAGATGAAGAAACTGGCTTTTTTGATTGCCGCCCTGCTGTTCGCCCTGCCGCACACCGCAATGGCCGATGACGCGACTGGCAAAATTGTTTCCATCGATGAAGGCGACCAGTCGCTGAAGCTGGACGACGGCAACGTCTACAAGCTGCCCGGTGAGTTTGACTATTCCGTTATCACGCCGGACATGAAGGTCATGATCGTCTATGACGTTTCCGGCGAAGACAAGATGGTCACCGATATCGAGAAAGCCGACTGAGGCTGGCAATTTCGGCATAAAATCAGGCGGCCAATGTGCCGCCTTTTTTGTTGCTACTTTACGTCCACTTCGACCTTGCTGTTCAAGACCCTGTCAAATGGACCATTGATGACGCTTGGATAAGAAAACACTGCCATCCCCGTGTCCAACCCGCGAAATCCGGACTTTGGCTGGTAATAGATCAAAAAGGCCCGCATCATCTTGCCGTTGCATGGCCCCTTTTCGTTGATTTTCGCCGATTGCCACTTGGCACTCAGCGTTCCGTGGGCCGGCTGTTTGAACGTTACCTTCGGCTTGGGACCATCCGTGCAGGTGCCGGTTTGAAAAAGGCTGAAACTGCCGATGGAGCTGGTTCGCCCTGCTGGCACCTTGATGACCTCCGCTGCCGCAAAGGTTGACGAGATGGCAACAACTCCGCTGGCGAGCAACGATATGAATTCAATGCGGTTCATGAGTTTCCCCTGCTTCTTGCCAAGGATACACAACCAGTTCGGGAAAAATCAACTGAATATCTAACAAATCAGGACTCTGAATAGCCACAGGCTTCAGAGTTCCAAAAGGCTCTCCAAGCGTGATGCCATTGCGGATCAGCAAAGCTGAAGGCGGCCTTGCAGCCGCCTCCGTTGCTCCAATATTGCAACCCTTAAAATGACCGCTGGAACCGGATCGTGCCGCCAAACTCGCCCTTTGCGGCGCCCTTGTCGGTGTAATCAACTTCCGTCGTGACTTTGAAACCCTTCGCAACTTCATAAACAACGTTGGCGGCAGCAGCGAAAGTCTTGGCTTCGTCGTAAGCCAGTTGAACGTTGAGGCCAACCTTGTCGGAGGCCTTGACCGATGCGCCGCCCCAAATTGCCCAGTTGCCGCCCCAAGGCTTGAAGCGGCTCTTTGAAAACGTGTCGTTAGTGCCATAGCCACCCATGACAAACAGCGACACCTTGCCGAACTTGCCGTCCAAACGGACTTTTCCGCCAAACTCGTCTCTCGATTCGTCGTATCCGGCGACGCCCGAAATCGCAAAATCACCCGCAGCATACTTTGCGCCGGCAACCACGTCCGGCACATAGCCTTCGCCGGTCGCGTTGTCGTCTTCCAGCGACAGGACCGCCGAGAAGCCATTGCCGCCGGTGAACGTGTAGCTGATGAGCGTCGTGTCAAACGGGCCGTAAGAGATCTCGTCGTCCGCGATCACAGAGCCGGCATAGTCAGTCCATGACGAAAAAAAGGATTCGTCTTTGCCAATGCGCAGGCCCCCGAGTTCGATGTAGGCGAAATTGAGCGACGATGAGTTTGATCCTTCGTCACCGTCACCGTCAGTCGCAAAATTCCAGCGGGTTTCGGTGTACGTCGTCAGCGTCCCAAGATCGGTGTCGGCCTTGGTTGTGGTCCGCAGTGAAAGGCGCGCCCTCTTCTTGAATGCATCGTTGAACCCCTTGAGTTCGCCGAAGCCAATGTCATAGCGGATATAGCCGCCAATCTTCAGGCAGGTTTCGGTGCCCGGAATGTAGAAGAAGCCCGAACCATATGCGTCGCAAACGCGGACGTATTCGACGGCTTCCGGCTCGGCCACGATGGCGTCAGCGGCGCGGGCACCGGAAACGGCAACGAGCGCCGCTGCGGAGCCGATGAGTAGGCACTTGATATTCATATTTTATAACTCCGTTTGATGTCTCTTTTGTCCAAGAGGCATGCGGACCGCTGGAGAACAGCCCGTCACCCCGATACTCCTGTGGCAGTGGCATATGTCACAATCAATTCAATCAAGCTTTTTGTGTATGGGTGATCCGAGATTTGCAGGTCCATGTATCTGATTCATCACAGTATTTTTGTCGGCTAACCAGCTTGTGTCAAAAATACTTCAGAAAACCTTCATGAACCTCAACCAAAGATTGGTTGTAATCTTTCACTTACACAAATCTACTGTCAAAAATTCATACTAAAGTGGGAATAGATGACTTTGCAAGCATGAAACTGGCAATCACGCCATTAGTACGTTCATTCTTGGCGACACCTAAAGTAACAATACCTGCCCCTAAAACCAGTCCAATATACCATTTTGCAACCGCAACACCTGATCCTGCGGCACGGCAAGGCGCGACGCCACTTCACCGTCCAGACCTTCGACAAGGTGAAACAGGCTGCGGACCACGCCGCCATGTGTCACGCACACGGTCGGCACTCTCACCGTCTCGAGCCAACCTGCAAACCGGCGCGCCAGCATGTCGTAGTTCTCGGCGTCAGCGCCTGGCGGGACAAAATTCCATTTGTTCCTGTGTCGCGCTTCGAGAAGCTCCGGATGCACCATCGAGATTTCGGCCAAGGTGAAGCCTTGCCAGTCACCGAAATGGACTTCCATCAGCCGGTGATGCAAGAGATAGCCGTCACGCGGCAAGCCCATTCCGATCCGGATACGCTCCATTGTTTCGCGCGTGCGCTTGAGCGGGCTGGCAATGAAATCAAAGCTTGAGGGGTCCGGAATGAGCGCCTTGAGCTTCAGTCCATTGGCGTCGGCCTGGCCTTTGCCCGTCTCGTTCAGGTCGGTGTCAAACTGACCCTGAACCCGCCCTTCGGCGTTCCATGCGGTTTCGCCATGGCGGCAAAACCAGATCAGCGGCAGTTTGGACCAATCCAAGCTCTTGCCGCTCAATCGCTGTCTTTGGACATGTCAGGTGCATCGACCGCCTTCATGCCGACGACATGGTAGCCCGAGTCCACATGCATGACCTCGCCCGTCACGGCGCGGCCAAGATCAGACAGAAGATACAACGCCGAATCGCCCACCTCCTCGATGGTAACCGTGCGCTTGAGCGGCGAATTATACTCGTTCCATTTCAAAATATATCGGAAGTCGCCGATACCGGAGGCCGCCAAAGTCTTGATCGGACCTGCGGAAATCGCGTTGACACGGATGTTCTGCTTGCCAAGATCAACGGCGAGATAGCGCACGGATGCTTCAAGCGCGGCCTTGGCGACACCCATCACATTGTAGTGCGGCATGACTTTTTCCGCGCCATAGTAAGTCAGCGTCAGCATCGAGCCGCCGTCGGTCATCAGCGCTTCAGCAGCCTTGGCGACGGCAGTGAACGAATAGACCGAAATGTCCATCGTCATCAGGAAATTGTCGCGGCTGGTCTCGACATAGCGGCCTGTCAGCTCATCCTTGTTGGAATAGCCGATGGCATGAACCAGAAAATCGATCTTGCCCCATTTTTCCTTGAGGTTGGCGAATACGGCATCAATGGTCGACTGGTCTGACACGTCGCAATGGCCAGCAACATATCCGCCAAGCTCTGCCGCCAGCGGCTCGACACGCTTCTTCAGCGCATCGCCTTGGTAGGTCAGCGCAACTTCAGCCCCCTGATCGGCAAGCGACTTG
This sequence comes from Phyllobacteriaceae bacterium, assembly GCA_031423755.1. GTDB lineage: Bacteria > Pseudomonadota > Alphaproteobacteria > Rhizobiales > Rhizobiaceae > JANMEX01. The sequence continues at coordinate 12,761 of JANPGC010000287.1, read as the reverse complement.
GCAATGCCCCACGCGATGGAGCGGTTGTTGGCAAGACCCATGATCAGGCCGCGTTTTCCGGCCATCAATCCATTGGCGGTGGTCATGCGCTGTACTCCAAGATGCGATGAAAAAGATGCGATGAAAGCAATTTCGTCGCCTATCGCACACGAAGCCGCTGCCTTCAAGCCAATGGGCTGCTTATGCGCCCGCTATCGTCTCATTGCTGCGATTTCATGAACGCTTGCAGCGCCGCATCCGGCGCATCCGGCAGCATGATCCGCACATGCACGAGCAAATCGCCATGCGAGCCATCTTTCTTGAGCATTCCCTTGCCGCGAAGGCGCAGCACCTTGTCGGACGACGACCACGCGGGAACAGCAATGGCGATTTTGCCGCTCAGCGTGCGCACCGGCGCTTTGGTGCCGAGCACGGCGTCCTTGAGCGACACCGGCAGATCGACATGCAGATCCTTGCCGTCCAGCCGGAAGTCCGGGTGCTGGCGCAGCCGCACCGTCGCAATAGCATCGCCGCGTCCGTTGGAGCCCTGCCCCTTGAGACGGATTTGCTGACCCTCCTCGACGCCTTTCGGCAGGCTGACGCCAAGCAAGCGCCCGTCAGGAAGCCGCGCGTCCACCCTTGCGGCGGCAAACGCCTCTTCCAGCGTCACCGGCAGATCGAACGCCAGATCCTGCTGCGGCGCCTGTTGCCGCCCGCGCGAGCCGCCGCCAAACATTTCCTTCAAAATGTCCTCAGCGCCGCCGAATCCGCCCGGCTGACGAAATTCAAAGCCGCCCGGACGTCCACCGCCGCCGGCGTTGCGGAAGCCGGCAAATGGATCGCCTCCAGCGCCGCCACCGGGGAAGCCCTGAAACTTCGGCTTGCCGTCGCCGTCAATTTCGCCGCCGTCAAACTGTTTGCGGCGAACCTTGTCGCCGATGATTTCATAGGCCTGGTTTGCCTCGGCAAACCGCTCCTTGGCCTTGGGATCATCCGGATTGCCATCGGGATGATACTTCTTGGCCAACCGCCGGAACGCCGTCTTGATCTCGGTTTCGCTCGCACCTTTTGCGACGCCGAGCACCTGATAGGGATCGCGCATCACTTGTCCTCGATATTGATGAAGGTCCTCATGGACCAGATTCGCAACCTATATGCGGCTTTATCTGGGACTTTTAAAGGCCTGAAACCTTACAGCGGCGCAAAGGCCTGCATGAACCATTGCCCGTCCGCACCTTGGCAGGCGTTGCCCTGATAGAGCGCCACGCCCTCGAAACTCTCGCGGCTGGTCTCGAATTTGCGGCAGACGATGCCGTCCTTGTCCGTCTCGTCAATCTGGTTGACCGTGCCGCGGCTTCCCGTATCGCGGTTGGCCCACAAGAGTGGCACCCCGCCAGACATGTCGAGGTTGGCGGCGGAAACCGCGTTGCGGACCGTATTGGCATCGGAATTCTGCGTGGAATCAGCCACATCCGACTGCTCAACCGAACCGGTGACCAGCGCCGGATCAGCGTCAACCTTCGACAGACCGCCAGACGAACCGCAGGCGCAAAGCGGCATCCCTGCAATAAGAACCGTCAACAGGCGCTGGAAAAATCGGCGCAATGGTCTATGTCTCCCCACACGGCAACAGGCTTCAGCCGCCGCGAAAGGACATCATGAGCGAGACTGGGTTAACGAACGGTGACTTTACGCAAAGCGACGAGCCATATGCGTTGTTTGAGGAGTGGCTTGCGGAGGCAACGAAATCCGAACCCAACGACCCGAACGGCATGGCGCTTGCCACTGTTGATCCGGATGGCTTGCCGAATGTGCGCATGGTGCTGCTCAAGGGGCACGACACGCGGGGTTTCGTTTTCTACACCAATTTTGAAAGCGCCAAGGGCCGCGAAATCCTCTCATCCATGAAGGCAGGCCTTCTGTTCCACTGGAAATCGCTGCGCCGCCAAATCCGCATCCGTGGTTTGGTCGAAGTCGTGACCGAAGAAGAAGCGGACGAATATTACGCCTCCCGCCCGCGCCTCAGCCGCATCGGCGCCTGGGCATCCAAACAATCGCGCCCGCTCGAAAGCCGTTTTGCACTGGAAAAGGCCGTCGCTGAAGTGACGGCCAAATATCCCATCGGCGAAATCCCCCGCCCAGAGCAATGGTCAGGCTTCCGCATCAAACCTGTCGAAATCGAGTTCTGGAAAGACGGAGCCTTCCGCCTGCACGACAGGATCAAGTTTGAAGCGGTCGAGGGCGGTTGGAAGAAGACGCGGCTCTATCCGTAGGGTTTTTTGCGCGTAAAGGCGAACCCTCAGCGCTGAAAACATATCACTTCTTGCGCGACATGAAGGCCATGAACGCATCGCGCGCTTCGTCCGAGCGCAACCGCTGACCGAACAGCGCGGCTTCCTCATCGATACGTGCGAGCACAGCTTCCGGCTGGCTTTTCATCAGCCCCTTCGACAGCTTCACCGCCTCTGGCGCACGCGCCGCAATACGCTGAGCCAGCGCAACTGTCTTGGCGTCGATCTCGTCTTCGCCGACAATGTCCCAGATCAGCCCGGCATCCTTGGCCTGTTGCGCGGTGAACCCCTCGCCCAGCACCAGCATCGCAAACGCGCGCTGATGACCCGCGATGGCAGGAAGCAACAGACTCGACCCGGCTTCCGGCACCAGTCCCAAATCCACAAACGGTGTGCGGAAATGCGAGCGCGCCGTCGCAAGCGTCAGGTCGCAATGCAGGTTGATCGTCGTGCCAATGCCGATGGCGAGCCCGTCCACACCGCTGATGAACGGCTTTTTGAGACCGGCAATCGCGTGCAGAAATCCGAACACCTCCTGCGTTTCGCCCGTGCCGCCCATTGCCGCCTGCAGGAAGTCCTGCAGATCATTGCCCGATGAGAATGCGCCCGGCACGCCGAGAATGGCGTGGCAGCGGACGCTGTCATCCGCTTCGCCTGCCAGCAGCGTTTCAGACATCGCCGCATACATGGCGCGTGTGATGGCGTTCTTCTTGTCCGGACGGTTCATCCGGATGACGCTGACCGCGCCGTCGCGGGTGATCTCAATATGCTCGCTCATCGTGCTTCCTGTCTTCAATTCATGCCAAGCACGAGACCGGCCGTATCCAGAAGACTGTCCGCGCCGGTGATCACCTTGTCGTTCAGCGGACCTGTCTCATCGAGCATGTTCTCGGCAAAGAAGCGGCACAGCGCCATCCGTGCCGGGTCATGGCCCGCCAGCGCGCCCTTGGCCAGATAGGCCCCGCCTGCGGCGAGCGAGATGAGCCGCAAATAAGGGGTGGCGCCAGCCAGCGCGTGATTGGCCTCGCCTTGCGCGATCTTCATCTGCAAAAAGTCCGTCGCCGCAATCGCGTCATCCAGCGCCCTGTCGAGCCGCTCTGCAGTTGTGCCAAACTCAGGCCGGTTTGACTTCCGAAGCTCGTCCGCAATCCCGCGCAGTTCCTTGATGTACCCAGCCGCATGCCCGCCCTCGCCGAGCGGCAGCTTGCGCATCACCAGATCAATCGCCTGAATGCCGTTGGTGCCTTCATAGATCGGAGCAATGCGCGCATCGCGCATGAACCGCGCCGCACCAGTCTCTTCAATAAACCCCATGCCGCCATGCACCTGCACGCCAAGCGAGGCGACCTCCATGCCGACATCGGTCGAAAACGCCTTGGCGAGCGGCGTCAAGAAACTGGCGCGGTCCGCCCAGAACGCGGCGTCGGCTCCCTCTTCGGCATGGCTTTTGTCGATGGCGTACGCGCAGGCGTAGGAAATCGCCCGCGCGGCCTGCGTCTGCGCCTTCATCGCCATCAGCATACGCTGCACATCAGGATGCTCAATGATCGGGCTCATCTGCGGGCCCTTCGCGCCAACAGCGCGGCCCTGACGGCGGTCCTTGGCAAAGGCAATTGCTTTTTGGGTGGCTCCTTCGGCAATCGCCACACCCTGCATGCCAACCGCCAGCCGCGCGTTGTTCATCATCGTGAACATTGCATTCAGCCCTCGGTTCTCTTCGCCCACCAGCCAGCCGACCGCGCCCGGCTCCGCGCCTTCCGCCTTGCCGTCGCCGAAAATCATGACACAGGTCGGAGAGGCGTGAATGCCCAGCTTGTGTTCAATGGAAGCGCAGAACGCGTCGTTGCGCTTGCCCGGGTTGCCCTCGGCATCAAGCAGGAACTTCGGCACCACGAACAGCGAAATCCCCTTGGTTCCGGCAGGCGCGTCCGCAATGCGCGCCAGCACCAGATGAATGATGTTGTCCGACAGGTCGTGCTCGCCGAAGGTGATGAAAATCTTCTGCCCGAATATCCGGAATGACCCATCCGCATTGCGCTCGGCGCGCGTGCGCATTCCGCCCAAATCCGAGCCCGCCTGCGGCTCGGTCAAATTCATCGTCCCGGTCCATTCACCGGAAATCATCTTCGGCAGATAGCGCTCTTTCAGCTCATCCGAGGCATGCGCATTGAGCGCCTCAACCGCGCCCATCGTCAGCGTCGGGCAGAGGCCGAATGCCAGCGAACAGCTATTCCAAATTTCCAATGCTGCCATTGATGCCGTCAGCGGCAGCCCCTGCCCGCCATAGGCTTCCGGCGCGGCAACAGAATTCCAGCCACCATTGCAAAAGCTTTGCCAGATGCCCTTCCAACCGTCCGGCATGGTCACCATGCCGTTAGAAAACTTCGCGCCAGTCTTCTCAGCCGCCACTGCCACCGGCTCAATTTCGTCGCCCGCAAGCCTTCCGGCCTCTTCAAGGATCGCCTGCAAAAGGTCCGCCGAGAAATCGCCGAATTTGCCGCCCTCCATGTCGGGGCCCATGCCCGTGACATTGACGATTGTATGGACGATATCTTCGACCGGGGCCTTGTACATGCGGGCAGTCCTCCAACTCGTTTCCAGCTATCGATTTTTGACGTAAACGTCAACTATTTGCATCTCAATACCTGTCCAACCGCGCAGTTTTACCGGTCCTTAACCATAACCGTCGACGATGCAGTATTGTATGGAGTTATTGCGCGTCATGTTTGCATCAAGGCTTCTCCAGCGATTTTTGCCGGTCATCGCGCTCGCGATGCCTCTTATCTCGCCAGTCAACGCTGAGACACTCTTCCACCAGCCATGGAAGTCGGAGAAACACGCGCTGGTCATCGACGCCTATGAATTCAACGAATTGAACATCGCTGACATTGCGGCCGACAAACGCGTCGCCGGTTTCATCAACAAGGGCTCCGATGGCCTTCCGCCCGTGTGGGGCTGCAAGACAGCCGTGACGGACATGGAAAAAGACCTCTGCAAGAATGAATGGCGGCTCTATTCGGTGTCGCGCGAATTGTTCCACACCCGAAAAGAACTCGCCAAGGCGCTCGGCCTCAAATGGGGTTCCTATCACGTCGGACGTCCGGGCAACGCCATCGACCAGGCCAACCACTTCATCGACTTCACCGACCCGCAGGCAGATGGGCTGATCGCCATAGACATCGAGGATCTGGCGTCCGGCAAATACATCTCGCTGGAAGATGCCGAGCTGTTCGCCCGCCACATCTACCGCCGCCTCGACCGCTACCCGGTCCTCTATGTCAATGACGACACGGCCAAGCACATCGCCCGCCAGCGTTACGACTATCCGCTCCTGTCGCGCCTGCCACTCTGGTATGCGCGCTACAAGCCTGAAATCTCGGCAAGTTTCCCGAAAGGCAATTGGGATGGCTACGCGCTCTGGCAGTTCGTCAGCCACCTCAACTGCGGCAAGCGCGCCTGCCCGCACCGCATTGAGGGCACAGGCAACGACATCGACATCAACGTCGCCAACATGGATGTGAAAGCGCTGAAGGCCGCGTGGCCGCTCGGCGGGCTTGTGCCTACAAAAGACCCGAGATCAGACAGGGAATTGTCGGACGCGTTGGTTGCGCTGTTCTCGCGAAAAGTTGACACGCTCAAGCCACTCCTCGCCGATATGACAGCATTAGTTGCGCTTCAAGCCGCCAGCATTGTCACAACGGCAATGGACGATATCGCTTGCCAGATCGACCCGATCGTCACGGCGTCCATAGACCTTGACCGCCCGACGGGCCGAGCAGACTAGCCCTCTCTGGCAATCTCGCGCCAGCCGATATCCGTCCGGCAGAAGCCCTCCGGCCAGTCGATCTCATCGACGCCCGCATACGCCCGCTCCTGTGCCTCGCGCACGGTCAAACCAGTCGCCGTCACGTTCAAAACGCGCCCGCCCGATGCAACAATCTCGCCGCCTTGCAGGGCGGTGCCGGCATGAAACACTTTCACCCGCGCCTGCAAATCCGCTGCGCCAATGCCGCGGATGACTGTGCCCTTGAGAGGTGTCTCCGGATAACCGTCCGCAGCCATAACCACCGTCAGCGCCTTGTCGCCGGACCAGCGCGGAGTGAACCCGTCCAGATCGCCCTCGGCGGCTGCAGAGAGAATCGGCAGCAGATCATCCTTCAGCCGCATCATCAGCACCTGGCATTCCGGATCGCCAAAGCGCGTGTTGTATTCAATCAGCTTCGGCCCGTCGCGTGTGAGCATCAGCCCGGCAAACAGCACGCCTGAAAAAGGACAGCCTTTTTCGGCCATGCCGCGCATCGTCGGATCAATGATTTCACGCATGATCTGCGCCTGAATGTCGGGCGAAACGATAGACGCCGGAGAATAGGCCCCCATTCCGCCGGTGTTCGGCCCTTCATCGCCATCGCCCACGCGCTTGTGATCCTGCGCCGTGCCGAACGGGAGCGCCATCTTGCCGTCGCAAAGGCAAAAAACGCTGGCTTCTTCGCCCTCCAGAAACTCCTCAACCACCACTTCCGCGCCCGCAGCGCCGAACGCGCCCTCAAAGCAGGCATCAACAGCGTCGAGCGCCTCTTGAAGCGTCATGGCGACGACAACGCCCTTGCCCGCAGCAATCCCGTCCGCCTTGATCACAATCGGCGCGCCGCACTGGCGGACATAGGCCTTGGCCTTCGGCGCATTGTTGAATCGGCCATAGGCAGCCGTTGGAATGTCATAGTCCGCGCACAGATCCTTGGTGAAACCCTTCGATCCCTCAAGCCGCGCCGCCGCCGCCGTCGGCCCGAAAACCTTGATGCCCGCATCCTTCAATGCATCGGCGATTCCAGCCACCAGCGGCGCTTCTGGTCCGACGACGACCAGATCAATTTTCACATCCCGGCAGAACGCCACCACTGCGGCATGGTCGTTGATGTCCACGCCCGCAAGACTGGCATGCTCGGCGATGCCCGGATTTCCCGGCGCGGCATAGAGCGTTTCCAGGAGGGGTGATTGGGCGAGTTTCCATGCCAGCGCATGCTCGCGCCCGCCGGAACCGATCAGCAGAACATTCATCGCACCACCTCGCGCCGTGACAATCTGTCCCCGTTAGGAACTGGGGAACCCAAGGTCAAGGCTTGACGCCCTTGCCCGCTCATGTATCCCCGCTTCATGGACGAAATTCAGACACAAGACACGCAAGGCCGCGTTGCCGATGCGCCGTCCGGCCACTGGGTCTACCGGCTGTTGCCGCGCAGCCTGTGGCCCTATGCGCAGCTCGCCCGCTGGGACCGGCCCATTGGCTGGCAGCTTTTGCTTTGGCCGTGTCTGTGGTCAGCAGCGCTTGCCGCCAGCGCAGGTGCCAAAACCGGCGCGCCGCTGCTCTCCGTCCTGCCCTCGCTCTGGCACATCATCCTGTTCACCATCGGCGCCATCGCCATGCGCGGCGCAGGCTGCACATGGAACGATCTGGTTGACACAAAGATCGACGCGCAAGTCGAGCGCACCCGCTCCCGCCCGCTCCCGTCCGGTCAGGTCAGCCGCAAGCAAGCTCTGGTCTTTCTGGCGCTGCAGGCGTTGACCGGCCTTGCCGTGCTCCTGCAGTTCAACCGCTTCACGGTGCTGCTCGGCATCTCCTCGCTCGCCATCGTCGCCATCTACCCGTTCATGAAACGCATCACCTCTTGGCCGCAGGCTGTGCTGGGCCTTGCCTTCTCATGGGGTGCGCTGATGGGCTGGGCGGCGCTGCACGGCGAAGTCGGACTGCCAGCTGTCCTTCTCTACATCGGCACAATATTCTGGGTCGTCGGCTACGACACGATCTACGCTCACCAAGACAAGGAGGACGACGCCCTCGTCGGCGTCCGCTCCACCGCCCGCCTGTTCGGCTCAAGGTCGAAAGAGGCGATCACCGCGCTTTACGGCCTTGCGCTGCTGTTCATGGCAGGCAGCTTCGCCAGCGCACAGGTCCCCATGCCCGCCCTTGCCGGATTGCTGGCCGCCGGTTCGCATATGTACCGGCAAACGCGCACGCTCGACATCGACAACCCCGACCAGTGCCTGAAGCTGTTCAAGTCAAACACGATGATCGGCTTTCTGATCTTCGCAGGATTGATCGGCGGAGCAGTGTGGGTGAGCCTGCGACCGGTTTGACACTTTTCACGCTTATTGTTCACGGCAGTCGCAAAAACCCGTCAGGATGAGTCAACTGCCGGTGATTTGCGAGAACCGGAGCGCAATGGACTTATTGTCCATGAGCACCGGAAGCGCAGCAAAGCGCTGGCAGGTGGCCATCCTCACGGGTTTTAATCGCGGCCGATGATCTCATCGCCCGCAATAACCATGCGGATTCCCAGATCGCCCGCCTAGCGGAGCATCAGGAAGCCCGGGCGCTAGATGGCGTAGCCCAGACGGCGGCGCTTGGTCTGGCCAGGATCCGCCTTGACCTTGCCGATCGTGTCTTCCAGCGGGCGGGCAACGCCGTCGGCCTCAACCATCAGCATCTGCAATCCGAGCTTTTCCGACCAGGCGCGCCAGTCGGCGGCGACATCTTCAAGATTGTCGGCCACCAGCAGCGGCACGGACAGCATCGGATCATGATGCAAAAGTTCAAGCGTCACCGTGACTTCACCGGCACCGTCATCGAGCGCGCGGGCGGCAACGCCTTTGAAGGCGCGTGACGGCAGGGCAATGGTGAACGGAAGGCCGCTTTTGGGCAGCTTGCGCTTGATGACAACGCCACGGCTGTCAATCGTCATCGCCACATCGCCGTCGTCGTCACGGCTGGCGTAGCTGACGATCTGCGGCAGCCGGAACGGGTCCAGCCGCATGTGCGTGCCTGCCCAGACGGGCTTCAGCGCATGGTTCATGTGTTTCGCCTTCCTGCAACTCTTGAGAGCCTGTAACTCTCACGGACCTTTTCGGTCTCGTTGTTGAGGAAGATACGCGAATGGCTTTCCCGTCCGCTTAAGGAGTTCGGTTAAATTTGTCCTGTTTTGGAGATTGGTTAGCGGAATGCGACCGGAGCGCGCTCTTGGTCATACCCTGTAAAGACAGGTGAAAGCGGTGTGAACGAAAGTGACGGTTTACAGCACTTTACCCGGGTTCATGATGCCGAACGGGTCAAATTCCCGCTTGATCCGTCGCATCAGGTCAAGCGCGACGGGGTCCTTGAACCTCGAAAGCTCATCCCGTTTCAGCTGCCCGATGCCATGCTCAGCCGAAATCGAGCCGTCAAAGTTACCGACAATGTCATGCACCAGCGCATTGACCTCATGCCAGTGCGAAAGAAACGCCGCCTTGTCCGCACCGATGGGCTGGGAGACATTGTAGTGCAGATTGCCGTCGCCCATGTGGCCGAAGGTGCAGAAGCGCACGCCGGGGATCAGCGCTTCAACGGCACGGTTCGCTTTGGCAATAAACGCCGGTATCGAAGCAACAGGCACCGAAATGTCATGCTTGATCGAGCCGCCCTCCGGCTTCTGCGCCCACGAGAGATTTTCCCGCAGATGCCAGAACGCATTGGCCTGCGCCCCGCTTGCGGCAATCACGGCATCATCGGCCTCGCCGCTTGCGAGCGCGTCTGTGAGGAAATGTTCCATCGCAGCATGGGCGTCCTCATCGGAGCGCCCGGATGAAAACTCCGCCAGCACATACCATTTGTGCGGGGCAGCAAGCGGGTCACGCGCGCCTTCAATGTGACGCACGGCGAACTCCATGCCGATCCGGACGATCAGTTCAAACCCGGTCAGCGTCCCAGCCGCTTTGGCGCGGGCGAGCAAAGCCATGGCATTTTCGGTCGTTTCGGTGCCAATGAACGCCACCGAGCGTCCGCGCGGCTTGGGAAACAGCTTCATGACTGCGGCTGTAATGACGCCGAGCGTCCCTTCCGCGCCGATGAACAGGTCGCGAAGATCATAGCCGGTGTTGTCTTTCCGGAGCCGCTTCAGCCCGTGCATCACCTCGCCCGTCGGCAGCACCACTTCGAGCCCGAGGCAAAGATCGCGCGTGTTGCCATAGGCAAGCACCGCCGTACCGCCTGCGTTGGAAGAGAGGTTGCCGCCGATCTGGCACGAGCCTTCCGAGCCTAGCGACAGCGGAAACAGCCGGTCTATCCCGTCCGCCGTCTGCTGAATGGTTTGCAGCACCACACCCGCCTCAACGACAATCGTGTTGCCCATGGGATCGACATCGCGGACGCGGTTCATCCGGCTCATTGAAAGGATCACCGCAGCTCCCGACCGGTCCGGCGTCTGCCCGCCGACCAGCCCGGTGTTGCCGCCTTGCGGGACAACCGGCGTTCCGGTCTCACTCGCCAGCCTCATGATTGTGGACACCTCGTCCACGGAACCCGGGCGCAGCACAAGGCTGGAAAGGCCATGATAAAGGTCACGGTTTTCGGTGATGTAGGGCGCAATATCCGCTGGGCCGGTCAAGGCATTCTTCTCGCCGACGATGGCAACGAACCGCGCAGCAAGATCTTGCGGCAGGGCCATCTCAACCCTCCCTTGGCGCAGCGGCGCGCATCAGCCGGTCATTGATCGCCTCGCCAAGCCCGCGCATCGGGATCGGCTCGACGGCAATGGTCGCCGCCCCGCTTTTGTCCAGCTCATTGAGGAAGGCAAACAGATTGGCCGCTGCCTCCGCAAGGTCGGCGGATGGAGACAGGTTCAAGACAATCTTGGCATTCTCAGCTCCGCAGCCCCGCCTGCCGCCAAACGCCAGCAGCGCCTCGCCCGGCAGGATGCGAACGGCATCCAACTTTACATTGGCGCGCGGCGCATAATGCGACGCCAGCATCCCCGGCGCCTCAATCGCCGCCCGCTGGTCCGAGCGCTCGACGGATTGGCCAATGATAGTTTCAATCGCGTCTGCCGAAACCCCACCGGGGCGAAGCAGCCGCACCTTGCCATCCTCAACCTTCACGATGGTCGATTCCACACCAACCGGCGACGCGCCTCCATCCAGAATGAGCGGAATGCGCCCGCCAAGATCGGCATCCACCGCTTCTGCCGACGTCGCGGAAATCCGCCCGGACGAATTGGCGCTCGGCGCGGCGAGCGGATGGCCGAGAAGCCGGATCAGATCGTTTGCCGGACCCCTGGGGCAGCGAAGGCCAATAGTGTTCAATCCTGCCGTCACGAGGCTGTTAATTGGCGCGCCATCCCGAAGCGGCAATACCAGGGTCAGCGGTCCGGGCCAGAAGGCTTCTGACAATCTGCGCGACAGCGGGTCAAACACGCCAATGCTTTCCGCCATCGCCATATCGGCCACATGCGCAATCAGCGGATTGAACGACGGCCTGCCCTTGGCCTCATAGATCGCCGCCACCGCCCGGCCATTCGAAGCATCCGCCGCCAGCCCATAGACGGTCTCCGTCGGAACCGCCACAAGCCCGCCCGCGCGCAGCAGGTTAGCCGCGCGTTCGAGATTGGCAGGTGTGCAGGTCAATATTTCAGCCACAGGCGCTCCGGAATTCTCCGTGCCTACAACGGCAAAACCCGTCCCGCAAGCGCGGCGCATTTTCATTAAAATTGTTGCAATTGCTGAAAACGGACTGAAACGCCTCTGCGCTATGGTGCATCAAGGACGCAGGTCTGCCCGCACGAAAGCGCAGGCAATCTTGCTGGATGAAAAAATCGGGCGGGAGAAGCTCATGAAGACGGTCAATGCATTTGCAGCGGCAGTGCTGCTCGGAACGATGTTTGCAGGCAACGCCTCGGCAAGTTCAATTGTGATGCTGGGCGAGACGCCTTCCGGCGCGGTGTCGTCCATCGTCCATCTCGGCGAGCCGGACCCGTGCGCCGACAACGCCTGCGGCGACGAGCCGGAAGTCGTTTCCGCCGATCCGTCAGGCGACAGCAACGCCGCCCTGGTCGACAGTTTCGGCATGCCAACCAACATGCCCATCATCATGCGCCCCAGCATGGACACGCCTGAAGCCCCGCCTGCAACGACAGCCTCCGCCCCGGCCGCCGCCGCTCCTGCGGGCGCATCGCAGCCGAAACAGCAGCCCGAGCCGGTCGTTCAGACGCCAAAGACAGAACCGGCGCCGGTGGTCGAACAGCCGTCCGTCGAAGGCCAGCAACCGCCCCAGTCAAACGGCCAGCCGGTCGAGCGCTAGGCTCTACCCGACAATCTTCGAGAAATCGGCGACCCTCAGGGTCGCCTTTCTTATTTCGCCAAGCAGCGCCAGCCGGTTTGCCTTCACGGCTGCATCCGGATCATTGACCAGCACCCCATCAAGAAACGCATCCACCGGCCCGCGCAACCGGCTGAGCGCCATCATCGCCCCGGCGAAATCTTCCCGTTCGATCAGATTGCCCGCCTCGTTGGTGGCGCTGTTCATGGCTTCGAAGAGTGCGGTTTCGACGGGCTCCTTGAACAGGCGCACATCGATGACATGCTCGACAACCGCGCCCTTCTTTTCCTCGGCATTGAGGATGTTGACCGCCCGCTTGGTGCCGGCAACGAGGTTCTGGCCTTCGTCGGTGTTGATGTAGGCGGAGAGCG
>JANPGC010000286.1:0-1789 GCA_031423755.1 Phyllobacteriaceae bacterium | reverse complement strand
GATCGTCGGCGTTATTGCGCTGTCATGGCTTGTCGAAGAATATCTCCGCCCCGCCCACGGCGACAATGCCGGCATACTTGCCGCATCTGCAGCCACCTTGATCGTCTATGCATCTGCCGTTCTGGACAAATCGCTGAAGCTCAATCTCCTCTCGCGCCTGACCCAACAGGTCATCATCGTCCTCATTCCGCCGCTGGCGCTGATTTTCCTCGTCCTCGGCACCATTTTCCTCGGCATCGCCACGCCAACTGAGGGCGGAGCCATGGGCGCGGTCGGCGCGCTGATCCTTGCGGTCGGCAAAGGCCGGCTTAGCTTTGACCTGCTCAGACAGGCGCTGGCTTCAACCACCCGCCTGTCCGCCTTCGTGCTGTTCATTCTGATCGGCGCGCGCGTCTTCTCGCTGACATTCTACGGCGTCAACGGCCACCTCTGGGTCGAGCATCTGCTCACAGGCCTGCCCGGTGGGCAGTTGGGCTTCCTCATCATCGTCAACTTGCTTGTCTTCGTACTGGCCTTCTTCCTCGACTTTTTCGAGCTCGCCTTCATCGTCGTGCCGCTGTTGGCGCCGGTCGCGGAAAAGCTTGGAATTGACCTGATCTGGTTCGGCGTGCTGCTCGGCATCAACATGCAGACCTCGTTCATGCACCCGCCCTTCGGCTTTGCCCTGTTCTACCTCCGCTCCGTCGCCGCCCGCGTGCCCTATCTCGACAAGGTCACCGGCAAGCACACCGAGCCGGTAACAACCGGACAAATCTACTGGGGCGCAGTGCCGTTTGTGATCATACAAGTACTTATGGTCGCGCTCGCGCTAATGTTCCCGCAAATGATCATGCGCTACAAAGCAGCGCCATCAACCGCTCCGGCAATCGAATTGAAAGCCCCGTCCGGCGGCGGCCTGCAAGCACCCGCCCAGCCCGGCCTCGCCCCACTCGGAGGCGCCCCTGCCTTGCCCGGCCAAAAAGCTCCGGCCATCCCGGGCCAAGCCCCGGCACCCGCAGCACCCGGCGCAGTAGACCTGAGCCAGCCACCGAAGATCAACTGAGGCTGGCAACACTCCAATCTCCCCCTTGCGGGCAGAGCTATCGCGTATGGCCATCTGAAAAAAATTCAACGTGGGCCGTCTTTCCGGGGCGGCACAGCCGAACCCGGAAAGACGGGACCGCGAGGGGTTCTGCTCAAAATGTCATATGCGATAGCCTTGGGACAGAGGGGGGCGCGTGGCGCAAAGGCTTCGGTGGGAGTTAATCTTCATGGATGCTGAGCCTCGAGAAAAATATTTATCCACCCCCCATTTCACCCGTCCTACAATCCCGCCAGTTTGATCAACGGCAGGAAACTCATGGACTGGCCCCTCGCAATCACCCGCAATCAGGATGCGCTCAAGCGCATCGTCGCGGCGTTGTTTGCGATGTTGACCTTGGCCAGCCGCAGCCCCCTCTCCGTCGGCTTCGCCGACACCGCTCACCATAAATGGGGCGAGGTTAAAAGCGCCGAGTTTGAACCAAGCGCCGCAGCTTTAACCTCGCCCCGCGTGCGGGGAGAGGTGTCGCGGGCAACGCCCGTGACGGAGAGGGGACCGCGCGCCGACGCAAGCGCCTTCATCTTCACCCTTCCCCGCCACCTCTACGCCGCCATCCTCCTCATCCTGCGCCCGGCAGAATCCGCCGTCCGCCGCCTCATCCTCATCGCCGCGCGCGGGCTCAGCCTGAAGCCGCGCGCACAGCGTCCGGTTCCCGTCGGCCTTGCCAGTTTCGGCGAGGCCAGCGCGTCAAAAATCCCGTCGTTCTGC
>JANPGC010000285.1:0-4730 GCA_031423755.1 Phyllobacteriaceae bacterium | reverse complement strand
CTTGCTCCGCTCGCGACACCCACCCCTAACCCCTCCCCACAAGGGGGAGGGCGACTTTGGCGAGCACTTATCCATTTACGAAAGCCATGTCGGCCCGTGTGAGTTCGACATCGCGCAGCGCGCGCACGACGGGGAAGTCTTCGGTTTCCTCGACCGTGACCGCCAGATCCACTGTGACGTCAAAGCGGGCGCGGAAGGATTCGATGATTTCCTCGACGATGATTTCCGGCGCGGAGGCTCCGGCGGAGAGGCCGAGAACGCGTGGCGTGCCGATGTCTTGCCATGGTATGTCGCTGGCGCGCTGCACCAAAAGCGACTTGAGCGCCCCTGCCCGCTTGGCGACTTCGACGAGGCGCATCGAGTTGGACGAGTTTGGCGCGCCGACAATGAGGAACAGGTCCGAGCCCGGCGCGGCCTGTTTGACGGCGTCCTGCCGGTTGGTGGTGGCGTAGCAGATGGACTCGGCGGATGGCGCGGCAAGCGCTGGGAAGCGCTCGGCGAGGACGGCGATGATGTCCGCTGTGTCATCGACCGAGAGCGTGGTCTGCGTGACGAAGCCTAGCATGCTTTCATCCGCAGGCTGATAGGCGCGCGCGGCTTCGACTGTCTCGATCAGGCTTACCGTTCCATCGGGCAATTGGCCCATGGTGCCGATGACTTCCGGATGGCCTTCGTGGCCGACGAGAAGGACGTGGCGGCCGCGCTTCTGGTGCAGCATGGCCTGTTTGTGGACTTTCGAGACCAGCGGGCATGTCGCGTCGAGATAGAAGAGGTTGCGCTCAATGGCGTCGGCAGGGACCGATTTTGGCACGCCGTGGGCGGAGAAGATCACCGGCGCGGCGTGATGCTCGTCCGGAATTTCGTGCAGTTCTTCGATGAACACCGCGCCGCGCGCTTGCAGGCCTTCGACCACGTAGCGATTGTGCACGATCTCGTGGCGGACGTAGACGGGCGCGCCGTATTTCTTCAGCGCCAGCACGACGATCTGGATCGCCCGGTCCACACCTGCGCAAAAGCCGCGCGGGCCGCAGAGGCGGATGTGAAGGGGCGGTTTGACAGCAGTGATGTTCATATGCCGGATTTGGCTTTTCGGGCCGGTCAAGTCAAGCCGCGCAGGCGGAAGTGGCGGAATGCCAACACAGACCAGACGGCCGCCAGCGTCGCCGCAAGGCCATACCATGTGACGGCGTATGACAGGTGGCTGTTCGGGAGGTTGACTATCGTGACGCCGCCGATGGGCAGGCCGCCGGGGTTCGGGGTCTTGTCGGTGTCGATGAAAAGCTCGAGCGTTTTTGAACCGGCAGGGAGGCCTGCCGTATCGCGCATGGCGGCGAAGTCTTTCCAGTAGAAGATGTTTTTGCCCGGCTCATTGTCCGGCACCAGCCACGAGGGCTTTTGCGTCAGGATCGAGCGGGCAAGGCCGGTGATTTTGACCGTACCTGCGACCTGCCCCTCAGGCCGTGTCGCAGCGTCCTTGTGGTCGAACGGCACGAAGCCGCGGTTGACGAAGACGAAGCTGCCCGGGGAGATTTCCAGCGGCGTGAAGACGTCATATCCGGACTGTCCGTCGTAAGTGGAAAAGAAGTGCCGCTCGCCGGAATGAAGGAATGTGCCTTCCACTTCAACCGGCCAATAGTCCGTCCCGGGCTCGGTCTTGAACCAAGCTTCGAGCGGGCGGGGCGGCTGGTGGATGCGGCTTTCGATGGTCTGGATCAGATTTTCTTTCCATGCCAGCCGCTTCACCTGCCACGTGCCGAGTGCCAGCAACGCCGCGAACATGGCGAGCGCCAGCAGCGACAGGATGCCGAACCGGCTGTTGGACGGCTCAGCGGTCATGGCTCGCGGTCGATGCGGCCTTCGGCGGCCTTGTTGCGGTATTGCAGGGCGATCAGCAGTCCCTTCATCCAGCGGAGCAGCACGAGGCTGAGGATAATCGTCAGCGGAATCCAGAGGATGAAATGGAGCCAGAGGGGCGGGTTGAAATGAACCTCGGTATAGAGCGCCGATCCGGTGACCAGAAAGCCCATGATGAGGATGACGAAGACTGCTGGGCCGTCGCCTGAGTCGATGAAGGCGTAGTCCATCCCGCAGTTGGAGCAGCGTTTGGCGGTTTTCAAATAGCCGTCGAAAAGCCGCCCGGTGCCACAGCGCGGGCATTTTGCGCCGATGCCGGCCTTGACCGGATCAACCGGGGCGTAGTGGGCTTGGTCTTCGTTCATCTGATTGCTCCAAATGAAACGGGCGGCTGCGTTTTCCACAGCCGCCCGAAATACCGTTGTGACCGCAGAATGCAGCTTACCCGTGGTGGATCGGTGCGCCCCATGAGGCCCATACGTAGACGCAGGCGAAGAGGAAGAGCCATACCACGTCAACGAAATGCCAGTACCACGCGGCGGCTTCGAAGCCGAAGTGCTGCTTTGGCGTGAAGTCGCCGGACAGCGCGCGGAAAAGGCAGACGGCGAGGAAGATGGTGCCGATCAGCACATGGAAACCGTGGAAGCCCGTGGCCATGAAGAAGGTCGCGCCGTAGATGGAATCCTTGAACGCGAATGGCGCGTGGGCATATTCATAGGCCTGCACGGTTGAAAAGATGATGCCGAGCAGCACTGTGAGCACGAGGCCGTTGACCAGACCCTTGCGATCGCCATGCAGCAGCGCGTGATGCGCCCATGTCACTGTTGTGCCGGATAGCAGAAGGATGATCGTGTTGTAGAGCGGAAGGTGCAGCGGATCGAGCACTTCGATGCCCTTGGGCGGCCAGACGCCACCGGTGAAGGCGACCCGGCTTGCCTGAATGGCCTCGCCTGAAAACAGGCTCGCGTCAAAGAAGGCCCAGAACCATGCCACGAAGAACATGATCTCCGAGGCGATGAACATGATCATGCCGTAGCGCAGATGCATCGAGACCACGCGGGTGTGGTGGCCCTCATGCGCTTCCTTGATGGTATCTGACCACCAGCCGAACATGGTGTAGAGGACGATTGCCAGGCCGATGAAGAATATCCAAGGCGTTGCCAGCTGCAGGCCGAACAGGTGCAGCGAGCCGCCCTTGAGATACTGCATCCAGGAAACACCGCCGATGGCCATCGTCAGCGCGCCCATGGAGCCGATGAACGGCCACGGGCTCGGATCGATGATGTGGTAATCGTGGTTTGGTTTTGCGTGTGAATCAGCCATGGTTTCCCCCGGTCGCTTCCTGTGTTTTCGCACAGCTTGCGCTGCTATTGCAATTGCCCTTCGGCCTTCTTGTCCTTCAGGGACGCTGCCGAAGCAACCGGCGTTTCGTCTGCTGAGGGGAAGAAAGTGTAGGAGAGCGTGATGGTCTTGATGTCTTTCAGGTCCGGCTCGTTGACGATCTCCGGATCGACGAAAAACACAACTGGCATGTCAAGCGTCTCGCCCGGCTTCAAAGTGGTGTCGGTGAAGCAGAAGCACTCGAGCTTGTTGAAATAGGCTCCTGCCAATTCTGGCACGACGTTGAAAGTCGCCTTGCCGCGGGAGGCTGTGTTGAAGATGTTCTTCGCCGTGTAGGCGATTTTGGTGGTTTGCCCGATGCGCATGGTGACATCGCGCTGATCCGGCTGGAATTCCCATGCCAGGCCGGGCGAGACGTTGGCGTCAAAGCGCACCGTGATGGTCCGGTCGAGAATTTTCTGCGAGGCTTCGTCTGCCTGCTGTGTCGTGCCGCCGTAACCGGTGACCTGGCAAAACAGCTTGTAGAGCGGCACGGATGCGTAGGTGACGCCGATCATCGTGCTGAGGAACGCGACGCAGGCGGCGGCGACAACGAGGTTGCCGCGCATCTTCTTGTCGTCGTGCCCGGAAGGACCCGCCATCACAGACTGCCTCCGTGCATGTTGGCACCCATTTTGGCGAAGGTGGCGATGTAGATGATGATGACGAAGGCGGCGAGTGCGACACCGAGCGCCAGCGAGCGCGAGCGCTGGGCCTTCTTCTGCTGGTCAGAGAGTTTCAAGCCATCGCTCATGTCAGACGCTCACAGTCATGAACGAAGTGACCAGCGCTTCACCGAGGAGGATGGCGAAAATGGCAAAGAGATAGACCAGCGAGTAGCCGAACAGCTTTTTGGCCGGAGCCATGACGCGATCGCTTTCCGGCATCTGCCAGACCAGATAAGCGCGCCAGACGAACAGCGCGCCAAGGATCGCAGAAGCTGCGCCATACACCGGACCTGCAAAGCCAAGATACCAGGGCGCGACGCCGACCGGGGCGACGAGCAGCGCGTAAAGCAATATTTGCAATTTGGTTGAGGCTTCGCCTGCCACATTCGGCATCATCGGAATGCCTGCCGCGCCATAATCCTTGGCCTTGAACAGCGCCAGCGCCCAGAAGTGCGGCGGGGTCCAGAGGAAAATGATCAAGAATAGGACGGTGCTTTCGAGCGTGACCGTGCCGGTGACGCAGGCCCAGCCGATCATGGGCGGGAATGCGCCTGCCGCGCCGCCGATGACAATGTTCTGCGGCGTCGAGCGCTTCAGCCACATTGTGTAGACGACGGCGTAGAAGAAGATGGTGAAGGCAAGCAGCGCACCGGCGAGCATATTGGCTAACAGGCCGAGTGTCATGACCGACAGCAGCGACAGGATCAGGCCGAAAGCGAGCGCCTCGCGGCCAAGTATTTTGCCAGCCGGAATGGGCCGCGATTTTGTGCGGGTCATGATGGCGTCGATGTCGGCATCGTACCACTGGTTAAGCGCGCCTGAGGCCCC
>JANPGC010000284.1:0-5542 GCA_031423755.1 Phyllobacteriaceae bacterium | reverse complement strand
GCAAAGCGGAACCCGGAATCCAGAGCGCCGATACCTGTCATTTGTCCACGAAATAAACGCATAAATCGGCGGACACACAACATCTCCGGGTTTCTTTAAACCATCGGCGCTCAGGATTCCGGGTTCGGCTGCGCGGCCCCGGCAAGACGGCCTCACGTGAGAATTCACAAAAACAAACTTATGCGATAGCCCTGATTCTCCTGCGGGGGAGGAGATGCCGAGAGTCAGACGAGGGCGGCCTCGCGCGGAGGTTTTTAGGTCAATCCAGTCCATAAACTTGGAGAGATCGGCTTAACTGCCGCTTTACCCTGACTGCAAAACAGCTGCCCGGCAACCCTTGCGTTAACGGGACTTGGATTCAACTCTGGCATATTCGGGCTTCATTTCAACGTGAAGAACATGGCCATGCAAATGAACAAGACCCTTGGAAGTGCAACTGTCCCGATGTCGATGCCGTCAGTTGCATCTGGTCCGTGGATGTCGCTGTTTGCAGTTTCCGCGCTGCCGCTGTTCCTGTTTCAGCCATCGGCGTTCGTCACTCTATCCATGGCGGCAACAGCATCGCTGGCAATGATTGTGTTTGCCCACCTGTCCGTAATGAATGAAAAGCTGTTCGACGGCATGCATCTGGCTGTCAAGCTTTTGGCACCGGTGCAGTTTGCGTTGCTGATCTGGCTTGCCGTTTACGCGGGTCACGAATTGGCTGGCGCTTCGTTTGCGGCTTCGTGCCTTGCTGCTGTTTTATCACTCGCAGTCATTCTCGCCGTCGATGCGCTGGCGTCGGCTTTGCTGCTGCTCGCGGCAGAGCGCGGAAAACAGGCCATGGGCGTGTCGCTCGTCAGCCTGATCAGCGCGAAATATGCGGGGCTGTTCGGCAGAATTAACTGACGCCCAGCCAACCCCTCACATCAGTCAGCGCTCTTCCAGTCATTGCCATCTTCTTGGCAGCCGTCTTTTCAGGTCCGCGCAGGCGCTTGCCTTCGGTTTTAGGCACTTCTATGGGCGGAAACAGGCCGAAATTGACATTCATAGGCTGAAAGGACCGTTTGCCGGGTTCGTCTTCGGAAAGAATATGTCCGCCGGTGATGTGGCCGAGCAGCGCACCGAACGCTGTGGTTGCGGGCGGTGGAAACAGGGGCTCGCCTTGCTGTTCGGCGACGGCGAATCGTCCGGCCAAAAGTCCAATTGCCGCCGATTCGACATAGCCTTCGCAACCCGTCACTTGTCCGGCAAAGCGCACATCCGGGCGGGATTTCAGCCGAAGTGTCGCATCAAGCAGCGCTGGTGAATTGAGGTAGGTGTTGCGGTGAATGCCGCCGAGCCGGGCGAATTCGGCATTCTCAAGGCCCGGAATCATCCGTAGAATCTCCGCCTGCGCGCCATATTTCATCTTTGTCTGGAAACCGACGATGTTGTAGAGCGTTCCAAGCGCATTGTCTTGGCGCAGCTGCACGACGGCGTATGCCTTCACGGCTGGATTGTGGGCGTTGGTGAGGCCCATCGGCTTCATCGGCCCGTGCCGCAGGGTTTCGACGCCGCGCTGCGCCATCACTTCAATCGGCAGACATCCATCGAAATAGGGGGTGCCCTCCCATTCCTTGAACTCAGTCTTGTCGCTCTGGTTCAACGCCTCGACGAAGGCGAAATACTGGTCCTTGTCGAGCGGGCAGTTGATGTAGTCCTTGCCGGTGCCGCCCGGGCCGACCTTGTCATAGCGCGACTGGAACCAGGCCTTGTCCAAGTCAATCGAGTCGAAATAGACGATTGGCGCAATGGCATCGAAGAAGGCCAGTGATGCAGCACCTGTCTCGGCGCGGATTGATTCGGCAAGAGACGGCGCGGTCAGCGGGCCGGTGGCGATGATTGTGCGGCCCCATTCCTTTGGCGGCAATCCTGTTATTTCTTCGCGCACTATGGTCACCAGCGGATGCGCCGCAAGTTTCTCGGTTACGGCTTGCGCAAAGCCGTCACGGTCCACCGCAAGTGCGGAGCCGGCCGGGACCTGATGCGCATCGGCGCAGGCCATGATGAGCGAACTGGCAAGACGCATCTCGGCATGCAACAGGCCAACCGCATTTGTGCTGGCGTCGTCAGATCGGAACGAATTTGAGCAGACCAGCTCGGCCAGACTGTCCGTCTTGTGCGCGTCTGTGCCGCGCACGCCGCGCATCTCGTGCAGAATGACGGGAATTCCGGAGTTTGCGATCTGCCAGGCGGCTTCGGAGCCCGCGAGACCGCCGCCGATGATGTGGATTGGGTTTGTCATGCTGTGGCAGATATCAACATGCCCGGAAAAAACAACACCCGCCGGAGTGAACCGGCGGGTGTGGATCTGTGCCTCAAGCTTTTCGGGGAGGAGCGCCTGAGGCAACCCTGACTGCCAGGTGGGGCAGCCAAGGGATCAGCTACTGCATTGGTCAGGCGGCCGAGCGGCGTGCGACGAACGGGATGTCGGCGCGGTTGATGCCGAGATCGTTCAATTCGCGGGACGAAAGCTTGCCGAGTTCGGCAACAGTTTCACGGTAGCGGCGCCAGTTGTTGTAAGAGCGGACGAGGTTCATTTTGGTCTTCCTTTTTGAAATCTGTCGGTCTCGATTGACCGTTAACGCTCATATAGGTGGCAATTGCACAAAAATGTAGCGCTCGTTTCGCATTGCAGCATTGTGAAAAACGCATAGCAAATCAATTAGTTAACTCATATTTGCAATTCTGTTCGAAATGTGGCGGATTTGGAGCGGATTGATGAAGGCGACACGAACTGTCGCTCGACTAACAGTTTTGCGGTGGAATATTGCGGAAATCCTCGCCCAAAACACAACACCCGCCGGGGGAGGAGGATCCGGCGGGTGTCGTTTTGGGTTGGCTGGAAACTGGGAGGAGGAGTGTCCCCAGCCGTCTACCGGATCAGCCTGGGAGGAGGATGGCTTCACCGAAGTTCTGGAACCAGATAATCAGTTCCTTATTCATTGACCAAAAGGTAAAACTTTAAAGCGCTGTTGAATAGTCATATTTTTGCATTCCAGCCATGCAAATTGTGCAATGCACAATGGTGTGAATGCCGAAAAACCTATTATTATCATGGTGATAGCAAGTTACCATACGTAAGCCAATTGTATCATTGCGCAGTGCAGCAAGAGCGTGGCCGCGAGAGCCGGCAAAAGCAAAAAGCCCGCCGGTTTTTCCGACGGGCTTCCCGTTTGGATTGTTTTGGCATCAATCCACCCCGTGAGGGCGGACCGCTGTGACATTACTTTACGGCGTCACGAGCGATGCGGGTGATGTCGGCGCGGCCGATACCCATGTCAGCCAACTCACGGTTCGACAGACGGACGAGTTCACCGACAGTCTCGCGGTAGCGGCGCCAGTTCTGATAAGAACGCACGATGTTCATGGCTCTTTCCTTTCTTTCTTTGTTGCCAGCCAGTGTGCTGACAATCGGGAAGGTAGGGGGCGGCACAGCCAATTAAAAGGGTCTATGTTGCATCGCAGCAATGCAATGAACGCAGTGCTAAAGACAAAAAGAGTAACGATTTCGTCATAAACAGGTCATTTTCTGCCATGGTTCAGCCGCAATCTATGCAATTTGCACATAGATTGAGCATTTGCACGATATCGGGCAAGCTTACGCGACGGAGGGTGTGGCATGAGATTCCCAGGTGCGTGGCACAAGGACATCGAGCGATGGGTTCAAAAGGGACTCATTGATCCGGCAACGGCCAAACGGCTGAATGCCGAGCTTGAGGATTCCAGCGGCGGGTTCGGGCTTGGCGGGGTGCTGGGGGTGTTTGGCGCGCTGCTGCTTGGCGCGGCCATCATGACGCTGGTGGCTGCAAATTGGGAATCAATCCCGCGGCTGGTGCGCGTTGTTGCAATCATCATCACGATTTGGGCCAGCTGGCTGGGTGGCGCGTGGCGCGACAGCGTGGGCGACCGGATATTTTCGCAGGTTCTCTATCTTGTTGGCACTTTGACCTTTGGCGCAGGAATCGCGCTGATCGGACAAATGTATCACATGTCCGGCGACACGGCTTCGGCAGCAATCGTGTGGACGCTTGGTGCCATGCTTGGCGCGGCGCTGTTGCGCGCGCCCATCGTTTCCGCAGCAGCGGCTGGCATTGGTCTTCTCTATCTGACCGTCGCTGTGACTGACTACACGTGGCATGAAAACTGGTTCATCGTCATCGCGCCGCTGCTCGCCATCGCCATTTTCGCACTCTCGCACTGGACCGGCTCACGTGTTGGCAAGCACGGCGCGGTTTGGCTGCTGCTGGCGGCGCTTGTTTGTCACCGGTTTGATCGTCTTTCATCCTCAATCGATGAAATTGACTTTGTCTTCGCATTCGGTGGCGCGGCGCTATTTGCCGGACTTTCATATGCAGAGGACGCCGTTGACCGGCTGACAGGCTTTGCCAATGCGCTGCTTGGCTATGCTCTGGCGGTCTCGTTTTTCGGGTTCACTGCCTTGCAGCTCGGCTATGGCGACGACAAGCCATCAACAACAATGCTTGGCATTCTGGTGTTGGCGCTTTCGGTCGGCGCGCTGCTGCTGAAGGGGCGCGACCATGGCGGCGTGAGGGCGCTTGCATATACCGCCTTCGGCGCGGAGATTCTCTATCTGGCATCAGAGACCATCGGCAGCATTCTTGGCACTTCGGCCTTCTTCCTTTTGTCTGGCATTATTGTGATGGTGATTGCCTGGCTGATGGTCCGCATTGAAAAGCGCATCAAGGCGCAGAGGCGCGAAGGAGCGGCGATATGAAAAAAATGAAGCTCATTCTCGCCTTCATTGTCGCTCTCGTGCAGAGCGGCGTGCTTTTCTATATGATCGAAAGCCGTGCCTCGATATTGCGCAACGGGCGCGAGGTGGTGCTGGCGACCGCGCCCGTCGATCCGAATGACATCATGCGCGGCGATTATGTGATCCTCAGCTACGCGATCTCGCGCATCGAGCACAAAACCATTCTGGGAACGCCGCCGCCTTCCGACGGGGCGAAACCTGTTTATGTGGCGCTGGTTCCGGGCGAGGGCGGACGCTTTGTGTTGTCGCGCGCTTCGTGGCAGCCGCTGACCGACCTCAAGCCTGAGGAAACAGTGATTGTCGGAGAGACGCCGGACGGGTTTTACATCGGCACTGACAATGTGCCGCTGACCTACGGCATTGAGCGTTTCTACGTGCCGGAAGGCGAGGGCCGACCGATTGAGGAGGGGGTAGGCGAGCGGCGCGTGGACGTGGTTTTGGCCGTGAATTCGGATGGAAAAGCGCAAGTGCGCGGGCTGCGTCTGGACGGGAAAAATCTCTACGAAGAGCCGCTTTATTGAATGAATTGCGCGATTGGTCAAACTTTCGCTCCCGAAAGGTCTGCACCGCTGGAATTGACGGCATTTTCCCTTTGATCGTTGTGGAACCGGTGATATAGGAACGCCCGATTTCGGAGCTTCGGCCAGCCGAAGCGGGTGTGGCGGAATTGGTAGACGCACTGGATTTAGGTTCCAGCGCCGCAAGGCGTGGAGGTTCGAGTCCTCTCACCCGCACCAGGCCGAC
>JANPGC010000283.1:0-6102 GCA_031423755.1 Phyllobacteriaceae bacterium | reverse complement strand
CTCTACGCCGCGATAATGGAAGGCGCCGTCGAGCGCGTGCGGCCCAAGATGATGACGGTGGTCGCCATCATGGCCGGTCTGCTGCCCATCCTGTGGAGTACGGGCACCGGGTCGGAAGTCATGCAGCGCATCGCCGTGCCGATGATCGGCGGCATGATCTCATCTACCATCCTGACTCTGGTGGTGATTCCGGCGGTATATGGACTGGTGAAGGCAATTGGCTTGTCGTCGCAAAGCGCGAACGCTGCGAACGCTGCGAACGCTGCGAACGATGATTTGGTAACCACTTGAGCGCAAAGTCATCCGAAAGCAGCAGCAAATTACTTGCAAGCCTCTAGAGCGGGATGTTTTTGGCTCATTGGAACGTCAATGAAACTGACAGAGAGCAAGCCACGGATTGACTGGGTAGATTATGCCAAAGGCATTTGCATCATTCTGGTGGTGTTGATGCATGCAAATGGCGGTGTCGAAAAGCTCCTCGGCACGGAGACTTGGTTCAACGGGTTCATTGAATGGGCAAAGCCCTTCAGAATGCCGGACTTTTTCCTGATTTCGGGATTGTTTTTGGCGAGCAGGATCGATGATCCTTGGCGGCGCTATTTTGATGCCAAGGTCGTGCATTTCGCCTATTTCTATTTCCTCTGGATGGCGATCCAACACATATTCAAAGATGTCGCGAGAGGCGAGACGGATACGTCTGGCCTGTCCCATTATGCGTCAGGTCTTATTCAGCCGTTTGACACATTATGGTTCATTTATCTGCTCGCCGTGTTTTTTGTTGTCGTCAAAGTCACGCGCGGGATCTCGCCAGTCGCCATGTTCGCATTCGGAGCTTGGCTCGAAATGCTGCCAATAGAAACTGGTTCGATCCTCATTGACGAATTTGCAAGCCGCTTTGTCTACTTCTATTTCGGCTATTGGATGGCGCGGCAGGTCTTCGTGTACGCAGACTATTTATGCAGTTCTGATCCGGCAATCGTTCTGCTCGGACTTGCGCTTTGGGCAGTATTCGAAGCTGTGATGGTGAGTAGCGGCATTGCGCCGATGCCGATTGTCAGCCTATTGCTCGGCCTCTTAGGAACAGCGGCTCTGATCGCAACAAGTGTGTTGATCGCGAAAACCGGCAAATTTTCTTTGCTCAAATACTGTGGTGCCAATTCTATTGTGATTTATCTGGCATTTAGCCTCTTCATGGGCACGACTCGAATCGCTGTTGTGACGTTCATTCCCAGTATGGGGCCGAGCCTAATTTCACTGCTTTCAACAGTTGCTGGTGTGGTTGGACCCCTCGTCTTGCACATGTTCACAAGAGGAACGCATCTGGCGTTCCTGTTCAACCGGCCTCACTGGGCGCGCATTGGATCGCCGTTTCGATCCGAAGTCGTGCAATAATAGGACCTTTCTGGCCGTCAGCATCAGAAAGGCTGGCAAAAAAGCAGCGCTATTGATAAGGGTCGGCCAATGCAGCCTTTGGCCGACTGACGGGTTCGGCTGAAAGTGACACCAGCTCAGCCATTTTCACCGGGCCTTCGCGCTTCAACAGCGACCGGAAGCTTTTGTGCATACCACCGTCCATATAGACTGGAACACCGCTCTCAGAGATGCTGCCAACGGTAGGATCTGATAGGGCATCAAGAAGTGGCTTTTCTGCCGACATGGCGAGCATGGGCATACTTGAACAGTCTTCAACTGCCTGGCCGGAACCAAATACATATTTGCCCCCGCAGTTGGATATCAATGGGGGAGATTTGGTAGTCTCAAAGACGTCATATCCCACTTTAAGATTCTGCCAAAAGCCAAAATTCTGATCGCTCTGTTACTTTCTCATGTTTGTTGCGGTCATTCGAAATGGAAACGACTGCACCTGAAACTCTTGCTGCCCGGCGGCAAGCGCCGCAGCGGCGATGGCATAAATTTCGCTGACACCTGAGTCGGTGAGCGCAAAGCAGCCCGCTGAGGTGCAAGCACCATGAACCATGAGCGCCTCTCCTTTGTATCCAAGTTCCCGCTCAAGTTTGTTCGGATAGCCGAGATTGAAAGACACATTGTATTGCGAATTGGGGTTCATCTGCCACGCCGCAACACTGTAAAAGCCCTCTGGCGCCTGACGGTCACCTTCAACTTTCTTGGGCCCAAGTTTCCCGGACCAGCGGCAGATAGGATAGATCTTGAGTAAGGCATATCTGCCGGATCGATCCTGCTTCCAGACCTCCAGTTCGCTTTCCTGCTTGAAAATTCTGATCAAGATCGGATCGCTCGGACGCATCCTCTTTGCTGCCATTATGGTGGTGATTTTCGAAGAGAGCGGCTGAACGCCATGACTAACGTCGTCCAAAACGGAAACGCACGCTGATAAGACCAAGAAAGACATCATGAAGATGATGCGTAGCAAGCGGCCCATAAACGGCGAATCCCCCAACTTTTGATAAAATCATATTCCGCTAAAAGCGTTGATGAACTTACAATATGCCGCGAGTTCTGCGGAGCGCTCAATCATCCGTCAATTGCAGTATTACGCAATCTCAGCGCATTACCGATCACACTTACGGAACTCAAGGCCATGGCCGCCGCAGCAATCATAGGTGAAAGCAGAATACCGAACGCTGGATAAAGAACGCCTGCGGCGATGGGCACGCCGACCGCATTGTAGATGAACGCGAAAAAAAGGTTTTGCCTGATATTGCTCATGACCGCCTTTGAAAGCGCTCGTGCCTTCACAATGCCCATTAAATCACCTCTCAAGAGAGTGACACCCGCGCTTTCCATTGCAACATCGGTACCTGTTCCCATGGCAATGCCAACATCAGCGGCGGCAAGGGCAGGGGCGTCGTTCACGCCGTCTCCCGCCATGGCGACGATACGACCTTGCGATTTTAACTTCGCCACGACATCGGCTTTCATGTCGGGCAGGACGTCGGCTTCGACTTCGGTAATTCCGAGACGTTTCGCAATGGCATCTGCCGTGATGCGGTTATCGCCGGTGAGCATCACGATGCGGATGCCTGCCTCGCGCAGCGCGGCAAGGGCCTGCGGTGTCGATGATTTCACTGTGTCGGCAATACCGATGACTCCAGCCAGCTTGCCATTGATAGCAACAAAGATTGCAGTCGCGCCGTCAGCTCGAAGGCCGTCGGCCTTTGCCGCAAGGCCATCGACCGCAATGCTCAGCTCCCCCATGAATTTGGCGTTGCCGATGGCCATGCGCTTGCGCTCCACCATCCCGATGGCCCCTTTGCCCGATGGTGAGTCAAAACCCATCACCTTGGGGAGTTCCAGCTTGCGCTCTTGGGCAGCTTTGACAATTGCTGTTCCAAGCGGATGCTCGCTGGCCTGTTCGACCGATGCGGTTAGCCGCAACAGTTCATTCTCGTCTTGACCCTCGACCGTAATGATCGACGTCACCGCTGGCTTTCCCTCAGTCAACGTGCCTGTCTTGTCAATGACAATGGTGTCAACCTTCTCCATCCGCTCGAGCGCCTCCGCGTCGCGGATGAGCACACCAGACTGGGCACCGCGCCCGACGCCAACCATGATCGACATGGGCGTGGCTAGACCCAGCGCACAAGGACAAGCGATGATAAGAACAGCAACAGCGGCCACTAAACCGTAGGTGAATCGCGGCTCGGGACCCCAATAGGACCATGCGGCGAAGGCCAAAGCGGCAACAATAATAACGGCGGGCACGAACCAGCCCGACACCCTGTCCGCCATACGCTGAATCGGAGCGCGGCTTCGCTGTGCATTTGCCACCATCTGGACGATGCGTGCCAGCATGGTTTCGCTGCCGATCTTTTCTGCCCGCATCACAAAGCTGCCACTGGCATTCAAAGTGCCGCCAATGACCTTGGCACCGGCGTTCTTGCTCACCGGCATAGACTCGCCCGTCACCATTGATTCATCAAGTGTCGAATGTCCTTCGGTGATCGAACCATCCACTGGGACTTTTTCACCAGGCCGCACGCGCAGGAGTTCGCCGATGGCAATCAGATCAATGGCAACTTCATTTTCCGTGCCATCTTCGGCAAGCCGCCTGGCCGTCTTGGGAGCAAGGCCAAGCAAAGCTTTTATGGCACCAGAAGTTTGGTCCCGCGCGCGAAGCTCCAGAACTTGGCCTAAAAGAACAAGAACGGTGATAACAGCCGCAGCCTCAAAATAAGTGGAAACTGCACCGCCCATTTGCCGGAAGGCCGGGGGAAATAGATCGGGGGCAAGTGTCGCGACAATGCTGTAGATCCACGAAACGCCCGTGCCCATGGCAATCAGGGTGAACATGTTGAGATTGCGGGTTTGCAGCGATTGCCAGCCCCGAACAAAGAAGGGCCAACCGGCCCAGATCACAACAGGAGTTGCGAGCAACAACTGGATCCAATTTGAAAGCTGTTGGCCCAGCATCATCGTCAGGCCGGTTACATGCCCGCCCATTTCCAAAACCAGCACCGGAACGGCAAGGGCCAATCCGACCCAAAAGCGGCGCGTCATGTCAGCAAGTTCATGGTTGGGTCCGCCATCGGCGGTCACAGTCATGGGCTCCAGCGCCATGCCACAGATCGGACAAGTGCCTGGTCCTACCTGTTGAATTTGGGGATGCATCGGACATGTGTAAACCGCACCCGCGATAACGGTTTCAGCTTCCTTTTCGCTCTCCTCAAGATACTTGCTTGGATTTGCCAGAAACTTGGTTTTACAGCCTGCGCCGCAAAAATAGTAAGAATGACCTTTATGAGCAGCGATATTTTTGGCGGTTTTGATATCCACCGTCATTCCACAGACGGGATCGATGGCGCTGTCATCATTTGGTTTGTATTCGTGCACATGACCGGCGTGCGAATGGTCCATTTGTGGAGCCTCCAGACATTCTTTCGCATAGACCCTATGGGGAGTATAATCTCAAGTTGACAATTATACCCCCTATAGGTATCTGTCAATCATGCAGATCGAAACCAAAACCGCAGTTAGAAAACGATTCAACCGCATTGAAGGTCAGGTGCGCGGCTTGTCGCGCATGGTCGAAGAAGAGCGCTATTGCATTGACATCGTCACACAGATCTCTGCGGTGAGGGCTGCACTGCGGCGCGCCGAGGAAGAAATCCTGCGCGATCATGTCGGCCATTGTGTCGAACAAGCGATCAATAGCGGCGACAAACACGACCAGCGCACGAAAATCACTGAGATCATCGACGTCTTGCGGCGCAGCGACAGATAGGCAGATAGCGGCATTATAGAAGAAGAGCCAACGATGCCAACACCAATCAAGTACACGAGAACCGCGCGCACACTACATTGGGTCATGGCGTTGCCAATAATTGCGCTCCTGTTTTTCGGCGAGCATACAATGGGCAGTCATAACGCCCGCTTCTTACCTTCACTGCACGCCAGCACGGGTGTTGTGGTCCTATTGCTTGTTAGTTT
This sequence comes from Phyllobacteriaceae bacterium, assembly GCA_031423755.1. Lineage (GTDB taxonomy): Bacteria > Pseudomonadota > Alphaproteobacteria > Rhizobiales > Rhizobiaceae > JANMEX01. The sequence goes on along the minus strand of JANPGC010000283.1, from coordinate 693 downwards.
CAGATTGTTCTGGCGCTGGAAGCATCGTCCGCCCATGCCAACGCATGGATCGTGGTTCGAAATGACTGCAGCAAGATTGGCCCATTTCGCACTTTATGCCGCTATGGTGTTGATCCCGCTGTCAGGATGGCTCGCGTACACCGAGCACGTGCGCCGCTCTATGGGTACGCGGCCGGCGAGTTGGTTCGGATTGAGAATTCCGCTTCTACCTGACTTTGGCATTAACTGGCATATGATTCACAATTGGGGCGGTAAGCTGGCTTTGGCGATCATTGCTGTGCACGTCGCGGCGGCATTAAAGCACCATTTCTTCAATCGCGATGACACGCTCAAGCGAATGTTACCCTAACTCAACACAAGGCGAAAAAAGAACTAGATCGCCGTCGCATTTCAAATCGGTATTTTTTTAGCACGATGGGACGGACGCCCAGAGGACTACCTTGACTCTGGTTTTGCAAACGACGTGGAACCATCGCATACAGACCCACATTTGTCTGCGCGAACCTCAAATTCGCCTCGGGCTCAATTCTCCCCGAGCGCAGTCTTGAAGAAGCGTCTTCGAAGGCACCTTCCTTGATCTTGCCAATCCCCTTCTTTCAATACTCACAGGATTAGCCAATTGATGATGGAACCCAATCGACTATTTCGAGTTTCGTGTTCAGGGACAATTTTGTCCCTTTTTGGAGGATTCCG
>JANPGC010000282.1:0-1683 GCA_031423755.1 Phyllobacteriaceae bacterium | reverse complement strand
CTGGTTTGCACGCACCGGCCATGTTCATGCCAAGGATCCATATTTCCTCTATGGTGCCAGCAACATCGGCTCGTTTGCATCACTCATTCTCTACGTCATCATGATCGAACCGATGTTTGATCTTGAGCATCAGAGCTGGCTGTGGACCGTTGGCTTTGTCACTCTGGGCCTGCTGATTGTCACGTGTGGCTATTTCGCCTCGCGCATGGCCTTGGGCACACCACTTGACGTCGAAACCATGGATGTCGCCGACGATCTCGACAGGACATCCAAGGCACCGGTTACCTGGCTAACCCGCTTAACATGGATTGCCTATGCATTCATCCCGTCCTCGCTGCTGGTTGCGGTAACCGCACACGTTTCAACAGATATTGCTGCCGCACCGTTCTTGTGGATTGTGCCTCTTGCGCTGTTCTTGCTGACATTTGTGATTGTCTTCCAAAAGAAGCCACTACTCAATCCGATGACTATTGAGCGCGTGCTGCCATACGTGCTTATCGCCACGATCTATTTTACCTTTAACCCGCTGCTCCTGCCGATTTCGATCAGTTTGCCACTGCATTTTGGCACGTTCTTTATCGTTGCGATGCATGCTCATGGCGCGATGGCCGCCATCCGCCCGTCGTCGTCGCAATTGACTGAATTCTATTTCGCGATGTCGATCGGCGGCGTTCTGGGCGGCCTGTTCGCCAGTCTGGTTTCGATGCAATTGTTCTCATGGAACGCTGAATATCCAGTGCTGCTTCTTCTGTCGTTGGCAACGCTGAGGCGTTTCCGGGGTGGTTCCTTATTGCAGATGGCGCTTGTCACTGCGCTGGTTGGCGTTGGTATTGTTGCGCTCCTGCTGGTTTTGCAGAAATTGGGTCTCGGCAGGTTCTACAACAGCGAAGGGTCGCTAGCTGTGGTCAACGGTTTTCTGTTGATCGCCGCTGTGTATGCGCTTTTCCGCGTCCCGTTGCTTGTACCTGCGCTTTGTGTTGCCATTTTCGCCAATAATTTGGTCAAATTCAGCTATTTCAACAATTCTCTGTCAGCGCGCAGCTTCTTCGGCGTGGTGCGAGTGCTGGATTTTGAGGAAACGGGAGTGCGGACCTTCCTGCATGGAACCACACTGCATGGCGCGATGCGGCTGAAGGATTTGACGGCAGCAGGCGCACCGCTGCCTCTGACATACTACACCGCTGACGGCGGCTTGAACTTGGCAATCATGGCGGCGCGCAAGAATGCGGGCGGCTCTCTCGTCAACACCGGCATCATCGGCGTCGGGGCAGGAAGCCTTGCCTGCCAGATGAAGCCGGATGAGAAGATGGAACTTGTCGAAATCGACCCTTTGGTGATGAAAATTGCCTCCGATCCGGCGCAGTTCCGCTTTCTTTCCGATTGTGCCACGGGCGCGAAGGTCACAGTGGCCGATGGAAGGCTGGCGCTGGGAGATGCGCCGGATGCGAACTTTGATCTTCTCATTCTTGATGCGTTCTCGTCAGACTCGATCCCGGTTCATATGATGACCACGGATGCGATTGAACTGTTCATGCGCAAGGTCAAACCCGGCGGACTGCTTGTCATGCACATCACGAACAGGCATCTGGAATTGAAGAGCGTTGTCGCAGCTAACGCAAAAGCCCTTGGCCTTGTGGCGGTGACAGGCGATTTCACACCGCAGAACAGCGCGGAGACCGTGAA
>JANPGC010000281.1:0-7095 GCA_031423755.1 Phyllobacteriaceae bacterium | reverse complement strand
GCTTGCCAAGGAAGCAAAGCGCGCGGGTGGGCTGACGTTCTGCGCTGGTCAACGATGCCAATCTCGGGCCAAGGTCTCTGCTCAAGACATATTTGCCCAGTGCAAGGCCAAGCAGGGTCACTCCCGTCCATGGAAAAACCGGTACATAATCGTTCGACGCAGGGAGTGTTTCGCCAAGTCCCGTCCACCAGAACAGCGGACTTTCAATGACGCTGCTGCGGAAGATTGACGGGAGCGCGAGGAAAGCGGCAGCGGCGACGAAAATAGCGGGCGCGGGAAGACGTACAAACAGCAGCGCTATCACCGAACCCAACGCAATCTGATGCAAAATGCCGAAGAAGACAAAGCGGTCGGGCGTTGCCCACCACGTTGCGAGGCTGATGACTGCCGCTGCCGCGCTGATCTGCAACAGCCGCCAAAGGAACGCTTTGCGGCGGATGCCGTTGCCATGCGCCAATGCGAAACTGAAACCCGCAAGCATAAGAAACGTGAAGGCAATGCCATGTGCGTACCATTTCCATGCGAAGGCAGATGTCATGCCGGGCTCGGCGTAGCCGAAATACTCCAGGTCCCACGAAAAATGGAACGTCGTCATCGCGATCAGCGCCAATCCGCGTGCGACATCAAGTGCCGCAATGCGGGGCGTTCGCGGCAGTGGTCTCTCGTCTGCTGTGGGCAAATCACCTGTTTTCATGCGGCAAAGCGCTAACATGCTTCACGCAAGGCGTTAAAGGCCATATGCACGTCAGATGATTTTTGAGCCGCCAAACGACCCAACAACGGAAGATGCACCTACGGGCCTCAGGCTTGCGGTTTCTGTTGTTGTGTTTCAGTCGGGGCGTTTTCTGCTTGTGGAGCGGGCCAAAAATCCGGGGAGGGGCATGCATGCTTTTCCCGGTGGCAAGGTCGAGCAAGGTGAAGTGCTTGAGGCTGCGGCCCGACGTGAACTCGTTGAGGAGACGGGCCTTGCGGCTGGCGCTTTGCGTGCGTTGCGGCACGTGACAATCCATGGTGCGCAGGGCGGCTTTCTGCTGCATGTCTTCCAAGCAGACACTGTGACTGGCGTTTTGGCGGCTGGCGATGACGCCTTGACGGCCGGCTGGTATTCGTTGGCCGAAATGGACGCCTTGGCCGTGCCACAATCGGTGCGTGATGTGGCTTTGATGGTGGCGGGGAGCGGTTCGTGATTTTCGGCAATTTCGGACATTCAGCGCGGCGCGCATACGCCACCGCAATTCTGCTGACACTCGCATGCCAAGCGCATGGGCAAACGACAACCCCGCCTGATCCGCCTTATGAGCAGAAACTGGTGCGGCTGGCAGAGGTGCTTGGATCAGTACACTTTCTGCGTCGCCTGTGCGGGGACCAGTCAACCGTTTGGCGCGACTCCATGGGCGAATTGATTGAAAACGAGGTGCCAACTCCGGAGCGGAAGGCTAAGCTCACCGCCAGTTTCAACCATGGCTATCGTTCGTTTGATGGTGTTTACCTGCGCTGCACGGACGCCGCCTCGACCGCTCTTTCACAGTATATGCGCGAGGGCGAGGCTTTGACGCTCGACATCTCCACACGTTACGGAAACTGAGTGATGAACACGCTGCCACCCATTTACGATCCATTAACTTTCTGCCAAACGAACAGGTGTGAAGTCTCGACTTTGTGCTACAAATTTAACGGGACGTTAACGACGCTTGGACGGCGTTGAGGGTGAGCGACATGACAATGAAAGAGGCAGAGCTGCACGAGCGGATTCTGCAGGAAAAGCGGCTGGTTGCGCTTGAGGTGCAGACGGAAGCTTGGGCTGACGGCATTTCCGAGGGCGTTGACCCGGAAATCATGGCCATGGCCGGCATGGAAACCATTTTGGCGCATCTGGTGCGCGATTGCGGCGCGGAATCGGCCCGTTCGCTGCTGGCAGCCATGCAGCAACAGCTTGAATCGGGAATGTTCCGCAGTCAGGAATGGCTTAACTGACCATGGCAAGCCTCTGGTCACGCATCGCTTTTGCTGTCCTGATGATGTCAGGGGCGATATGCTTTGCTGCGCAGTCGGCTTCGGCACTCGGCTGGCATCCAGCGGGTATTCAATTGGCGCTCAGCGAGATCAAGCGCGAGGAATTGCCGCCGCCGGGCGGCACTGTGACCAATCCGGCCGAGACTGTGAACCCCGGAAGCCAAGTCCCTGCGCCTGATCCCATCGGTCCTGTCGTCAATCCGGATGGCGAAGATACCGAACCGCCTGTCGACAAGCCTGCGGACGGCACTGGGGGCGAGGGCGATCCAAATGATCCCGCGCGTCCCAATCTTGATCCTGATGCAGCGCTGCCTGCCATTGAGTATGACCTGACAAAGCTTCCTGAAGCTGTGTTGACAATGCACGGCAAGCTGGTGGCAGCAGCAAAAAGCGGCGATATCGAAAGCTTGCGTGCCCTTATCGGCACCGGTGAAGATTCCACGCAGTTTTCGCTCGGCGGTACGACAGAAGACCCGCTGAAATATCTGCTCAGCCTGTCCGGCGATGAGGGCGGGCAGGAAATACTGGCGATTTTGCTGGAAATTCTTGATGCAGGCTACGTCCATCTGGACATCGGCACGCCGCAGGAACTCTATGTCTGGCCCTATTTCTTCGCCATTCCGCTTGAGAAGCTGGACAACAAGCAGAAAGTCGAACTGTTCAAGATCGTGACGTCCGGCGATGTCGAGGACATGAAATCGTTCGGCGCATATATATTCTACCGCGCGGGCATTTCGCCGGATGGGCGATGGCGGTTCTTTTTGGCGGGTGAGTGAGGCGGCAATTGAATGCAGGTGAATTGCATTCTGATTGAACGTTGACGTCTCTCAGGGGTCCGTCGTTCCGGGGCGGCGAAGCCGAACCCGGAACCCAGAGCGCCGAGCGCGGAGGAGTGGCGCTGTGCTTAGGCTCCTCTTGAACGACAAATCATTGATTTTTCTAACCAATATTAGACTTTGGCGCTCTGGATTCCGGGTTCGGCTTCGCCGCCCCGGAAAGACGGGCATGTGACAGATATTGGCGACATCGCCGCTTCTTTAGTCAGTTGCTGTTAAAATCCGCACTCACCTATCATCAACAGGTATGAATTTGGCTTCAAGTCTCTCAAACGCTTCATTTATGGGAACGCTGGGGCGCGCATCATCCAATGAGCGTTGCAAACGTGCGCGGATGCTCTTTATCTGTTCTGAATGGATTTCCTCCTGCCGCAGCCACATGCGCATCGCGTCACGAAGCACTTCGCTGGTCGAGGCATAGCGTCCGGTTTCCACCTCGGCCTTGATAACGCTGACCATGTCTGCGGGGAGGGTAATGCTGAGTTTTTCGGCTGCGCTCATGGAGTGGCTCCTGACTGGCAAAACGGTGGGATAAAATCCTACCGTTTGCAACAATTCTGTCTCGTGGTCCGGTTCAACTCTCCGAGAACACCACGGCCTCGCCGATGGCTGACTCCACGACCTCTCCCTCCCGCATCACCAACTTGCCTCGCACCACGGTCATCACCGGCCAACCCTGCACGCTCTTGCCGTCATACGGCGTCCAGCCAGCTTTGGAGCCTGCTTGCGCGTTGGTGATGGTCTCGCGGCGCTTCATGTCGACGATGGTGAAATCGGCGTCGTAGCCCGCTGCAATCCGACCCTTGCGCGCGATGCCGAACAGACGCTGCGGGCCGTGTGACGAGAGATCAACAAAGCGCTCAAGCGTCAGGCGCCCCGCATTCACATGGTCGAGCATTACCGGCACAAGCGTCTGAACGCCGGTCATGCCGGAAGGTGAGGCTGGGTAGGGTTTGGCCTTTTCCTCCAGCGTGTGCGGCGCATGGTCGGAGCCGAGCACGTCAATGACGCCCTGGCTGATGCCGGTCCAGATGCCGTCGCGGTGATGGGTTTCGCGCACCGGCGGGTTCATCTGCAAGAGCGTTCCAAGGCGCGCGTAGTCGTCCGACGACAAAGTCAGATGATGCGGTGTCGCCTCGCAGCTGGCCACATCCTTGTTGTCTTGCAGGAAGGCGATTTCCTGCTTGGTCGAGATGTGCAGCACATGGATGCGTGCGCGGACCTTGCGGGCGATGGCCACCAGCCGCTCCGTGCATTGCAGCGCCGCGATTTCGTCGCGCCAGACATGGTGCGATGTCGGATCGCCGTCGACACGCAGGCCCATCCGCTCGCGTAGCCGGAATTCGTCCTCGGAATGGAAAGCTGCGCGGCGGCGGGTGTTGCGCAGGATCGAAGTGACGCCTTCGTCATCTTCCACAAGAAGGTTGCCGGTGGACGAGCCCATGAACACCTTTATGCCGGCAGCGCCGGGCAAGCGCTCCAACTCGCCGACATCTTTTGCGTTCTCGCGTGTACCGCCAACCCAGAAGGCGAAGTCGCAATGCATCCGGTGCGTCGCGCGCCGCACCTTGTCTGCCAGTGTCTCGGCGCTGGTGGTCAGGGGCTTGGTGTTCGGCATTTCAAACACCGTCGTGACGCCGCCAAGGACGGCAGCGCGGGAGCCGGTTTCCAGATCTTCCTTGTGCTCAAGCCCAGGCTCGCGGAAATGCACCTGGCTGTCGATAACGCCGGGCAGGACATGCAGGCCGGTGCAGTCGATGACCTTTCCCGCAGATGCTGCCCCGATGCTGCCGATATGGTCGATGCGCCCGTCTATGACGCCGACATCGCGGACGCCGACGCCGTCCTGATTGACGACCGTGCCGCCCTTGAGAACCAGATCATAGGTCTTTGTCATCAGCCTGTCCTCTTTGCCTTGCCGTCGCGCTTTCTGCGGCTTACGTAATGACCCATCCAAACGCAAGAAAAACGGATATCCGACCACAGATGCCACAGGCCATCCTCACCGAACGCGCCCAAATCCATGTCAGCGGAACGGATGCACAGCATTTCCTGCACAATCTGGTGACGGCTGACATTGAAGGTCTGCCGTATCGCGTATGGATGGCGAGCGCACTTTTGTCGGCGCAGGGCAAGATCATGTTCGGCTTTCTCGTTGCGCGGAACGGGGACGGGTTTGTTCTCGAGCTGGCGCTGCAGGATGCGGCGGAGTTTCACAAACGCCTGAAGTTCTACCGGCTGCGGGCAAAGGTCGACCTGTCCCAGCCTGCGCAGGTGAGCATCGCCGCAAGCTGGAGCAGCGACACAACCGATCCGGCCGCACTGAGAGACGGGCGGTTTTTCGGACTCGACGTCTGGCGCTCGGCTCGCTCCGAGTTTGCCCATGGCGACGCTGACGCTTGGACTTCGTTGCGCATCGAATACGGGATCGCGGAACCCCACGCCGATTATGCCTACAATGACACATTCCCGCACGATGTGAACCTCGACCAGATCAACGGTGTCTCTTTCAAAAAGGGCTGCTATGTCGGGCAGGTGGTGGTCTCGCGCATGCAGCATCGCGGCACGGCGCGGCGGCGGGTGATGATTGCTGCAGGTTCGGGCGCATTGACCAGCAGCATGGAAGTGAAGACGGGGGGCAAGATTGCCGGGACCATTGGATCGGTGTCCGGCACAAGCGGCATGGCGCTGGTGCGTCTCGACCGGATCAAGGTAGCGATGGATCGCGGCGAGCCGGTAACTGCCGGTGATATCCCCGTCACGCTTCGGTTTCCCGTTGGCGTCAGCTATGGCTGGCCATCATCAAGCGAAGCGGAAGCCTGACATGGCCGAATCCAAAGCTCCGCGCGCCTGGCAGCGCATGTTGTCCGGTCGTCGGCTTGACCTGCTCGATCCGTCACCGCTCGACGTTGAGATTTCCGACATTGCGCACGGCCTGGCCCGCGTCGCCCGTTGGAACGGCCAGACTTTTGGCGCGCATGCTTTTTCGGTGGCGCAGCATTCGCTGTTGGTCGAGGATGTGTTCTTCATGATGGAGCCGGACGTACGCGCAGACGCACGGCTTGTGGCGCTTTTGCACGATGCGCCGGAATATGTGATCGGGGATATGATCTCGCCGTTCAAGGCGATTGTTGGCGGCGAATACAAGCTGGTTGAGAAGCGTCTCCAGCGCGCCATCCATGTGCGCTTCTCGCTCGCGGCGGATGCGCCCGCTGTGCTGCTCGCCAAGATAAAGAAAGCCGATCAAGTCGCGGCCTATTTTGAGGCGACGATTCTGGCCGGCTTCGCTGATGCCGAGGCAAGCCGCCTTTTCGGCCGCCCGCGTGGCTTTTGCGCCGACCAGTTCGAGTTGAAGCCATGGGCGGCCACAATTGCTCAGAAGCGGTTTCTCGAGCGCTTCGCCATGCTGGAAAAATCGCTTCTTGGACTTTCAAATTAAACAGGAACCGCCTGATGCCGCATATCATTGTCACGCCGTTGTCACGGCTCACGGAAATCTCCGAAGCGCACCGCGCGAGCCGGATTATCACGCTCATCAATGCTGCGACGCCTGTGGCAAGGCCCCGTCATGTTGAAGAAAAGGACCATCTTTTCCTCGGCTTCAACGATATTGTTGAACCGCAGGAGGGTCTGACGCCGCCGAATGAGACGCATGTACGCTCGATCCTCGCTTTTGCCGATACGTGGGACCGCGCGCAGCCGATGATTGTGCATTGCTATGCTGGCATCTCGCGCTCGACGGCCGGAGCCTATATCACATCGCTTCATCTCAATCCCGATCAGGACGAGATGGCGCTGGCGCTGGAACTGCGCCGCCGCTCACCGTCAGCCACGCCGAACATCCGTCTGGTTTCGATGGCCGACGATATTCTTGGACGCAAGGGCCGCATGGTGGATGCAATCAAATCGATCGGGCGCGGTGCGGATGCATTTGAAGGCGTGCCGTTCATTTTGCCGATCAGAGGTGTTGATTGATGTGCGGACGGTTCGCTCTTGCGGCTTTGCCTGAGGACGTTGAGGACCTTCTGGCGCTTGACGACATCGAACCATTCCCGCCGCGCTACAACATTGCGCCGACGCAGCCGATCCTGATGGTGCGTCAGGGCGTCCGCGCCGAGCCCGGCTCCAACCGGCCAGAGCGCGAGTCGCTTTTGGTGCGCTGGGGGTTGATCCCGTCCTGGGTCAAGGATGTAAAGGCGTTTCCGCTGCTGATCAATGCGCGCTCGGAGACAGTCATCGAGAAAGC
>JANPGC010000280.1:0-5462 GCA_031423755.1 Phyllobacteriaceae bacterium | reverse complement strand
GAATAGTGAATTTTTCCATTCGCTATTCGCCAATTCCTATTCGCTCAGTAGTGATCTTCGAAGCGCTTGGCCAGTTCGTCGATATTCTCGGGCGGCCAGCCCGGCACTTCCATGCCGAGATGCAGACCCATCTGGGCCAGCACTTCCTTGATTTCGTTCAGCGACTTGCGACCGAAATTCGGCGTGCGAAGCATTTCCGCTTCCGTCTTCTGGATCAGGTCGCCAATGTAGACGATGTTGTCGTTCTTCAGGCAGTTTGCCGAACGAACAGACAATTCGAGCTCGTCCACCTTCTTGAGCAGTGCCGGGTTGAACGCCAGTTCCGGCACGGATTCGGCGGCAACTTCCTTCTGCGGTTCGTCGAAATTGACGAAAATCGCCAGCTGGTCCTGCAGGATGCGCGCGGCATAGGCCACGGCGTCTTCGCCGGAAACCGAACCGTCGGTCTCGATGGTCATCGTCAGCTTGTCATAGTCAAGATACTGGCCCTCGCGGGTGTTCTCAACCTTGTAAGAAACCTTCTTCACCGGCGAATAGAGCGAGTCGACCGGAATGAGGCCGATCGGCGCGTCTTCGGAGCGGTTGCGGTCGGCAGCGACATAGCCCTTGCCGGTCGAAACCGTGAATTCCATGCGGATTTCCGCGCCCTCATCGAGCGTGCAGATCACATGGTCCGGATTGAGGATTTCAACATCGCCAACCGTCTGGATATCGCCAGCCGTGACAACGCCCGGACCCGACTTGCGCACAACCATGCGCTTGGGGCCGTCGCCGTCCATGCGAATGGCGATTTCCTTTACGTTGAGAACGATGTCGGTGACATCTTCGCGCACGCCCGGGATCGACGAGAATTCATGCAGAACGCCGTCGATCTGCACCGCTGTGACGGCAGCGCCGCGCAGCGAGGACAGGAGAACGCGGCGAAGCGCGTTGCCAAGCGTCAGGCCAAAGCCGCGCTCAAGTGGTTCGGCAACAAGGCTCGCCTTGGTCCGGGTCGAGCCGGACTGGAAGGCAACCTTGTTCGGCTTGATCAAATCTTGCCAGTTTTTCTGTATCATTGGTTCAATTTCCTTTTCTGCCACCATCCAATCGTGGCGAAACATGGAAACCACAGCGAGCGGTAAAGCTCCCTGCGGCAGCGAAAATAGGATTAGACGCGGCGCTTCTTGCGCGGGCGGCAGCCATTGTGCGGGATCGGCGTCACATCACGGATCGAGGTGATGGTGAAGCCGGCAGCCTGCAGCGCGCGCAGCGCGGATTCACGACCCGAACCCGGACCGGTCACTTCAACTTCCAGCGTGCGCATGCCATGCTCGGCAGCCTTCTTGGCGCAATCTTCAGCAGCCATCTGGGCGGCAAACGGCGTCGACTTGCGCGAGCCCTTGAAGCCTTGTGCACCGGCAGACGACCAGGCAATTGCATTGCCCTGCGCATCGGTGATGGTGATCAGCGTGTTGTTGAAGGTTGAGTTGACGTGCGCGACGCCAGTCGAAATGTTTTTGCGTTCACGCTTCTTGATGCGTGCGGCTTCCTTGGCCATGGATAGTCCTCTCGTTGATCTCTACGCCGCCGTAATGCCAGCGGCTACACCGGAGGGAGGGGAGTAGGGGAATAAGGCAGTAGGGCAGTAGGGAAAAACAAACCCAACATATTGCCGTACTGCCCTACTGCCCTACTCCCCTGCCCCAAATTACTTCTTCTTGCCCTGAATCGCCTTTGCCGGGCCCTTGCGGGTGCGGGCATTGGTGTGGGTGCGCTGACCGTGAACCGGCAGGCCGCGGCGATGGCGCAGACCCTTGTAGCAGCCCAGATCCTGCAGGCGCTTGATGTTCATCGACACTTCGCGGCGCAGATCACCCTCGACCTGGTAATCGCGGTCGATGGTTTCGCGGATTTGAAGAACTTCAGCATCGGTCAGCTGATTGACGCGGCGCTCTGCCGGGATGCCAACCTTGGTGACGATTTCAGACGCGAACTTCGCGCCAATGCCATGAATGTATTGAAGCGCAATAACCACGCGCTTGGCAGTAGGAATGTTAACACCGGCAATACGTGCCATGTTTCAGTTCTCCATGTGGGCTGAAATTGATCCAGCGTGGGATGAACCTGCGTCCGGTGGAGACCGGCTCATGCAGGGCGTGCATCAAGACATGCCAAAGGCTTGCCATTCAACACTGTGAAAGCTGCGTCGCTTTACGGCAGCGCATCCAGTTCGTCAACTCATTGAAGCAAACAAAATGTCCGCTCAAATCTTCTTCAGGACTGCCCCGATTGAAGCCGTCACGTCATCCATCGACGCCATGCCATCGACAAAGGTGAGCAGTTTCTTGGCATAGTAGTAGCCGGTCAGCGGCGCGGTCTTCTTGTAATATTCGCGCAAGCGCTCGTCGAATATCTCTGGCGTGTCATCCTTGCGCACCGGCTTGCCGGCGGCTTTGGCTTCCTCGGCACGCTTGACGATGCGGCCGACAAGAGCCTTGTCGTCCACCATCAGTTCGATAACCGCGTCAAGCTTCATACCCTTGGACGCCAGCATCTGCTCAACTGCGTCGGCTTGCGGAAGCGTACGGGGATAGCCGTCGAGGATAAAGCCATTGGCGCAGTCCGGCGCATCAATACGCTCGGAGACAATGCCGTTGACAATCTCGTCGGAAACAAGCTCGCCCGCCTCCATGACCGCCTTGGCGCGCTTGCCAATCGGTGTTTCCGCTTTGACTGCGGCGCGCAGCATGTCGCCTGTCGAGAGTTGCGGTATTCCGTGCTTGGCCACAAGCCGCTCAGCCTGGGTGCCTTTGCCGGCCCCGGGTGGTCCCAACAATATCAGCTTCATCTGCCCCTCTTGCCTCCGCGCAATTTCGACTTCTTGATCAACCCCTCATACTGGTGCGCAATCAGGTGGCCTTGCACCTGAGCGACAGTATCAAGCGTGACGCTCACAACAATCAGAAGTGAGGTGCCGCCAAGATAGAACGGAACGCCGGTCGCCGATATCAGGAATTCGGGCAAGAGACAGACAAGTGTCATGTACAGCGCGCCGACAACCGTGATGCGCGTCAGCACGTAATCAATGTATTCCGCCGTGCGCTCGCCGGGACGGATGCCGGGAATGAAACCGGAATGCTTCTTCAACTGGTCCGCCGTGTCTTTCGGGTTGAACACGATGGCGGTGTAGAAGAATGCAAAGAAGATGATCAGCGCAGCGTAGAGCAGCATGTAAAGCGGCTGGCCGTGGCCGAGCGAGGTCAAAATGGCCGTCGCCCATGTAGGCAGCGTGGTCGTGTTGGAGAAGCCCGCCATCGTAGCTGGCAGCAGCAGCAGTGAGGATGCGAAGATCGGCGGAATGACGCCGGCTGTGTTAAGCTTCAGCGGCAGATGGGACGTGTCACCCTGAAACATCTTGTTGCCGACCTGGCGCTTTGGATACTGTATCAACAGGCGGCGCTGGGCGCGCTCCATGAAGACGATAAAAGCAATAAGGCCAAACGCCAGCACAATGATTGCAAGGATGAGGCCTGTCGACAAGGCACCGGTGCGTCCCAGTTCCAAAGTGCCAGAGATGGCATGCGGCAGATTTGCGACAATGCCAGCGAAAATGATCAGGGACGTACCGTTGCCGATGCCACGGGCGGTGATCTGCTCGCCGAGCCACAACAGGAACATGGTGCCGCCCATCAGTGTCAAAACGGTCGAAATTCGGAAGAACATACCCGGGTCAACGACCAACCCCTGACTGCCTTCAAGCCCGACCGAGATGCCGTAAGCCTGCACCATTGCCAGAAGCACCGTTCCGTAGCGGGTATACTGGTTGATGATCTTGCGGCCCTGCTCTCCCTCCTTCTTCAGTTGTTCAAGCGTCGGAATAACCGAGGTCATCAGCTGGACGATAATCGAAGCGGAGATATACGGCATGATGCCGAGCGCGAAGATCGCCATGCGCGAAACAGCGCCGCCCGAGAACATGTTGAACAGACCAAGCACACCACCGGACTGACGCTGGAACGCCTGCGCCAGAGCTTCAGGATCAATGCCAGGAAGCGGGATATACGTGCCAAGACGGAAAATCAGCAGCGCGCCAAGGGTGAACCAAATGCGCTTCTTCAGTTCTTCGGCTTTGCCAAAGGCGGCAAAATTCAGGTTTGAAGCAAGCTGTTCAGCTGCTGACGCCATAGGAGTTCTCCGGAATCAAAAGGCGCCGGATATGGCAGCCCTGCTGCCGAGATAAGACTCCGGGGCCAAACATGCAAGCGGCGGGAGTGACCCGCCGCTCTGTCAATTACTCTGCTGCGGCCACTTCCGGCAGCTTGATTGATCCGCCGGCCTTTTCGATCTTTTCGATCGCGGTCTTCGACGCGCCGTTGGCGACGATTTCAACCTTCGACGTCAATTCACCGTCCGAAAGCACCCGCACGCCGTCCTTGGCCTTGCGGATGACGCCAGCAGCCTTGAGGGCTTCCAGCGTGATCGGGGCATTGGCATCAAGCTTCTTGGCGTCGATGGCAGTCTGGATGCGGCCAAGCGAAACTGTGTTGAAGTCTTTCGACGAGATGTTGTTGAAACCGCGCTTTGGCAGACGGCGGTAGATTGGCATCTGGCCGCCTTCAAAGCCGTTTACGGCAACGCCGGAACGCGACTTCTGACCCTTGACACCACGTCCGCCCGTCTTGCCCGAGCCGGAGCCGATGCCGCGTCCGAGACGCTTGCGCGAATGGGTGGCGCCCTCAGCGTCTTTGATTTCATTGAGCTTCATGATCGTTCTCCTTCGGGCAATCAGGCCTCGTCCACAACGCGGACGAGATGTTGCACCTTGGACACCATGCCGCGAACGGAAGCAGTGTCTTCCAGTGTCGACTTCCGGTGCATCTTGTTAAGGCCCAGACCAATCAGCGTGGCGCGCTGATCAGCAGGACGGCGGATTGGGCTTCCGATCTGTTCGACCGTGAACGTCTTGCCCTTTTTGGTGTCAGCCATGTTTATGGTCCTCAAATCTTCAAAAGGGCTTAGTCTTCGGTGCCGACAATCGCCTGACGGCGGGCCTGCAGCGTCGCATACTTGATGCCGCGCTGCGAAGCGATGTCCTTGGGATGAACCTGGCTCTTCAACGCGTCGAACGTGGCGCGAACCATGTTGTACGGGTTGGAGGAGCCGAGCGACTTGGTCACAACGTCAGCAACACCGAGCGCTTCGAAAACAGCGCGCATCGGACCACCGGCAATGATGCCCTTACCGGCCGGAGCCATGCGGATGATAACGCGGCCAGCGCCGTGGCGGCCTTCGGTATCATGATGAAGGGTACGGCCCGAACGCAGCGGAACGAAAATCAATTCGCGCTTGGCAGCTTCAGTCGCCTTGCGGATGGCTTCCGGCACTTCACGCGCCTTGCCATGACCAAAGCCGACACGGCCTTTCTGGTCGCCCACGACGACGAGCGCCGCAAAACCGAAACGACGGCCGCCCTTGACGAC
>JANPGC010000279.1:0-2505 GCA_031423755.1 Phyllobacteriaceae bacterium | reverse complement strand
GTTTTTGGCTTGCCGCGATGTTTTGACCTGCATATTTTGAGACTTTCATTGCACCCTCCATAGTATTACGTGGTATATACAATATGGTCAGGCTATGCACAAGCCAATGTGACGATTCAAGCGAATGCCGTTGTCGCCGCTGCGCCAAGGCAAGGCGCGCATGGGATTGTGGCTTGCGGCGTCGCATTTAGAATGGAATCCTGACATTGAAGGCGCAGGCATGTTCTGTGCGGGCATAAAGGTTTGATTCGATGAGCGATGATGTGGTGTTGGACGCGGAAATTCCGGCGGCAGGCGGGCGGCGCGGGGCGCGCAATTCCGGCGGGGCGGCATCGCGGCGAGCGGCCCGTTCGGGGGCAGGGCTCGGTCCGCAGCTTCCTTACATCCAGCGCAAGATCGCCGTCTATGAGGTGCTTGATGAGGAAGGCCTGTCGATCATCGAGAACAATGCCGACATCGTGCTCGAAGAAACGGGCATTATTTTCCGCGACGATGCCGAGGCGCTGGCGATGTGGAAAGAGGCTGGCGCTGACGTCAAAGGCGAGCGGGTGCATTTTCCAAAAGGTTTGTGCCGCGAGCTTTTGAAAACTGCGCCGTCCGTCTTCACCCAGCATGCGCGCAATCCGGAACGCAATGTGCAGATTGGCGGCAATGCCACGGTGTTTGCGCCGGTCTATGGCCCGCCCTTCGTGCGCGACCTTGATGGCGTGCGGCGCTATGCGACGATTGAAGACTTCCAGAATTTCGTGAAGCTCGCCTATCTCGCTCCGTCAATCCATCATTCGGGCGGCACGGTGTGCGAGCCCGTCGATGTGCCGGTCAACAAGCGCCATCTCGACATGGTTTATTCCCACATCAAATATTCCGACAAGCCGTTCATGGGCTCCGTCACCGCGCCTGAGCGGGCGGAAGACACGGTCGAAATGTGCCGGATTTTGTTTGGCAAGGAGTTTGTCGAGAAGAATACGGTTGTCATCAACCTGATCAACGCCAACTCGCCGATGGTGTTTGATGAGACGATGCTTGGTGCGCTGAAGGTTTATGCGCGGGCCAATCAGGCCTGCATTGTCACGCCGTTCATTCTGGCTGGCGCGATGTCGCCGGTGACGGTGGCGGGGACGCTGACGCAGGTTTTGGCCGAGGTTCTGTCCGGCGCTGCATTTACACAGCTTTGCCGCAAGGGCGCGCCGGTGCTGATGGGCACGTTTGCCGCCTCGATCTCCATGCAGTCTGGCGCGCCGACGTTTGGAACGCCGGAACCGGCGCTGGTGTCTTATGGCGCGGCGCAACTGTCGCGGCGACTTGGACTGCCATTCCGCACCGGCGGATCGCTTTGCGGCTCGAAGGTTCCGGATGCACAGGCGGCCTACGAGAGCGCCAACACGCTGAATTCGACGATATTGGCGGGCACCAACTTCGTGCTGCATTCGGCGGGCTGGCTCGAAGGCGGGCTGGTCAGTTCCTACGAGAAGTTCATGATGGACATTGATCAGCTTGGCATGACGCAGAAGTTTGCTGCCGGTGTTGACCTGTCCGAGAACGGCCAGGCGATGTCGGCCATCCGCGAAGTCGGCCCGGGCAGCCATTATCTCGGCTGCGCGCACACGCTGGAAAACTTCCAGACGGCGTTTTACGCCTCGCCGATCACCGACAACAATTCCTACGAGCAGTGGCTTGCCGAAGGCGAGCAGCGCATTGAGCAGCGCGCCAACACGCTGGTGCGCAAACTTCTGGAAAGCTACGAAGCCCCCGCGCTCGACCCGGTGATCGACGAGGCCCTGACGGCGTTCATCAAGCAGAAGAAAGACTCCATGGCTGACGCCTTCACCTGAAGGAAGCCCGAGGACGGCCGGGCTAAAGTGGCCAACATAATACACGATGAAGTCTGGCGGAGCGCGTTCCGGGAGACGAAGTAGGGCCACGCTTCACGACCGGGTCGTCATTCCGGGGAGGCGGAGCCGAACCCGGAAACCAGAGCGCCGGGTTTGCCTTTTTATCGAGCCGTATGCGACGTCGAACTTGACGGCAATGCAAGGTTAAATGCTTAATTTGCCTTGTTTGGCGCTCTGGATTCCGGGTTCCCCTTCGCGGCCCCGGAAAGACGGCCACGCGGGATATTCAGTCTGCAAAGGCGATGTCTTTGGATGCACTCACCGCCATACTCGCCGTTCATGGCCTCATGACGCGCGGCGTTGCACACCTTGCCGAACCTTTCCTCTTGCCGGACGGCTCATATGCGAAATCCGTCATTCTTATCGGTCATGCAGGCTCCTCGATATGGCCGCACTTCAGCGCTTGGCTCGCCCTGCAAAATTCACGACCGGATAACCCACTCGATACTTGGTCAAAGGAAGTCATCACTGACGCCGCAACGAAGGTTGGCGGCCAAGCCGTGTTCCCGTCCGACAGGCCGCACCTGCCATTCCAGCAATGGGCGATGATGGCGGAAGGGCTAAAACCGTCGCCTCTCGGACTGCTGACCCATCCGGTCTATGGCCTGTGGCA
>JANPGC010000278.1:0-5655 GCA_031423755.1 Phyllobacteriaceae bacterium | reverse complement strand
GGCAGCCCACCAAGGTGGTTTCGGACTTTGAGGCGACGCTGGACAAGGCCGACGTCAAGGTCGCGTCATTCGAGAAATCCGGGGCTCACCCGGTGCAGAAACTCCGTGGGTTCCTGCATTCCTATCCCACCGCCATTCCGGTTTTCGTGCTGATTCTCAGCATCCTGTTCCTGCCAATCCCGGTGTTCCTGATCGACTTCGGACTTGCGCTTTCCCTGTCGCTGTCGATCCTTATCCTGATGGTCTCGCTCTGGATCACGAGGCCGCTTGACTTCTCTGCCTTCCCGACGGTGCTCCTGATCACCACAATGCTGCGCCTGTCGCTCAACATTGCAACCACCCGAACAATTCTCGCCAACGGTCACGAGGGCGTCCACGCCGCCGGACATGTCATCAGCGGCTTCTCCCAGTTTGTCATGGGCGGTGATTTCCTGATCGGCGTCGTGGTCTTTTCGATCCTCATCATCGTCAATTTTGTCGTCATCACCAAAGGCTCGACCCGTATTGCTGAAGTAGGCGCACGGTTCACGCTTGATGCAATTCCCGGCAAGCAGATGTCCATCGATGCGGATCTGTCAGCCGGCACCATTGACGAGAAGGAGGCACAATTCCGGCGGCGCGAACTGGAAGAGGAAAGCGCATTCTTCGGTTCCATGGACGGCGCTTCAAAATTCGTGCGCGGCGATGCGATAGCCGGCCTAATCATCACCGGCGTCAACATTGTCGGCGGCATCCTCATTGGCGTCGTCCGCCACAAAATGACGATCGCTGAATCTGCCGAAGTGTTCATGAAACTCTCGGTCGGTGATGGCATCGTCACCCAAATGCCCGCCTTGATCATTTCACTTGCAGCCGGGTTGATTGTCTCAAAGGGCGGCACAAGAGGTTCGGCAGACAGCGCCGTCCTCAAGCAGCTGGGCGGCTATCCGCGCGCACTCTTCGTTGCGGCGATATTGCTTGTCGCACTTGCGGCAATGCCGGGCCTGCCCACGCTGCCATTTCTGGTGATCGGCGCGCTCATGGCGCTGATCGGCCATAACATTCAGCGGCTGCGCAAGATTGCCGATGGTGAAGTGGCGCAGGCCGAGGAAGATGACAGACAAGCCAGCGACAAGGCCAAGCAAGACTCGGTCAAACAAATGCTGAAGACATCTGAAATCGAACTCGTGTTGGGCAAGCAACTTGCGTCAAAACTCGTCTCGGAGCGGCAGGAACTCACAATCCGCCTTGGCAAGATGCGCAAGAAATTCGCCGTTGAATACGGCTGCGTCATTCCCGAAGTGACAGTCAGCGAAGACTTTCAGATCGCCGCCAAATCCTATCATGTCAGAATTCACGGCACGTCGATTGCGTCATATGAGTTGCGTCTGGACGAGGTTCTGGCGTTGATTGGAAACGGTCCTGTTCCCGACATTCCCGGCGAGCTGGTCAAGGAACCCGCCTTCGGGATGCGCGCTCTGTCCGTCCCGGCGGTCTTCGCCGGTGACTTGGCTCGGCTTGACCTGCAATATGTCGACAATCTCTCCGTCATGCTGACCCATCTCAGCGAAGTGATCCGCACCAACCTTTCGCAACTTCTGTCCTACCGCGATGTGCGCGCCCTTGTGGATCGTCTGGAACCTGAGTACCGCAAGCTCGCAGACGAAATCTGCACCACGCACCTTACCTATCCCGGATTGCAAGCTGTCCTGAAAATGCTGTTGTCCGAACGTGTCTCGGTGCGCAATCTGCATTTGATCATTGAGGCAATCGCCGAGGTCGCCCCACATTTGCGCCGCACCGAAAAGATCGTTGAACATGTCCGCTCGCGGATCGCGCAGCAGATTTGCGGCGACATCGCAAACGCGGGTGTGCTCAGCATCCTTCGCCTCGGCCCGAGGTGGGATCTTGCCTTTCATGAATCACTGCGGAAAAACGCCAAGGGCGAAATCATCGAGTTCGAGATGGACCCCCGGCTTCTCGAAAAGTTCGCCGCGGATGCCCAGGACGCGATTGCCAGGCACGCTGATGGCGGCACCATGTTTGCGCTGATCTCGAACCAGGATGCGCGCCCCTATGTGCGCATGATCATCGAGCGTTTTGCGCCAGGCCAGCCGGTCATCAGCCACGCGGAAATTGCCAGAGGCATCCAGCTGCAAATTCTCGGCTCCATATCGTGAACGCGTGGGCCGATGAAAAGCTGGTTGAGGCGCTCATTGGTTTCGCGCGCATATCCGGTTGCTTGCTGGTGCTTCCCGGCCTCTCGTCGGTGCGGGTGCAGCAACAGGTCCGCATCATGTTTATCCTTGCCCTGACCGCAGCGCTGATCCCGCTCATGCCGCAGCAGCCAGTTCAAGACGCAATGCGCTCGGTCTGGCATCTTGCGCGTCTCATTTTATCTGAAACAATCACCGGCGTTCTCATTGGTCTTGGTGCGCGTTGCTACCTGCTGTCCGTCAGCTTCATGATGAACGCCGCCTCCGCAGCAGTCGGCATAAGCGCGCAGCTCGCGCCATCGGTGATGGACAATGACATGGAGCCGGCGCTCGCCTCGATCATCTCGTCCGCCACTCTGCTCGCGCTGTTTTCGATGGATTTCCATCACCACGCAATCCGGGCGCTCGTGCTCTCCTTCGCGCTTGCGCCCGCAGGCAGCCTTCCTGATTTTGGCGCGATAGCCAAAAACTTGGTGGGCTACCTGACAGACTGCTTTCTCGTGACCTTCAGTCTTGCCAGTCCCTTCCTTGCCTACGCGCTTTTGACCAACATCTTCATCGCGCTCCTCAACAAGCTCATCCCGAATTTGCCGCTCTATTTCATCGCCACACCGGCCGTGTTGCTCGGCGCGCTTCTCCTGATCTACATTTTGATTCCGGCGCTGGTTTCCTTGGCCGCTCAGGGCCACTTTGAAATGCCGGTTTGATATGAACAGCCCGTCGGTCGAAAAAGCCAAACTGTTGCGCCTGCTGGACTTTCTTGAGACCGGGAAGAAGTCAAGAATTCAGACAATCGCGTTGCACCGCCAGCTGCTGACAGTCGCCAGAGAAGCTGCCCGCTGCATTGACGCCACATACCTGCGCGCGGACGCCAACTTGACCACATTCCACGGCTATCATGTGAAATACCGGTATGATCTTGAAACAAGAATCACAAAATTGTCGTCCGGAATTGATACGCTCGCAAGCGAAGTCAGAAACCTGGAGAAAGCCGTCGGCGAACTCCTCGTCAGGCTCGCAAAACTTCAGCAGTCTGAAGCCACAAAATCCGCTGAAATCGAACTGTCCGAGTTCATCGCCAGAAATCATCATCGGCAAGTCAGCCTTGGGCAAGGCCGATGGGCCATTTTTCCCTAGAGCACCCGTTGCTCTGGTCGGAAGGCGGCTCGCCGCCGGAAACACCAGACTCGAAATACGCTTGGTCCACCGTGGGGATTGGCGGGGCGTTCCATGCCTTCGATGACAGTTTCGGCAGAGTTGCAAAGTCGGAGACCACCAATGCCAATCTCAGTCCCGGTTCTGTTAGACAGTCGCCTCGCAGCCGTCTCGCCTGAAAACGCCGCGCGGCGAACGACGCCGCCACCCACGATACAGTTTGACCTGTCGCACCCACCGGCCATGCACAAAACGGAACCATCTGCCTCTGGAATGCCCGCCGAAGCGTTTCAAAATCTCGAGGCCATGTTGGTCCGCAGTCTCATGGGAGCCTTCCTTCCCAAGCAAAGCCTCGGCGGTGCCGACTCTGGTTTGGCCGGCGAATATTGGGGGTCGCTCTTCGCCGACGAACTGGCAAATGCCCTCTCGTCTGGCATGCGGCTCGGCATCGCTGAATCCCTTGGCGGCAGCCTTGAGCATAAAATGGTCAACCGTGAACACGGCGTGGCAAAGTAATGGCAAATCTCGATGGAAATCAGGGCAACACCGGTGGCGCGTCACTCGCCCATGTCGTTGAAAAAATAACCAATCTCCTGGCAAACGAGAACATCAGCATCAGGAGCTTCAAAGACGTTGAAATTCGTGAGAACAATCTGACCAAACACCGGCTCTTGCATGATCTGAACATGGCGGTCAGCCAGACAGGAGGCACCAATCGAGACCCTGGCATGGCAACGCGATTGAAGAACATGACGTCTGCGATTCGGGAAAACATGAACTGCTGCAGCGCTTCCGCCGAAGCTGTCCGGGAAGTGCTCGAAATCATGATGACGGCCTCGCTTGAAGGCGGAAATGATGGCACCTATCAAATTGACAATTTCTCACGGCGAAAATGATCAGATTCATCCTCGCCATCTTTTTCGCCGCATCGGGCACGCTGGCCGGCGTCAACTTTGGCAGCGCACAGCGGGAGGCTCAAATGCAACGGGAGCAAAAGGCAGCCGTTACAGGCAATCCGAAAAACAGTGTCTACCTTTCGCCGGAAATATTCACGAGCTCCGTAATCAGCGGCAAGGACCAATTGAGTTTTGCCATATTCAGGTTTGCCATTGAAACCGATTTGGCAGTGGATAACCAAACCGGCATCGATGACGAAGTCATTCTGGCAGATGCGCTCAATTCCGTGGCCTTCAACAGTGAACTTTACAGTGCCGGCAAGGACAGCATGCCGGATATCTCAGGGTTCGCCGATCAGATGGTCGCAATCTCGAACCAAGCCACCGGCGGCAAGCGCTTCAAGCAGGCCTTGATTTTGCAGTTCGATCTGTTCAGCAGGACGGAGGTGCGCAAGAGGGTTGTCGAGGAGAGAATTCTGAGCGATGACCCGCCCAAAACAAAACCAAAAGTAGTAGAACACTAAAATACAACCGATAGTTTACTAACATCCGGTTGCTTGCTACCTCGGCGATATCGCAGTCCTTTCCATCTGATTCGGCGCGATTCACGGGGGCAAAAACAATGCATTCAAACCTGGCTTTCAGTCAAAGCGACGCCAAACAATCACGGCCACCTGAAACCCTGAACGCGCGAGAAACCGAGTGTCTCAAATGGGTCGCCGCCGGAAAGACCAGCAACGAAATCGCACAGATTACATCGCTGTCAGAGCACACGATAAACCACTATCTGGCAATCTGCTGCCGCAAGCTCGATTCCGTCAACAGGATACAGGCAACAGTCAAGGCCGTTCGCCTCGGGATCATTTGAGACGGCACGTCCCGAAATAGACTCCCCACGAACATTGCAAGCGCCCGCCCGCTGTCCGTTTCGCGGATTTTTCCCCTGATCAAACCGGAGAAATCCGAGCAGCGGTCAGGGGGGCGCCTGACGCAAAGTCTTCGGCGAGAGTCAATTTTCCCGATTCTCGAGCATCAAGCAGAATCTTTATCCACACCAATTTCACCCGATCCTACAATGCCCCCGCGTCAATCCCGGCGCGCACGAGGCAAGGCAGGATGGACTGGAACAGGGCAATCGATCGGAACAGCGAGGCGCTCCACAAGATCGTCGCCATGATGTTTGCGATGTTGACCTTGGCCAGCCGCAGTCCCCTCTCCGTCGGCTTCGCCGACACCTCTCCCCGCAAGCGGGGTGAGGTTAAAAGCGCCGAGTTTGAACCAAGCGCCGCAGCTTTAACCTCGCCCCTTTGGGGAGCAACCATATTCAACATTTGGGTCTTTCGGGGCTCCATGGTGTGCCTCTTTGGAGGATTGCGTTTGCGAGAATGACGAGTTTTCGGGCTGTTGCG
>JANPGC010000277.1:0-2542 GCA_031423755.1 Phyllobacteriaceae bacterium | reverse complement strand
GTTTCGCGCAGGTAGGCGTAGGGATCGACAGCGTTCAGCTTGCAGGTCTCAATGAGCGAGGCCATGCGCGCCCAAGTGCGGCCGCCCTCATCATGACCGGCGAAGAGCGCGTTTTTGCGATTGAGGGTTATGGGTCTGATGGTGTTTTCGACCGGGTTGGTGTCCATCTCGATGCGGCCATCGGTCAGGAAGATTTGCAGGCCATCCCAGTGGCGGTGGATGTAGCCGAGCTTCTCGCCCAAGCGGGATTTGGCGGAGATCCGGCTGCGCTGTTGGGTCAACCAAAGGCGGAAGTCGGCAATCAGCGGGGAGGATTGCGCTTGGCGGGCCGCCAGGCGCTCCTCGGGTGAGCGTCCCCGGACGCTGGCTTCGATCTTGTAGATCTGGGCGATGCGGCGCAGGCCTTCGGCGGCGATTTCGGAGCCGTCCTTTTGATAGATGTCATGCAGCTTGCGCCGGGAATGCGCCCATGTGTAGATGCCCCTATGAATGCAAGTAGTTTCTGAATTTCAGGCCGTGTGATTGATTGCGCTCATGTGTCAGGCCTTGAGTCGCGGCTTTTATGCGCCGCTGGCCGGTATGGCGATACGCGGATCAGATCCAAATCAGCAATGAGAACTGTTTAGCTCTGTGGGCCCATATGGTTTTTCCGATCCCGATCTGTTCAATCATTTGCCCTTACTTTTCATCGATCTTCTCACACTCCTCGACAGTTCCCGCGGCTTCGTGGGGCTTAAACCGCCGCGCTTGCCTCGGGTTTCCGGTAATCTTGTTGCCGCGTCAGCATCGCCCAGACTGCCCTGGCCATCTTGTTTGCGAGCGCGATACCAACCAGCAATCTGGGTTTGCGCTCCAACATAGCCGTCAGCCAACTGGTTGTTGTCTTCCGGTATCGCATGACCGCCCTGACGACCGCCATTGCGCTGATGATGAGCAATCGCCGGATGTCACGTTGCCCCATCTTCGAAGTGCGGCCCAAGACCTGCTTGCCGCCAGATGAATGCTGTCGTGGGACCAGCCCAAGCCATGCCGCAAAGTCCCGGCCCCGACGAAAGCCCTCCATACTCGGCGCAAAGGTTTCGATCGCCATCGCCGTAATCGGACCGATCCCGGGCATGGTCTTCAATCGACGCGCCATATCAGACTGGTCGGAAGCCAATTTCAGGCGATGCTCCAATTCCGCAATCCTAGTCACCAACTGCTGGATTTGATCGAGGTATAGGGCTCCCAAGTCGCGCACATCCCGAGGCAGGCCGGAGCCTTCGTCCTCCAGCGCATCTTGCAAGCGCTTGAGATGAGCAGGTCCGACCGGTGCAACGATGCCGAATTCCGCGAGATGTGCGCGAAGGCCGTTGATCAGCTGCGTTCGCTGACCGACAAGAAGTTCTCGCGTTCGGAACACCATCGCACGCGCCTGCTGCTCCTCAGTCTTGACTGGCACGGAGCGCATGGTTGGCCGAGATGCCGCTTCAACGATGGCATGCGCATCATTGGCATCGTTTTTCTGGCGCTTTACAAAGGGCTTCACGTAGATTGGCGGAATTAGTCTGACTTGATGACCCATTTTTTGGATCTCGCGGCCCCAGCCATGCGCGGTCGCACAAGCCTCCATCGCGACGCAGCATTCCGCCTGTTTCGCCAGAAACGGTAACAGTTGCGCCCGAGAAAGTTTTTTCTGGAAGGCTACCGATCCGTCTGCACGTGCGCCATGAAGTTGGAAAACGCGCTTTGCAAGATCGACGCCGATAATTGTGACTTCCGACATAAGATTCTCCTCACTGATTGATCGAAGCTCGGTTTGACCAGCATGACATAATGCGAGGCTGTCGAGCGGGGCATCTACCCCATCAGCAATGGGCCAACTGGATGCCGGTGCCAGACCGCTCAGGCGCGATCAGTCAGTTGTATCCGGCATAGCCGTCCATTTCACGACAATGGTTTGCTTGCAAACCATGAGAGGGGACCTGCAGGATGCCCCCGTAGCCCTGCAATATCCGTTCGGCATGGAGGCAGCCGCGGCCCGTGGGCATAGGTGAAGGCTACGCCCGGAGGTGCCGTGCCGCCTCAGGGCCGATCATCGCGGGCGAAGGCCCAGAAGTATCCGGTTTTGGTCTTTCGCGCCCCCGGACCGAAGACCGGGGCGCGGGGTTCGTCTGTTACCCGGCAGGCGAATACAAAGCAATCGGCCGAGAGGGCATGAACGGCTTTGTCGACCGTTTCAGGTCGGCCCTCAGCGCATCGTAAACGAGGCGCAGTTCGAAGGCGGCACGGCCGACCCAATCCGCAAGAGCGGAGCGGTCGAGATCAACGCCTTGGCGGCTGCAGATCTGGGCCTGCCGATAAAGCGGCAAGTGATCTGCGTATTTGCTGACCAGCACATGGGCGACCGCCACCTCGGTCGGCATGCCGCCTGGGATCAGACGTGCCGGAGCCTGAACCACACCATCGGTGCAGGACCAGCAGGCATATTTCAGGCGGCGGGTGACCCCTCTCGCGCATGTAAACATGCGCTGCCGGGCAGCGGATGACGCGGAACTGGGCC
>JANPGC010000276.1:0-18474 GCA_031423755.1 Phyllobacteriaceae bacterium | reverse complement strand
CGTTGACACCGATCTTCATCCAAGCGGCAAAGTCAGCATCACCGACACCGCCGACCGCGCCGACCACCGTTCCTCTTGGCAAGATTGCCTGTATGGCATTGACGCCGGAGGGCCAAAGCGCGCTTGCTGGGAAGAATTTCAGCGCCGACGCGCCGGATTTCAGGGCGAGCAGCGCTTCAGTGGCGGTGAAGACACCGGTCATGGAAACCATGCCAAGGGCTACACACTTTTGGATCACATCCGGATCGACGTTCGGCGTCACCATCAATCGGCCACCGGCGTCGTACAGGCGCTGCGCGTCAGCAGGGGTCAACACAGTGCCTGCCCCGGCGAGCACGCCTGCCGGCACGCGCTTGGCAAGCGTTTCAATCGAGCGGAAGGGATCGGGAGAATTCAGCGGGATTTCGATGGCCTCAAACCCTGCATCGACGAGACCATCGCCGATGGCTGCGATTTCATCCGGCTTGATGCCGCGCAGGATGGCGACGAGGCCGCGTTTCAGATGGGGCCAGTTGGTCATGTTCTATTCCTGACATCAAAACGGGACGGCCAGAAGCTGCGGGCGGCGGACAGGAGCCCGTCGCGGACAAGCGCTTCGCCGTCGGCAAGTGTGAATTTGAACCCGGCCAGTGTCAGCGCGGATTCGTAGAGGCCGCCAAGGAAGCCTGAGCCGACGAGCGTGACGGAATCGCTGGTTCCATAGGTCAGTTTGGCGACGCCGATTTCCGCGCCGATGAGCAGGCCCGAAAGCGCGGCTGCGCTGTCGGCAGCGCCCTTTCCTTCGAGCAGGCTGGCGGCGCGGATGGAGAACAGGCGTTTCACCAAATCCTGCGGCGAGCGCAGCATGGCAGCGCAGGCTTCCGTGAAAGATGCGGAGTCTGCCGTGAAGCTGGCCTCGCCAACAATAGAATGGCGCAGGATCGATTGTTTTGAAAACAGGGCAAAAAGTTCGCCGGTAATGAATGTTGCGAAATGGCCGATGCGGGCGTCCTCGACCTCTACCCATTTCGAATGGGTGCCGGGCATGCAGACAAGCTGGCGGCCCTTTTGTCGTCCAAGGCCAAGCAGCTGGGTTTCCTCGCCGCGCATGACATTTGGCTCGCCGCCCAAGCGCTGGCAGACGCCCGGCAGTATGCGTATGTCGCGGCTGATATCCGGCACACGCACGGCCTTGCCAATGATGCTGTCAAGCGGGGCTGGTGCATCGGCATAGGGCGCTTCAATCCAGCCCTGGCGCGAACCTGCCATGCCGCAAATGACAGCCGGGACATCGGGGGCAATTGCAAGCGCGGCAAGGTGGCGGTTGAGGATGGTCTCGAACCCTGCATCGCGCGCGCCCTCGAGGCCTTCATCAGAACGACGAGACTCAACGATGCTGCCATCGCGCGCCAGCACCCAAAGGCGCATGCGGCTTGTGCCCCAGTCCACAGCGATGCAGGCGGCTTCGCTCATGCGTGAATAATCCCGGTTTGTGGCTTCTGTTTCCAGCAACATGACCCTTTGCCAGCGCCGCTTGTCAAGCGGCAACAGGCGACGTTTGTGCTTGAGACAATTGGAAACTTGAATCATGCCTCGCAACGGCCCAAATAGCTGCGATGATGGAATTCCCGTTTGACAACAGCTACGCGCGCGACCTTGAAGGCCTCTGGCTCAAAGCCCTGCCTTCGCATGCGTCTGATCCGAAAATGATACGATTCAACCATGCGCTGGCGGATAAGCTCGGGCTTGATGTGTCGGGGCGTGAACAGGCCGATCTGGCGGCGATTTTTTCCGGCAATCACACTCCTGAAAGTGCACAACCATTGGCAATGGCCTATGCCGGGCACCAGTTTGGCCATTTCTCGCCGCAGCTTGGCGACGGACGGGCGATCTTGCTGGGCGAGGTGATTGACCGCGACGGATTGCGGCGGGACATCCAGCTCAAGGGCCCCGGGCGCACCCCGTTTTCACGCAGCGGCGACGGGCGGGCGGCGCTTGGGCCGGTGCTGCGCGAGTATATCGTGTCAGAGTTCATGCATGCGGCTGGCATACCGGCGACACGGGCGCTGGCGGCGGTGCTGACGGGCGATGAGGTTTATCGCGAGACGGTGAAGCCGGGCGGCGTGTTTACACGCGTTGCCGCAAGCCATATCCGCGTTGGCACGTTCCAGTTTTTTGCCGGGCGCGGCGACATGGCTTCGGTCAAGCGGCTGGCGGATTACACGATAGCGCGGCACTATCCGGACAGCGTGCAAGCGGAGCGTCCGTATCTGGCGCTGTTCGAAGCCGTGCTGGAGCGGCAGGCGCAGTTGATTGCGAAATGGACCGGTATCGGCTTCGTGCACGGAGTTATGAATACCGACAACATGGCGGTGTCCGGCGAGACGATCGACTTCGGGCCCTGCGCCTTCATCGACCATTATGATCCGCACGCGCTGTTCTCTTCGATTGACCAGAACGGGCGCTACGCCTTTTCCAACCAGCCGCTGATTGCCCAGTGGAATCTCGCGCGGCTTGCCGAGACGCTGGTGCCGCTGATTGATACCAATCAGGATGCTGCGGTGCGGATGGTGAGCGACGTGCTGGAGACCTTTCCGGTTCGGTACGAATGCCACCGGATGGTGGCTATGCGGGCAAAGCTTGGGCTGAAGGCTGCGCAGGATGGCGACGCCGGGCTCATCAAGCAGTTGCTTGATTTGATGCAGCTTGGAACGGTTGATTACACCGTGGCGTTCAGGGCGCTTTCGAATGCGGATGGGGATGAAACATTTCTTGGCCTCTTTGCCGAAACGCAAGCAACGAAGGATTGGTTGATGGGCTGGAGCAACCGGTTGGCGGCTGAAGGAACGGACACAGCGTCGGCGCAGACTGCCATGCGATCAGTGAATCCGGCCTATATTCCGCGCAACCACCGGATTGAACAGGCGATCCGCGCCGCTGAAGATAGAGGCGATTTCGCTCCATTCCACCGGCTGGTGGATGTGCTGGCCAAGCCATTTAATGACCAGCCGGAACATGCCGCCTATCAAACACCGCCGCTGCCGGAAGAGCGGGTCACCAAGACCTTTTGCGGGACTTAAACCGCTGCCGCCCTTGATGCACCTCGATACGCGTCGTTGAGATAGCCAAGCGTGGCGTCGGCATCGACCGGTTTGCCGAACAGATAGCCCTGCCCGCCGGAGCAGCCGAACTGGATGAGCTTGTCGGCCTGTCCCTGCTCCTCGATGCCTTCGGCGATTGTGGAAATGCCAAGGCCTTCGCACATGGCGAGAATTGCCTTGATGATGTGCTCGGATGGCCGGTCGTTGAGGATGGAGGAGACAAAAGCGCGGTCGATCTTCAATTTGTCGAACTTGAATTCGCGCAGACGGCCAAGCGAAGATTGGCCCGTGCCGAAATCATCCAGCGAGACGCGCACGCCCGCGCTGCGCAGATCTTCAACGATGGCTTCGGCGGTTGCCGGATCAGACATCACGCCGGTTTCGGTGATTTCGATTTCAAGACGGCGGGGGTCAAAGCCAGTCTTTTTCAGGATGGCCAGGACGGCCTTGCCGGTGTTGGCGTCAGACAGTTGGACCGGGGAGAGGTTAAACGACAGGAACATGTTTTTCGGCCAGCCGCGCGCGGCAATCGTCGCCTTGCGCAACAGAAGCTGAGTGAGCGGCACGATAATGCCGGTTTCTTCGGCAATCGGGATAAAGACAACCGGCGAGACAAAGCCGAGATCAATGTCGGTCCAGCGGGCAAGGCACTCAAAGCCGACGGTTTCGCTGGTTTTCAGATCAACAATCGGCTGGAAAAAGGGCTCCACCTCCTCGGCTGAAACCGCACGGCGCAGCGCCTGCTCGATGCGGGTCAGCCGCTTGGCGGCCTCTTCCATCTCGCGCGAGTGGACCAGCGTGCGGCCCGCCCCACGGCGGCGGGCATGGTAGAGCGCGGAATCGGCCTTGTGCAAAATGTCATGCACGGTCTCTTCAGCGTCTTCATACAGTGCTATTCCGACTGAGGCGGACAGACGCGCGGTGCGTTCGCCAAGGTCATATGGCGCGGCGAGGATTTCCGACAGCATTTCGCCGTGCGCCTTTGCGTCTTCCGGGCGGAACACCATCGGGTAAAGCACGGCAAACTCATCGCCGGAGTAGCGGGCAACCAGGCCATTGCCTTCCACGGCAGCACGCAGGCGCATGCCGACCTGCTGCAAAATACTGTCTCCGGCGGCGCGGCCATAGAGATCATTGACCGGCTTGAAGCCATCCAGCCCGACACGGGCGACGGCGAAGGGTGCCGGATCATCGGCGCGATCTGCCAGAAGCTGTTCAACCTTGTCGAAAAAGCGCCTGCGGTTGGCAAGGCCGGTCTTGGCATCGGTCGACGCCGCATCGCTTTCACGCTGGAATGAGAAATTGTCTTCCATGATCCCCCGCCTGCCGCTTGTGACTGCGCGCAACACTTCCCAACATGGCACACAAGCCTTGCGGAATGGTTTCAAACTTGTGTGCAAAACCCGCCTTGCAATCACAAACGAAGCCAACCATACACATTGGACAATTTGCTGGAATCCGACCCATGAGCCTGAAAATCGCGGTCCAGATGGACCATGTGCGCACCGTCAACATTGCCGGCGACACGTCGTTTGCCCTGTCTCTCGAGGCGCAGCGGCGCGGGCATCAGCTTTATCATTACACACCGGACCGGCTGGCGCTTTTGGGCACCAAGGTGTTTGCGCGCATTGAGGACATGCGGGTGCGCGACGAGAAGGGCAATCATTTTGACCTTGGCGAGCCGGTGCGCACCGACATGAGCGAGATGGATGTGGTGCTGCTCAGGCAAGACCCGCCGTTCGACATGAATTACATCACCACGACGCATCTGCTGGAGCGCATCCACCCGAAGACGCTGGTGGTCAATGACCCGTTCCATGTGCGCAACTGCCCGGAGAAGATTTTCGTCACCGAGTTTCCGGACCTGATGCCGGCGACGCTGATCACCAAGGACGTTGAGGAGATCAAGGTCTTCCGCAAGGAGCACGGCGACATCATATTGAAGCCGCTCTATGGCAATGGCGGCGCGGGGGTGTTTCACCTGCGCGAAGATGACCGGAACCTGTCGTCCCTGCTTGAAATGTTTTCCAGCCTGTCGCGCGAGCAGATCATCGCGCAGCAATATCTGCCTGCCGTGCGGGCGGGCGACAAGCGGATCATCCTGATTGACGGCAAGGCTGTCGGCGCGATCAACCGCGTGCCGGCCGAACATGACGCCCGCTCGAACATGCATGCGGGCGGACAGGCGCAGCATTCCGAGTTGACCAAACGCGACATGGAAATCTGTGAGCGCATCGGACCGGAATTGCAGAAGCGCGGATTTATTCTGGTCGGCATTGATGTGATCGGCGACCGGCTGACCGAGATCAACGTGACGTCGCCGACCGGTGTGCGCGAGGTCAAGCGCTTCGGCGGCGCGGATATTGCGGCGCTGTTCTGGGATTGTGTGGAATCCAAGCGCTAAGAGAATTTTTGAGAAACCGTCATGCCCGACAGCAGGATTTGTCAAAAAGGTCTTTAAGAACGTTTGTTCTCTTTTCTCCACCGGATACAACCGGATTGAAGCGCAAACGTGCAAATTGTTCTATTTATGTTCTTGCATCCTGTTTGGAAATATGATTTCCTCGCCTCATGCGGGTGAATATCAGGCTGGTTTCAACCATTTCGGTTGAAGCGCGGGGAGCAGGCACATGGTTGCGCGGGTGAGTACGGTTGCATTTCAGGGCATTGAGGCGGTGCCGGTTGATGTGCAGGTGATGATCGCGCCGGGCAAGACCAACATTCATATTGTCGGGCTGGGGGACAAGGCGGTGGCCGAGAGCCGCGAGCGTGTGCAGGCGGCGCTGCATGCCTCGGGGCTCTCGATGCCGGCCAAGAAGGTGACCGTCAATCTGGCACCGGCGGACTTGCCGAAAGAGGGCAGCCATTATGATCTGGCAATCGCGCTGGGTCTCATGGCGGCGCTCGGGGCGATACCCGGCGATGCGCTGAACCCCTATGTGGTGATTGGCGAACTGTCGCTGGACGGAACGATTGCCACTGTCGCCGGATGCCTGCCCGCAGCCATCGGGGCGAATGCCATGGGCAAAGGCTTGATCTGCCCGCACGCCTGCGGTCCGGAGGCGGCGTGGGCGGGCGAGAACATCGACATTTTGGCGCCGCGCAGCCTGATTTCGATGGCTAACCACTTCAGAGGTACGCAGGCGTTGACAAGGCCGGTGCCGGCACTGAAGGCCGCCAATGCGATGATGCCGGACCTTGCCGAGATCAAGGGTCAGGAAACGGCCAAACGGGCGCTGGAAGTGGCGGCAGCGGGCGGCCACAATCTGTTGATGGTCGGCCCGCCTGGATCCGGCAAGTCGATGCTGGCGGCGCGTCTGCCGTCGATCCTGCCGCCGCTAATTCCGCGCGAACTCCTGGAAGTGTCGATGATCGCCTCGATTGGCGGTGAGCTTGCGGACGGGCAGCTGTCCGACCGGCGGCCATTTCGGGCGCCGCATCATTCGGCATCCATGGCCGCAATGGTGGGCGGTGGCGTGCGGGCGCGGCCGGGCGAGGTGTCGCTGGCGCATCATGGCGTTTTGTTCCTTGATGAATTTCCCGAGTTCAATCCACAGGTGCTCGATTCGCTGCGCCAGCCGCTTGAGACCGGTGACTGCATGATCGCGCGGGCGAACCACCGCGTGACCTATCCGTCGCGGTTCCAGCTTGTGGCGGCAATGAACCCGTGCCGCTGCGGCATGGCGGGCGAGCCGGGCCATACTTGCGCGCGCGGGCCCCGCTGCCAAACCGACTATCAGGGGCGGATTTCCGGCCCGATGATGGACCGGATCGACTTGCGGGTTGACGTTCCAGCGGTGACATCGGCAGATCTCATCCGGCCGCACAGACCGGAAAGAAGCGCGACCGTGGCGGCACGCGTGGCCGCAGCGCGCGATATCCAGCGCAAGCGGTTTGAGGCTGCAGGACTTTTCATGCTGACGTCCAATGCCCAGTGCTCGCCGTCAATGATCGAGGCCATTGCCGAGCCGGATGCGGCGGGATTGAAGCTGCTCGGCGACGCCAGCGAACATCTGAAACTGTCAGCGCGGGCGTACCACCGGATTTTGAAAGTGGCGCGCACGCTGGCGGATCTGGACGGCGAGGATAAGGTCGGGCGCATCCACCTGGCGGAGGCGATTTCGTACCGCGTGCCGTCAGACCGGCTGCTGGCGGCGGCTTGAAACCGGCCATTGGCAAGTTGTCCATGCAGGTTGATCAACGAACCCATTGAAATCTCTAAACCCGCAGCAATTTTTTGCCAGACTTATCCACTGCTCAAAATTTTCCCGCATAATCCTGGAGCTCTTTGCAAAGGGACACGGTTTCATGATCCGGGTCAACGTGGCAGAGGCCGGTGCTATGGTGGCGAACCTCGGAAACTCGCCATGGGTGATGAGCCCACAAGCAAAGGCGCCAGATGCTGGATCGATGCTGCGACTACGGCGCGCGCTAAGGCATTGTCAGCGCAAGAACATCGAACGGGGTGTGTGGCGATGTCACATACTTAAAATAACAGCGGCAGGACCACACACCCTGTTTCCCAGTTCTTTGAAATGGCCAGACGGGAAACCGGGCGTGGCAATGGAGAGACGCGCTTCGCTTACTTGCTCACCGACCCTACCAGAATATCTTTCGGCGTCTCGATGGTGACCCAGTGGCCCGTATGTTCGGAAGACTGACGCTTGAGGAATTTGTAGCCGGTGGCTTCCCACGGGAGCATTTCATCGTCGAGATTGTCGAGGATGAAGTCGCCCTTGCGGGTGCGCACGGTGAGGATTGCGTGGCCTTCGCCATCGGGCTTGCGCACGACGGTGATCAGAAGGTTGGCTGGGGAAATGCCGCGGTTCATGAGTATTTTGCGCTTCAAGAGCACATAGTCCTCGCAATCGCCGACGCCGTTCGGATAGGCCCAGACCTCGTCTTTTCCATAGACGTCGAGGTCTGTCTCGGGACGGATAGCGTGATTGACCTGCACATTGACGGCTTCGATCATCGCCATTGTCCGCTCGCCGGCAATCAAGGCCGGTACGCCGAGCGACTTGATCCGGCACTCCGGTGTCATGACCTTGCAGAACTCAAAATGGCCAATGGGCTGCGAGGTTAGCTCGCCGGTCGCCATTGAAGGTCCGGCGTATGCAGGGGTGGCAAACAGCGCGCCTGCCACAAGAGCCGTCCGGGAAAACAGGCTACGCATACTCAACTCCGCCACACCACTATCGTTAACAAAGAGTTAACGGTGCCGGGCGCTGAGAGTCAATTGTTCTGGAGTTCCCATCTCCAACTATGGTTACCGGCGATACGGCTGCCTAACCGGCAAAGAAAAAGGGCCTCGAAGGCCCGATTTCCTGTCAAAAGAAGTGTTTTACGCTGATTAGCGCACGAGCCGCGCAATCTTGCTCCTGCCTTCCAAAGCAGGCTCGGCGCGGTTTTCCCCAATGAATTTTGTGATCATCGGCGCGATCTCGGCGCGGAATCGCGAGCCATTGAAAACGCCATAGTGGCCGACCTTGGCCTGAACATGGTGTTTGCGCTTGTGATCGGGAATGCTGGTGCAGAGCGTCTGCGCCGCCTCGGTCTGGCCAACGCCGGAGATATCGTCATTCTCGCCTTCAACGGTCAAAAGCGCGGTGTTGCGAATCTTTGACGGGTCAACCAGTTCGTCGCGATGCATCATCTCGCCCTTGGGCAGCGCATGGCGGATGAACACGGTTTCGACGGTCTGCAGATAGAATTCCGCCGTCAGGTCCATCACGGCCAGATATTCATCATAGAATTCGCGATGCTTCTCGGCACTGTCGCCATCGCCTTTGACCATATGCGAGAAATAGTCCTTGTGGGCGTCAATGTGCCGGTCGATGTTCATGCTCACAAAGCCGCCGAGCTGCAGGAAACCCGGATAGACCGGCCGCATGAATCCGGCATGCGGGAATGGCACAGGCATGATGACCTTTTGCTCAAACCACTTGATATCCTTGTCCACGGCCATGCCGTTGACGGCGGTCGGATTGATGCGCGTATCGATTGGCCCGCCCATCAGCGTCATGGAAGCAGGCGCAAGTGTGTCGCCGCGCGCTTCCATCACCGAGACTGCCGCCAAAACCGGAACGGATGGCTGACAAACCGCGATGACATGTGTGTCCGGCCCGAGGAAATGGAGCATGTCGACCAGATAGTCGATGTAATCATCCAGATCGAACCGCCCTTCCGCCAGTGGCACCGTGCGGGCGTCAATCCAGTCGGTGATGTAGACATCGCCGTGCGGCAGCATGGCCTCGACCGTACCGCGCAGGAGCGTCGCGTAATGACCGGACATGGGCGCGACGATGAGAATTTTCGGGTCACGGCCCTTCGGGATGACAGCCGCGCGGTCAAAATGCAGCAGATTGCAGAAAGGGCGGCGCCAAACCACCTCTTCGTGCACGTGAACGGTCTCACCGTCCACGGTGGTCACGGGCAGGTCAAAGGCCGGTTTGCCGTAGCGGCGCGTCAAACGCTCGAACACTTCCGCAAGCGCGGCCATGGAGCGGCCCGGCATGGTCCGCGTCCAAGGGTTCATCGGGTGGGTGTAGAAAAGGCGCGTCGCGTCCGCCAGCGCGCGCATCGGCTGCATTGCAGCATGGTTCAATTCGTAGAAATGATAATACATTGCGGACTTGCTCCGTCATCATGCTGCGGCCTCTTTATGGAGACCGGACGGTAACGGTAACATGATTCTTTTGCATTGCAACAAAAGACAGGTTCGACTTTTGATCATGCCGCAAAGTCAACAGCTTGGCTGATAATGCGTTGCAATACGGGAATTTAGCCGTCTACGCCTTCGACAATAACCATCTCCGCATCGGCGCATTCTTGGCGGATGGCGGCCGCGATCTGATACTCAGGGCTGTTGTAGCAATCCGCAGCGGCCTGAAGCGACGGGAATTCGATCACCACATTGCGGGCGCGCACCTCACCTTCGAGTTTCTGATAGGCACCGCCGCGGGCGAGGAATTTCGCGCCGTATTTTTCAAACGCCGGTTTGGCGGCTGCGACATAGTCGGGGTAGCGGGCGGCGTCGCGGATATCGACGCGGGCAATCCAATATCCTTTGGCCATGTTCAAACCCTCCCTTTGGCAGCTTCAGCAATCTCTTCGGTGATGGCGCGCGCAGCGGCGGCCATCTCCGGCGCGCCGGTGACCGGCCGTCCAACCACCAGATGGCTCGCCCCGGAGCGGATCGCCTCGCCCGGCGTCATCACGCGCTTCTGGTCGCCCTTGTCTGTTCCTTTGGGTCTTATGCCGGGAGTCACCACGGCCATGTCCGGGCCAAGAATGGCGCGCACCTGCCCTGCTTCCTCAGCCGAACAGACGATGCCGCCCATGCCCGCCTCGCGCGCCTGCAGCGCCCGGCGCAGCACAAGCTCGCGCGGCGTGCCCGAATATCCGGCCTCGATCAAGTCGTCAGCATCCATGGACGTCAGAACAGTGACGCCAAGCAAAGTCAGCGGCGAGCCTTTGGCGGCACTGACAGCCGCGCGCATGGCTTTCGGATAGGCGTGGAGCGTGAGCATCGACACGCCCATTCTGGCGACGTTCTCGACTGCTTTGGCGACGGTGTTGTCAATGTCGAGCAGCTTCATGTCGAGAAACACATTGTGGCCTTCTGAGGCAAGCTCACGCGCAAGATCAAGACCACCTGCGAAGGCGAGCTGATAACCGATCTTGTAGAACGATGCGGTCTCGCCAAGCGTTTCAATAATCGCCCGTGCCTCAGCTACCGTTGGCACATCGAGCGCGACAATCATCCGGTCCCGGGCCTCAGTGCTGGCGTTCATTTTGGCTGCTTTCCCGCTTCAAACGCGGCGTGTTCGACAAGCGAGAGGACGCTGCGTTCGAGATTTTTCTGCGTCCGCTCTTCCTTCAACCGGCCCATGTCGTCGAATGCGTCCTGTGCGTTGGGAACGGAGAGTTGTTCAGAGACGACTTGCAGGCCGACATGCGAAAGCACTGCGCGCAGGTGGATGATGGCTCTCACGCCCGCAAAGTGACCGTTGGATGAGGAGGCCAGCGCCACAACTTTCCCCGCATATGCTTTCAATGGCTTGTCGCCATCGCGCGAGACACGGCTGACCCAGTCGATGACATTCTTCAAGAGCGGCGGTATCGAGCCATTGTATTCAGGCGTCGCGATAAAAAACCCGTCATGCGCCGCAAACAGGCGAGCGAGTTTCAACGCATTTTCGGGGATGCCCTTTTCGCGCTCCAGATCTTCATCCATCAGAGGAAGCGGATAGTCGGTAAAGGCTATGCGCGTGACCTCCACGTCGAGCTTTGAGAGTTCGCGCATCGCTGCATCTGCGACTTTGCCGCTGTAAGAGCCGGATCGGTTGGACCCGTTGAATATGAGTATGCGTGGATGCATCGCGTCTTGTTCCTGCCGACAGGCTTTTCCAACCCGTTTTGTCGTAGCGGACCCTAAGAGGCAAACCGGCGGAAAGTCCAGATGTGCGCCGGGGGCAAATTGCGGAAAATGATCTCTGTCCGCTCCGCCTTCACCCCCTCAGGCACGGGCGCAGGGCAAAGCGCTCCGTAGGTGACCTGCACAAGAGGCCGTCCGGGCGGCACTCTTTTCAAGGCATTGATCACAAATTCTGCGCGCTGCGTTGCCGGAACATTGAGCAGCGGCACGGCCGAAATCACACAGTCAAAGATCATTCCCGCGTCATCGCCCAAAGTCTTGCACAAATTGAACGCGTCGCCTTGGCGGATATCCACGTGCGCAAAAAGCTGTTTGAGCCGCGTGACGAACTCCGGCGAATATTCCACGGCAACGAGCTTTTCCTGGGGCACACCACGCTGGAGAATTTCCCTGGTTATGGAACCTGTGCCCGGACCAAGCTCAAGCACCGGAAGGCCGGAAGACAGATCAATCTGCGCGGACATGGCCTTGCCGGTCCAGGCTGAGGTAGCCAGAGGCGTGCCGACCTGCCGGGCATTGGAAAGCCACACCTTGAAGAACCGCGCGTCGTCGCTGAAACGGTTGGCGATCATCCGTTTGAATTTCTGTTGCATGCGCTTCCCTTTTGGACCTCTTAAGCCCGCGATGATCGCAATCCCTACGGGTGGCGACTGCCAAGATGGCCAGACACTTCCCTAAAGTAAGTTTGGCGCATTTCAACAAGAAAATGTCGCAGACAAGCAGCGACATTCATTGGTTCTCAGTCGGCAATGTTCAGGGTCAAACGGGCTTGCGATAAAGCCAGAGCCGGGCGGGCGGGATGTTGCGCAAAACAAAATCATAGCGCTCAACCGTCCAGAAACCCGGCCTTGCAGGAACCGGGGCAAAAGGCCCATAAGAAAACTGGATCATCGGCCTTCCAGCAGAAAGGCGGCCAAGCACGTCGGCCAAAAGATGCTCACGCATGGCGAGTGGAAAATTCAGCAGCGGCAACGCCGAAACTGCGCAATCAAATTTCTGGTCACGAAATTCGCCAAGCGTGTCGTCCAGGTTGAAGGCGTCGCCGCCCAGTATGTTTGCGTCCGGAAAGCGCCGCTTCAACTCGCTAACGAATTCCGCCGCATATTCGACAGCATAGAGCCTCTCAGGGGGAAGGCCCCGCCCGAGAATCGCCTTGGTGATGCAGCCGGTGCCGGGTCCAAGCTCAAGCACCGGCAGCGCAGCTTGCGGATCAACGATGCTTGCCATACGCCGCGCCATGACGGCACCCGTCGGCCAGACGGCGCCGATGGTCTTTGGCTGCGCCTTGGCATTGGCGAGAAAGCGCAATTCGTCGGCAAACCGGCTGCGGAAATTGCGGGCAAAATTATTGATCACGGAGCGCTCCTGCCGGTTTGCCGCCACGTCGGGGCCGGTTGCATGAGTGGCGCAGCCGGGCGGCAAAGGCAAGCGGCGGCAGTCAATCAATCACACGGATGCGCGCCGGCACGTGTTATTGGCCGAGACCTTCAAAGAAATCTTTCATTCTCGAAAAGAAGCCACTCGATTCAGGGCTGTTTTCCTTCGACGAGAGTTTCTCGAACTCTTCGAGCAACTCTCGCTGTCGGCTGGTCAGGTTCTGCGGCGTTTCAATGTCGATCTGGATGTAGAGATCGCCCATTGCCGACTGGCGCAGCACCGGCATGCCCTTGCCTTTGAGGCGGAATTGGCGACCGTACTGCGTGCCATCCGGAACCTTGACGCGCGTCTGCGTACCATCAAGCGTGGCGACTTCGAACTGCCCGCCGAGTGCTGCCGTGGTCATGGAAATCGGCACCTTGCAGTAAAGATCAGCCCCGTCACGCTGGAAAAACTCATGCGGCTTGATCGAAATGAAGATGTAGAGATCGCCCGCCGGACCGCTGCGCGAACCGGCTTCGCCTTCACCGGCAAGGCGGATGCGGGTGCCGTCTTCGATGCCCGCCGGAATATTGACCGACAGCGAGCGCTCCTGATTGACGCGCCCCTGACCCGAGCATTTCGTGCATGGGTCCTTGATGATGGTGCCACGGCCATTGCAGGTCGGACAGGCGCGCTCGACCGAGAAGAAGCCTTGGGATGCGCGCACGCGGCCCTGGCCGTTGCAGGTGCCGCAGGTTGTCGGCTGCGTGCCGGGCTTTGCGCCCGTGCCGGAACACACGTCGCAGGCGATTGATGAGGGAACGCGCACTTGCGCGGTTTTGCCGGCATAGGCCTCTTCGAGCGTGATTTCCATGTTGAAGCGAAGGTCCGCGCCGCGTTCACGGCCGCCGGGCGCTCGACGGCCACGGCCACCCATCATCTCGCCGAAAATATCCTCGAAAATGTCGGCAAAGCCTCCGGCACCGGCAAAACCACCCTGTCCGCCACCGCCGTTTTCAAACGCAGCATGGCCAAACCGGTCATAGGCAGCGCGCTTTTGCGGATCGCGCAGCGTCTCATAGGCTTCGTTCAACTCCTTGAACTTGCCTTCCGCAGTCGCATCGCCCTGATTGCGGTCCGGATGAAATTGCATTGCGAGCTTGCGATAGGCCGCTTTCAGCTCTTTTTCATCCGCAGATTTGGCAACGCCAAGGGTTTGGTAAAAGTCAGCCTTCATAAACCGGAAATCCCGCAAATCATAAGGGGCACCCAAACCGGGCCACGCTTTGCGGCTATTTAGGCGTTGTTGCGCGGCATTGCCATAGGTTGGCGCGAAAAGTCAAAGCGCTTGACCGGTTTCACACCTTTCGGAAGACGAAGATCATCCACGCAATTGCGATCACGAGCGCCCCCCACAACGGGGTGCCGTAAAGACCGAGCCAAGCCAGGAAGATAAAGGCCGAACCCAGCAAAGAGATGAACAGCCGGTCGCCGCGCGTGGTGTCGAGGCCGAAGACGCCGCGGCGGGGATTGCCGCCGGGGCTCTTGTACTCCCACAGCCCCATGCTGGAAATTGCCAAAGCCACGAATATGAAGAATGCGGCGGTCGGCCAGGTCCAGGCCATCCATGACAGACCCATGATGCTCTCCTTAAACCCGGCCCAGGGCAAAGCCCTTGGCGATGTAGTTGCGGACAAACCAGATGACGATGGCGCCGGGGATGATGGTGAGTGATCCGGCAGCGGCGAGCAGCCCGAGCTCATAGCCGGATGTCGATGACGTGCGGGTCATGACGGCGGCGATAGGCTTGGCTTCGACGGAAGTAAGTGTCTTGGCCAGCAGCAGTTCGACCCATGAGAACATGAAGCAGAAGAAAATGGCGACGCCGATGCCTGCGGCAATGGTGGGCAGGAATATCTTGAAGAAGAAGCCGAAGAAGGAGTGGCCGTCAACATAGGCGGTTTCATCCAGTTCCTTCGGCACGCCGGACATGAAGCCTTCCAATATCCAGACAGCCAGCGGCACATTGAACAGCGTGTGCGCGAGCGCCACGGCGAGGTATGAGTCAAACAGGCCGATAGACGAATAAAGCTGCAGGAACGGCAGGGCGAACACGGCGGCGGGGGCCATGCGGTTGGTCAGCAGCCAGAAAAACAGATGCTTGTCGCCAAGGAAGCGGTAGCGCGAGAAGGCATAGGCTGCCGGAAGTGCGGCTGCGACGGAGATGATCGTGTTCAGCGACACATAGGCCAGCGAGTTTATGTAGCCCCAATACCAGGTCGGGTCGGTGAATATCTTGACGTAGTTTTCGGTCGTGAAATTTTGCGGAAACAACGAGAAGCCACCGAGGATTTCGTTTGTTGTCTTGAACGACATCGAGACCAGCCAATAGATCGGCAGCATCAGGAACAAGATATAGAGTGTTGGCACCAGCCATTTGGAAACGCGCACCGGAGCCTCCTATTGTTCTTCGTTGCGCATCATCAGCGTGTAGAAAATCCAGCTGGTGAGCAATATGATGAGGAAGTAGATCAGCGACATCGCCGCCGCAGGGCCAAGGTCGAACTGGCCGAGCGCGATCTTGACGAGGTCAATGGACAAAAGCGTGGTGGAATTGCCCGGCCCGCCGCCGGTCAGCACCACGGGTTCGGTGTAGATGTTGAACGAGTCCATGAACCGCAGCAGGATTGCGATCGTGAGCACGCGCTTCATTTTCGGCAGCTGGATGAAGCGGAAGATTTTCCACTTCGACGCGCCATCAATCAGCGCCGCCTGATAATAGGCGTCAGGTATCGAGACCAGACCGGCATAAGCGAGCAGCACGACCAGCGAGGTCCAGTGCCAGACATCCATCAGGATCAGCGTGAACCACGCATCGCCGGTCTGGCGGGTGTAATTGTAGTCAAAACCAATGGAGTTCAGCAGCTTGCCGAGGAGGCCAATGTCCGGCAGGGCAAAAATGTTCCACATGGCGCCGACGACATTCCACGGAATCAGCAGCGGCAGTGCCATCAGAACGAGGCAAACAGAAACCCACGGGCCCTTTTTTGGCATGGTCAGCGCGATGGCAACGCCGAGCGGCACTTCGATGAAGAGGATGGTGAATGTGAAGAACAGTTGGCGGCCGAGTGAGGCCCAGAAACGGTCTGACTGCAAAATCTGCTCGAACCAACGTACGCCGGACCAGAAGAATGTGTTGTCGCCGAATGTTTCCTGCATGGAATAGTTGACGACTGTCATCAGCGGAATGAGCGCGTTGAATGCGACGAGGATGACGACGGGCAGGACGAAGAACCAGGCTTTTTGATTGACGGTCTTGTTCATGATCTCAATCCACCAGCCAGCCGTTGTCGTAAACCTGGCTATGCGCGGTGTCGAAGGCGAGATGCGCGCCTTCAGACGGGATCGCCGCGCCATTTTCAACCAGCAGCTTGATCGACAGATCGCCCAGGCGCGTATCGACAATCTTGTTGCGCCCGGTGTCAGTCACTTTAGCAACTTTCACCGGAAGGCCAGAAGCTGCAAATGATGTGAACTCCGGCCGGACGCCAAGCTCGAACGTGCCTTCAAAGTTATACAGGACTCTGGCGTTGCCAACCTCGATGAGGCTTTCGCCAACACGCACTTTGCCGCCGCTCACCGTGCATGGCATGATGTTCATGCCCGGCGAGCCGATGAAATGACCGACAAATGTG
The DNA here is from genome assembly GCA_031423755.1 of Phyllobacteriaceae bacterium. Taxonomy (GTDB): domain Bacteria; phylum Pseudomonadota; class Alphaproteobacteria; order Rhizobiales; family Rhizobiaceae; genus JANMEX01. The sequence continues at coordinate 1,900 of JANPGC010000276.1, read as the reverse complement.
TGCTGCGGCTTTTCAAACAGTTCAATCGGCGTGCCGCTCTGCACCACTTCGCCATCCTTCATCACCACCACCTGATCGGCGAACGTCAAGGCCTCGGTCTGGTCATGGGTGACATAGATCATCGTGGTGCCGAGTTTCTGGTGCAGCTCTTTCAGCTTGGAGCGCAACAGCCACTTCAGATGCGGATCAATGACAGTCAGAGGCTCATCGAACATGATGGCGTTGACGTTCTCGCGCACCAAGCCCCGGCCAAGTGAGATCTTCTGCTTGCCGTCAGCGGTGAGGCCGGAGGCACGTTGCTTGAGCATGCCGGTCAGGTCCGTCATCTCGGCAATCGTGCGAACGCGTTGGTCAACTTGCGCCTCCGGCACACCGCGATTGCGCAGCGGGAAGGCGAGATTGTCGTACACCGTCATCGTGTCATAGACGACCGGAAACTGGAAAACCTGCGCTATGTTGCGGGCATCTGTCGGCAGGCGGGTGACATCCTGCTCGCCGAACAATACCTGTCCGTGGCTGGGGATGAGCAGGCCGGAAATAATGTTGAGCAGCGTGGTCTTGCCGCAACCGGACGGGCCGAGCAGCGCGTAGGCCCCGCCATCCTTCCATTCAAGATCAAGCCGTTTCAGCGCATAGTCAGCCGGCTTTTCAGGGTTCGGCATGTAGGAGTGACGCAGGTCGTTGAGGGTAATTTTTGCCATGATCCGCGCCTCACATCCCGATCAATTTGCCATCAGCGGCAAAGTAGAAACCGTGCGCAACATCCATATGGAGTTCCGCTTTCTGGCCTGCCGAATAGGGGTGAATGCCGGCGGTGAGCGAAACCCAGGGATTGCCGAGCATGTCGAAGTGGATGATGCTTTCCGAGCCGGACAGTTCAGCCACTTTCACCGTGCCATTGACCTTGACCGAGGCGCCCGAGGGTTTGGCGGGTGTCACATGGTGTGGGCGGATGCCGAATGTGTAGCGACCTTCCGGCAGCTCCGCGAGCTTGCCCTCGGCGTGCCAGTTGATAGCGCCATCGAGCGAGAATTGATTGCCGGTTTTGGTGACTTCAGCCACATTCATTGGGGGTTCCGAGAACACCCGGGCGGTGGTGAGATCCTGCGGCTGGCGGTAAATCTCGCCGGTCGGACCGAACTGCGTGACGCGGCCTTCCTGCATCGCCGCTGTGTTGCCGCCGAACAGCAGCGCCTCGGTCGGCTCTGTTGTCGCGTATACCACGATGCAGTCGCGATCATGAAACAGGCGCGGCAATTCCTCGCGCAATTCCTCGCGCAGCTTGAAATCAAGATTGGCGAGCGGCTCGTCAAGCAGCACGAGATCGGCGTCCTTGACCAGCGCGCGCGCCATGGCGGTGCGCTGCTGCTGGCCTCCAGAGAGTTCGGATGGTTTGCGCCCGAGCATTGGCGTCAGGCGCAAAAGGTCAGCAAACTTGCCGACACGCGCCTTGATTTCGCTCTCGGGCAATTTGGCGACGCGCAGAGGCGAGGCGATGTTTTCGTAGACGGTGAAATTCGGGTAATTGATGAATTGCTGATAGACGACCGAGACGTTGCGCCTTTGCACCGGCGTGCGGGTGACATCCTTGCCGTCGAACCAGATTTCGCCGCCTGTCGGCTTTTGAATGCCGGCCATCAGCTGCATCATCGTCGTCTTGCCTGCGAGCGTCGTGCCCAGCAATACGTTGAACGAACCGCGCTCAAACCGCAGATCGGTCGGGTAAATGTGCATGTCAGCACCGACCCGTTTGGCGACATTCTTCAGTTCCAGCGTCATGAAATGCTACAGCCCCGAACACATTGACAGGATTCTTGTTGGATAGAATAGCCTCGCCCGAAATCCGGTCAAATCAACCAAATGGAGTGATATTCCGAGAACCGGAGCGGAGCATACTTAT
>JANPGC010000275.1:0-16535 GCA_031423755.1 Phyllobacteriaceae bacterium | reverse complement strand
CAGTTGCACGTCCTATTCGCTGACCTATTCCGAGACCCGCACATTGACGACAAGAGACGATCCAAAACGGACAATTGGCTTCTACCTGTCATTCCGCACTTTGGGCGATATCGGCACACGTCAGAGCATTAGTGAATAGGCTGGGCTTTGCCTTTGTTTTGCCCGATAAACCGGGCATTTCAGTGACTTTATCGGTCAAACCGGCCGAAGGTGGAATTGGGTGGGTTCGACGCTATGAACAAATCGGCAATGAAAGCGGCATTGGTGCTGATCGCAGCCACATTGTCTGTTCCGGTTCCAATGACTCTGGTCGGCGCATTTAACGTCTCTGCGGTCGCCAGCGATATCAAGATCACGGTCAACAAGGTGCCGATCACCTCGCTTGATCTCTCCCATCGCCTCGCGTTTCTCAAACTGCAACGCAAAAAGGGCAATCTCGCGGCTGTCGCCAATGAGGAACTCATCGACGAGGCCTTGAAGCGGGCCGAAATTCGCAGAGTCGGTATATCCATCGGTGATGCAGCGGTGAATGACGCTTTTGCAAATTTTGCCAAGGGCAACAAGCTCAAGCCTGCACAGCTTGAGGACATTCTCAACAAGTCAGGCGTCACAGCCAAGCATTTCAAGGAATATATCCGCATCCAGATGGGCTGGGGCCAAACTGTCGGTTCGCGTTTCCGCTCGACTGCCAAGGTTTCAGAGCAGGACGCGGTGCGCAAGATGATGGAAAAGGGCGGTCCCAAGCCGTCTGCCACAGAATACATGCTGCAGCAGGTGATTTTCGTTGTTCCTGCAGCCAAGCGCGGACAGATCATGGGCCAGCGCAAAAAGGAGGCCACCGCGATGCGGGCGCGCTTCGCGGGCTGCGAGACGACCCGCCAATTTGCCACCGGCCTCAAGGATGTGACAGTGCGCGAACTTGGTCGTTTTCTGGCGCCGGAATTGCCACCGGAATGGGCGGACATGATCAAAAAAACACAGGCAGGCGGTGCGACTGGCGTGCGTGAAACCGAAAAAGGCGTTGAGTTCATCGGCGTTTGCCGCGCCAAGGAAGTGTCTGACGACAAGGCTGCCGCCATGAGTCTTCAGGTTGCCGAAGGCGGCAACAAGGGTGCCGAGGAACTCGACAAGAAGTATCTCCAGGAACTGCGCGACAAGGCTCAAATTGTGCGCCGCTGAAGCTTAAGTCTGTGGTTCTCGCGCTCACAGTCGGCGATCCGTCCGGCATAGGTCCGGATATCGTGCTTGCGGCTTTTGCGCGAAGGGCAGATCTTAATCTGCCGCCGTTCCTGCTTATTGCAGATCCCGCCCAAATTTCCTTGCGCTCCAAGCGTCTTGGACTTGACCTTCGCATTATGGAGTGCGGCCACGGCGATGCCGCAGATGTCTTTGCGGACTCGCTTCCCATATTCCCTCTTCAGAACCGCCATCGCGAAACACCGGGCACTCCGCAAATCGAGAACGCTTCGGGCACGATTGAAGCCATCGACCGGGCGGTTGAACTGACGGTCTCTGGCAAGACGTCTGCGGTGGTCACCTGTCCGATTGCCAAGAAGCCGCTTTACGACGCCGGGTTCCGCTTTCCGGGCCATACAGAATATCTTGCCCATCTGGCAGCTCCTTCAAATGGTGCTGCGCCCCTCGCCGTCATGATGCTTGCCGGTCCGTTGCTGCGCACCGTGCCGGTGACCATTCACGTCCCGCTGGGCGAAGTCACCACACGACTGACGACAACGCTGATCCTTGAAACTGCGCGCATTGTTGACCGTGAATTGCGCTCCCGATTTGGAATTGCACATCCACGTCTCGCAATTGCGGGGGTCAATCCTCATGCTGGTGAAGGCGGTGCGCTGGGCAAGGAGGATGACGCCATCATCCGCCCTGCGGTCGAGCAATTGCTGGCAGAAGGCATCAACGCCTTTGGTCCGCTTCCGGCAGACACCATGTTCCACCCGGCGGCGCGTGAGACCTATGATGTCGCCGTTTGCATGTATCACGATCAGGCGCTCATTCCGGCCAAGGCGCTTGGCTTTGATGATTCCGTCAACGTCACGCTCGGGCTGCCTTTTATCCGGACGTCGCCCGATCACGGCACCGCATTTGCAATTGCTGGCACCGGCAAAGCGAAGCCTGACAGCCTTGTCGCGGCGTTGCGCATGGCCGCGCAGATGGCGGACTTTGGCGCATGACCAGTATTGACGGTCTGCCGCCGCTTCGCGATGTCATCGACAGATTTGGCATTGCGCCAAAGAAGTCGCTTGGCCAGAATTTTCTGCTCGACCTTAACCTGACATCAAAAATCGCCCGCGCGTCCGGCCCGCTGGAGGGCGCGGACGTCATTGAAATCGGCCCCGGTCCCGGCGGACTGACGCGTGCCTTGCTGTTCAATGGTGCGCGAAGCGTCACCGCAATCGAGCGTGACGACCGCTGTATTGCCGCGCTGGAGGAGATTTCTGCGCATTATCCCGGCAGGCTGAACATTCTTGCCGATGATGCCATGACTGTTGATATCAACGCTCTGTGTACCAAGCTGGAAAAACCGCGTATTGTGGCGAACCTGCCCTACAATATTGGCACCGAACTGCTTGTCCGCTGGATTACCACCGCCCAGTGGCCGCCGGCATGGAACTCACTGACGTTGATGTTTCAAAAGGAAGTTGCCGAACGCATCGTCGCCAACGCCGGAGATGATGCATATGGCCGGCTTGGCGTTCTTTGCGGCTGGCGGACAGATGCAAACCTGATGTTCGATGTCTCGCGGCTTGCCTTCACGCCGCCACCGAAAGTGACATCTTCAGTCATTCACATCACGCCAAAAGCAGCGCCGCTGGACGTGCCGCTGGTCAAGCTTGAAACGGTCAGCAAAACCGCCTTCGGCCAACGCCGCAAGATGCTGCGCCAAAGCCTGAAGCCGGTCGGTGGCGAAGCGTTGCTGGAGAAGGCGGGCATCGACGGAACGCGCAGGCCTGAAACGCTGTCGGTAGAAGAGTTCGTCGCGCTGGCGCGGCTGGTTTGAGGCGCTGCATTACACTCGCCTGACATTGCGTGGCAAAGTGTATCATGCAATGATACAAAGATGGTGAAGCAGTGATCGTTTCGTATAGAGATGCGTTGGCCAAGACTGTTGCTGGAGGCGGCTCCCCAAAAGGATTTCCGGCGGACCTGTTAAAGCGGACATTGAATAAACTGACGATTCTTGAGTATGCGACGAGCCTTGAGGATTTGAGGTCACCTCCAGGCAACAGGCTGGAAGAACTGACTGGAAACCGTTCAAACCAGCATTCAATCAGAATCAACGATCAATGGCGCATTTGTTTTGTCTGGACAGACCAAGGCCCTGATGAGGTCGAGATCGTGGATTATCACTAATGAAAGAGGCAAAGCCGATGAACAGCATTTCTCTTCCGCCAATTCATCCCGGGGTCATTCTGTCCGAGGAATATTTGCAGCCATTGCATATGAGCGCCGGCGCTCTGGCCAAGGCGCTGGAAGTTCCGCGCACCCGTGTCGAGCGCTTGGTTGCCGCAAAAACATCCATCACACCTGACACCGCACTTCGCTTGGCGCGATATTTTAGAACGTCGCCGGAGTTTTGGATGAACATGCAATCAGGTTATGACTTGAAGCGCGAGGCGGCGCTCAAGAAATACGAACTGGAACGGGTAGTGCCTGTCAGTCTTACGAACGCAGCGGCTTGAAGAAGGCAAGTTGCGCGAATTGTCACCCCACCTCTTCTGCAAGCAACCCGCTGACGAAATCAAACAGGCCCGGTCGTCTGTCGCGCCGCAGCCGTTCGGCGGAAACGATTGAAACGACTGAGGAAAACGCCCGGTCGAGATCGTCGTTGATCACGACATAGTCATACTCGCGCCAGTGCTCGATCTCAACCTTTGCATTCTTCAGTCGTTTGGCGATCACGTCGGGCGCGTCTTCCGCACGGCGCTGCAGCCTTGCCTGCAATTCCAACATTGATGGCGGCAGGATGAACGTGGAAACGATGTCGGCGCGCATCTTTTCCTGCAGCTGCAGTGCGCCCTGCCAGTCAATGTCAAACAGCATATCTCGCCCAGCTGCCATGGCAAGCTCAGCGGGTTCGCGCGGCGTCGCATAAAAATTGCCGTGGACTTCCGCCCATTCAAGCAGCAAGTCAGCGTCGCGCAGCCGTTCAAACTCTCGCATGCTCACGAAATGGTAGTGCACGCCATCAATTTCGCTGCCGCGCCGCGCGCGCGTCGTTACGCTCACTGACAGCGACAGAGCCGGATCGCGCTCAAGCAGATTGCGCGCGATGGTCGACTTGCCTGCGCCGGAGGGCGACGACAGCACCAGCATCAAGCCTCGTCTGCGCACTCCGCTGTCCTTGGTGCCATTTGCCATGGTCTTCTTACTCCAGATTCTGCACTTGCTCGCGAAACTGATCGACTATCACTTTCAACTCAAGCCCGATTGCTGTGACTGGCGCCGCGTTTGACTTGGAACAAAGCGTATTGGCCTCGCGATTGAACTCTTGTGCCAGAAAATCGAGCTTGCGTCCGACAGGGCCGTCACCGGCGAGGAGCTGGCGCACCGCCCCGATATGCCCCGTCAGCCTGTCCAGCTCCTCGCGTATGTCCGCCTTTGTCGCCAGAAGCGCCGCTTCCATCGACAGCCTTTGCTCGTCAAATCCTTGCACAGAGTCCAACAACAGCCGCACCTGCCCGGCAAGCCGTTCACGGATGGCCTCCGGCATGCGCGAGGTGTCAGAAACAGCGCGAGCAACCAATTGTTCAATGCGGTCCATGTTCTCCAGCAGCAAAACCTTCAATGCTTCGCCCTCGCGGGCCCGGAACGCCTTGACCTCATCACATGCACTGGTCACCGCCCGCAGGATTGGCACGTCAAGTTCCGGCTCTTCATTGTCTGGTCCGCCCTCGAGCACGCCACGCATCGATAGCAGCTCGCCAATTGTGGGCATGGCAAGTCCGTGACGATCACGCAACGAAGCTGCCAAGATCATTATCTGGTCTACCAGGGCCTGGTTGATGTGCATCGCCGATGCAGACTTGCCCTCATCCAAGCCAACGGTCACCTGAAGGTTTCCACGCATGATCTTGGTCTGAACAACCTGACGGACTGGAGGCTCAAGACGCTCGAGCCCGGCGGGCATCCGTATGCGCACATCAAGCGACTTGCCATTAACCGAGCGGATTTCGCACACGACCCGAGCGCCATTCGAGGCGGCAATTTCGCTTCGGGCAAAGCCTGTCATGCTTTCAATTGCCACGCCCCGTCCCTTTCGTGCGGCCTATTGAGCAGGTGCGGCAACAGGGTCAGCGGCAGCGTCCGCGCCCGCTGCCTTAGCCTTCTCAGCATCTGCGGCAGCCTTGGCTTCAATCTCTCGCCAACGCGCAACATTCTCGTTGTGCTCCTCAAGTGTTGAGGCAAACACATGTCCGCCCGTACCATCAGCCACGAAGAAAAGCTCGTTTGTCTGCGACGGATTGGCTACAGCCTCCAGCGCCGCCTTGCCGGGATTGGCAATCGGCGTCGGCGGCAGACCGTCTATCTGGTAGGTGTTGTAGGGTGTCACTTTATCGAGATCGGATTTGCGGATCGGCTGGTTGGCTGGCTTGCCGAGGCCGCCGTAGATGCCATAGATGATTGTCGGATCCGATTGCAGGCGCATGCCTTGATTGAGTCGGTTGATGAAAACGCCCGCCACACGCGGCCGCTCATCAGACTTTCCGGTTTCTTTCTCGACAATCGATGCGAGAGTTACGAACTCATTGATATCCTTGATCGGCAAATTGGGGGCGCGGCGAGACCACACGTCTTCGACAAGTTTCTTCTGGTCATTCATCAGCTTCTGGATGATTTCGGCACGAGTCGTTCCGCGTGAGAAACGTTGGGTATCAGCCAGAAGCGAGCCCTCAGGCGGAATTTCGGCCGGCATGTCCCCAGTCAGCACTTCATCTTCGCCGATGCGGGACAGAATCTGCTGGACAGTCAAACCTTCCGGAATGGTCAGCGAATGCAGAATGGACTTGCCGCTGACCAGATTGGCCAGAATGTCCCGCATGGAGGCGCCGGATTTGAACTCGTATTCACCGGCCTTGAGATTCTTCTCTTGGTCCAGCACCTTGGCGCCATAGCGGAAGATGCGCGCGTCGGAAATCAGGTTGCGGCTTTCAAGCTGGGTTGCGACGTCCCCCATGCTGGCACCGCGCTTGACGACAAAGGTCGCAGCATCACTCGACGGCCCCTTGGCGTCGAATTGCGCCTTGCCATAATACGCAGCAAGACCTGCGCCAACCGCCAGGAAAACCAGCAGCGACATGATGAAATTCATGAACACAACGACTTGGCTGCGCGCTTTGCGCGAGCGTTTCGGCGGCTGAACACCGGGCTCCGGCCGGAGCACTTCGGTCGCGGATTTTGGCACGATAGGCCTTGTCGCCGCGGCGTTGTCGCGCTGACCGAAACCGCCGCCTGTGGTGTCTGTGCTCACGTCGTCCTCGTCAGATTGCTTTGCGCGATTCCCCGGCCAAGACTATCGCTGATTATGGCGAAAAGGCGAGTCAGCCGCGCCATCACTGAAGGCGGCGCAACACGAGCGAAGCGTTGGTGCCGCCAAAGCCGAATGAATTCGACAGCGCGATGTCCACCCGCTTTTTCTTGGCAACATGCGGCACGAGATCGACCACAGTTTCACGTTCAGGATTGTCGAGGTTCAACGTCGGCGGAATAACGCCATCGCGGATTGCGAGCATGGAGAAGATCGCCTCAATTGCGCCGGCTGCGCCCAAGAGATGGCCCGTGGCCGACTTGGTTGACGACATGGTCAGGCGCGAGGCCTCATTGCCCATCAGCCGCTCGACGGCGCCGAGTTCAATCGTATCTGCCATCGTCGAGGTGCCGTGGGCGTTGACATAGTCAAGATCGCCCGGCGAGACGCCTGCACGCTTCAAGGCGGCCGTCATGCAGCGGAATGCGCCGTCACCGTCTTCAGCTGGAGCCGTTATGTGGTGCGCGTCACCTGACAGACCGTAGCCAACGACTTCTGCATAAATCTTTGCGCCCCGCGCTTGTGCGTGTTCCAGCGATTCGAGCACAACAATGCCTGCGCCCTCGCCCATGACAAAACCGTCGCGGTCCTTGTCATAGGGGCGGGACGCGCGCTGCGGCTCGTCATTGTAGGCAGTGCACAGTGCGCGGCAGGCCGCAAAACCGGCCAGCGACATGCGCCCAATCGGCGATTCGGTGCCGCCTGCGACCATGACATCGGCATCGCCAAGCATGATAAGCCGGGATGCGTCGCCGATGGCATGCGCGCCGGTCGAGCATGCGGTCACCACCGAATGGTTCGGGCCCTTAAGGCCGTGCTTGATCGAAACCTGGCCCGACGCCAAGTTTATCAGGCGGCCCGGAATAAAGAATGGCGACACGCGGCGCGGGCCCTTGTCGCGCAGTGTGTAGCCCCCTTCGACAATGCCTTCGATGCCGCCGATGCCGGAGCCGATCAACACGCCGGTGCGGGTCTGATCTTCGTAGGATTTGGGATGCCAGCCGGCGTCAGCCAATGCTTCATCTGCCGCCGCCATCGCATAGATGATAAAATCATCGACCTTGCGTTGTTCTTTCGGCTCCATGCAGGAATCGGGATTGAATGTTCCATCCGAGCCGTCGCCGCGCTTGATTTGGCAGGCGATCTGGCAGGCGATATCAGAAACTTCGAAGCTCTCGATCTTGCCCGCGCCGTTCTTGCCGGCAATCAGATTTGACCAAGTGACCGGAGCGGTCGAACCGAGAGGGGTGACCATGCCAATGCCGGTAACAACAACTCTGCGCATCAAAACTCCCTCCCCCGATATAAAAATGCCCGGCGGGCGTCTGTCAGCCAGCCGGACACAGATTTTTCAGTGATCGATCAAGCCTGAGCTTTTTCGATGAACTTAACGGCATCGCCAACGGTCAGAATCGTTTCAGCCGCATCATCCGGAATTTCAACGCCGAATTCCTCTTCGAACGCCATGACGAGTTCCACGGTGTCGAGCGAGTCGGCACCGAGGTCATCAATGAAGCTTGCGGCTTCAGATACTTTGCCGGCGTCCACGCCGAGGTGCTCGATCACAATCTTCTTCACGCGGTCTGCAACGTCGCTCATGTCGGAATCCTCAATTCTTCCAGTTTCTCCGCTTGGTTAGCGGCAACAATCCGTCATATCAAGACCAAAGATGCAGTTTGCATGTTGCACACTGTATCTGATAGCCATTCCACGGTCGCTTTTTGCCCTTTATGGCTTGCGCGGCGCTGGTCGTGGCAGCTTTGCTGCGGGGAATACTACGAATTCCAATGCGGCGCAAAGGCGTCCGCCCATGCACGAAGCGATCATTCAAATGGTCACACCGGGCGGCGATGCGGCTCTCATTTGGCACGCTGATCCCTGCCGACGGCCATATGTTCTTGTCGCTGCTCAGGCTTGGTCGTCTCGCTTGCCCATTTTTCCGTAATCGGGAGAAGTGTTGCCGAGGTCATTTCTCGCCTGTTGTGAGCAGCAGTTCGTTTGGCCCCGACCAGCCGCTGGCTGTATTGAAGGTCGAGAGCCTGGTCTCCATGTCAGCCCATGCATTTTCCTGCGCGACGACATCAAGACGCGCCAAAATCTGCATCACTGGCGCGGCGGATGAACGGACAAAGTCCAGATAGGCTTTTGCCGATGGAAGATTGAACGGCGCACTGACCCTTGTCGTCACGCAGTTGCGGAAACCCGCCGCCATGAACATGCCTTCCAACTGTCCGGGTTTGCCGAGGCTCACCAGACTTCCGGGCCGGTAAGGATCAACAGGTGGCAGACCTGCATGCTCCAGGGCAGTTGACATCAATATCCGCAGGCACGGGTTGGTTTCGGCACTTGAGAACACCAGCGTGCACAGGCGCGCATCGGGCTTTAGAACGCGGTGGATTTCCTGCAGGCCTTTCAGAGGGTCAGGCAGGAACATCAGGCCCAAGCGACAAATGGCTGCATCAAATGTGCCTTCCTCAAGCGGCAACGCCTCACCGTCAGCTATCAAAGTCTCAACATTGTCAAAGCCGGCGCTCAGCGCATTGGTCTTTGCAAACTCAAGAATCGCAGGCGAAATGTCGGTTGCAACGACCGATCCCGCAGCGCCAACAAGCGCGGCGACATCAAGGGTCTGGTCACCCGCCCCTGCCGCAACATCCAAAACGCGCATCCCCGCAGCGATCCCGGCCATTTTCAGCATGGCCTGTGTTGAGGTATAGAGCCAAGGCCGGATGACGGCGCTGCTGTCGTTCCAACCTGATGCCGCCTTGTTCCACTGTCCGGTCATCGCCAGTTTGAATTCAGCCTGATTGAGTATCACTGACATTTTGTCTCTCCACGCTGTCCATTGCGGCCCCGATGAGTACGGGCCGATGGAGCCAAACCTACGGCTCGGAGCATCGCTGCGGCAGCAGTATTTTTGGACGTGACATCGTCAAATATGCATAACTATTCGATGCTCGACTGGAATGACCTTCGTTACTTTCTGGCAGTGGCGCGGCAAGGCAGCACGCTGGCCGCCGCGCGGGCGATAACCAAGAGCCAGTCCACCGTCCACCGCCGCCTTGAAGAACTCGAAGCGCAACTCGGCCGACCGCTGGTCAAGCGCCATCCTACTGGGTACCAGCTCACGCCCTTTGGCCTTTCGATGCTGCCCTATGCCGAGGAGGTTGAGCAGGCGGTTCTGCGTTTTGAACAGCATCAGGCCAATGTTGGGCGCGATGAAGTTGGCGTTGTCCGCCTCACCTGCCCGGAACCGATCATGGCGCTGATGATCAAGTCTGGCCTTATCGACCGGTTTCAGACGCGGTACCCGAACCTGCGTGTCGAGTTCGTGATGAGCGACAAATATCTCGATCTTGCAAAGGGTGAAGCGGATGTCGCTCTGCGCTCCGGCGATACAGACGATGATTTGCTGGTCGGACGCAAGATCGCCGATTCGATCTGGGCGGTTTATGCAAGCCAATCCTTCATAGACCGCCATGGAAAGCCGGACTCGATCACTGATATCGCCGGTTTCCCGCTTGCCGCCCTGGACGAATCGATGTCCGGCCACCGTCTGTCAAAATGGCTTGCAGACATCGCGCCACATGGCACAATCACTTCTCGCAACAATTCCATGCTCGGGATGATGCAAGCCATCCGCTCTGGATTGGGCCTCGGCGCGCTGCCAGTTGCTCTCGGCAGCAAGGACGCTGAACTCGTTCGCATCCTGGGCCCGATCCCCGACCTTACCCGCCCATGGCGGATATTGGCCCACCCTGACGTGAGAAAAACCCCGCGCGTTTCAGCATTTTTCGAGTTTATCGCCAGCGAGACGGAGGCCTTGAAGCCGATCCTGACGGGCTGATCCGTCTGGCGCGCAAGCCTCAAATCATCGCCATGCCGCCGTTCACGTGGATTGTCTGTCCGGTGACGTAGGCCGCCTCGTTGGATGCGAGAAACACCGCCGCCGCCGCAATCTCCGCTCCGGTACCCATCCGGCGCATCGGGATCGCGCCCATGATGGTTTCCTTCTGCTTGTCGTTCAGCTTTTCGGTCATGGCCGATTCGATGAAGCCGGGCGCGATGCAGTTGACCGTGATGTTGCGCGAGGCAATTTCCTGTGCCAGCGATTTGGACAGGCCGATCATTCCAGCCTTGGCAGCGCAATAGTTGGCTTGGCCGGGGTTGCCAGTCACCCCGACTATGGATGTGATGTTGATAATGCGGCCAAAGCGGCGGCGCATCATTGGGTGGGTCAATTCGCGGGTCAGCCGGAACACAGATGTCAGATCGACTTCCAGCACCGCATCCCAATCCGCGTCCGACATGCGAACAAACAGGCCGTCCTTGGTTATGCCCGCGTTGTTGACGAGGATATCCACGCCTTCCATATCGGCCTCCGCCTTGGCACCCAGCGCCTTGACAGCATCGCGGTCGGCAAGATTGGCCGGAAGCACGTGCACCCGCCCGCCCAGTTCCGAAGCGAGCGCGTCAAGCTTCTCCGCTCGCGTGCCATGCAGGCCAACGGTCGCGCCGGCTTTGTGCAACGCCTTCGCGATTTCCTCGCCAATGCCGCCGGTTGCGCCGGTCACCAGCGCCTTGCGTCCGGTCAGGTCAAACATGGGCTTATCCTTCTGTCCGTTGGTTACGCCTGCGCAGCGAGAAATGTGTCGATGTCTTCAAGCGAATTGATGGCGGAGCCAGTCACGTCTTTCGAAATTCGCCGCGCCAGACCTGTCAGCACCTTGCCGGTACCGATTTCGACGAGATTTGTCACACCATTGGCGGCAAACCACTCAACTGTCTCACGCCAGCGCACCTGACCGGTGACCTGTGTGACCAGCCGCGCAGCAATTTCATCAGGCTCCGAGGTCGGTGTCACGATCACGTTGGACACCACCGGAACCAACGGCGCATGCTTGGCAACAGCCGCCAGCGCCGCGCGCATCGCATCCGCTGCCGGAGCCATCAGCGCCGAATGGAACGGCGCAGATACCGGCAGCATAATCGCGCGCTTGGCACCCTTTTCGGTGCAAAGTGCTGCCGCCCTTTCGACCGCGCCCTTGGAGCCTGAAATCACCAGTTGCCCGCCACCATTGTCATTGGCGATCTGGCAGACCTCGCCCAGTGCGGCCTGCTTGCAGGCCGCGTCGACATCGCCATGCTCCAGCCCGATGATAGCCGCCATTGCGCCCTGACCGGGCGGAACCGCCTTCTGCATCGCGTTGCCGCGGATACGCAGCAGGCGCGCCGTGTCGGCCAAGGAGAATGTTCCCGCTGCCGCCAGCGCCGAGTACTCGCCGAGCGAATGCCCGGCGACATAGGCAACCTTGTCTTTCAGCGAAAAGCCTTTGGATTCGAGCACCCGAACCAACGCCACCGACACTGCCATCAGCGCGGGCTGGGCGTTGGCTGTCAAAGTCAGCGTTTCTTCCGGCCCTTCGAACATCACAACTGAAAGCTTTTCGCCAAGTGCTTCGTCAACCTCGTCGAACACTGCACGCGCGACATCGCTTTGTTCAGCCAACAACTTGCCCATGCCGACTACCTGACTGCCCTGCCCCGGAAACGTGAATGCTGTGGCCATCGGTGGTTCCCCTGCCAAAAACTTGTGCATTCCGGAATGAACATAAGCCCCGCATCTGTCAAGAAGCCGAGATTCACGGTCCCGTCTCTGGCATTCAACCTGAAAGTGCTTAAGTCTGCCGAAGATGCGCGAATGGCAGTGATACAAACGTGGTGGGCAAAATGGACTTCGTCTACATTCTGGTTGGCCTCGCGGGCCTTTACTTCGGCGGTGAGGGACTTGTGCGCGGCTCCGTGGCGTTGGCAGAGCGGATGGGTGTCTCGAAGCTCATCATCGGCCTGACCATCGTGGGCATGGGCACATCGGCCCCGGAATTGCTTGTCTCGCTTCAGGCGGCGCTGTCCGGCAAGTCTGACATCGCGCTTGGAAACGTGGTCGGGTCAAATATAGCCAATGTGCTGCTCATTCTTGGCATTTCCGCGCTGGTCTACCCGATTGCGCATTGGGACAGGGCGGTGCGGCGTGACGCGTTGGTTGCCGTGGGCGCGGCCGTCACACTGTTGTTCTTCGTCCAGTTTGAAACTGTCGGGCGCATCGCCGGTCTGGTCATGATAGCCGGGCTCGCCGCCTATCTTTGGCTGGTTTACAGCGCGCAGAGGAAAGGCGCCGCTGTCCGGGCTGCCATGCCTGAACCGCTGAAGGCGCGCGATTTCCAGGCCACCTGGGTCTCTGTCGCGTTTGTCATCGGCGGCCTTCTGCTTCTGATCTTTGGGGCGGATTTTCTTGTGACCGGCGCGGTCAACATCGCACGCAATTTCGGAGTTCCGGAATCGGTGATCGGGCTGACCATCGTTGCCATCGGCACAAGCCTGCCGGAGCTTGCAACGTCTGTGACCGCTGCGCTCAAGCGGCATTCAGATGTCGCGCTTGGCAATGTGGTCGGTTCCAATATTTTCAACATTCTGGGAATACTTGGCATCACGGCGCTGGTCAGTCCCGTTGGTGTGGATCCAGGCATCGCCCGCTTTGATGCTCCATTGATGGCGGCAGTTACGCTCGCGCTGCTGATTGTTCTCTACATGCGCGATTCGATCACCAAGCGGATGGGTGGCGCGATGGTCGGCGTTTATGCCGCCTATATTCTCTGGCTGTTCGTCTGAGATTTTTTTCAATATTTATTTCGGCATACCCCATATGGGTGATGCGGGTAATCTCAGGGTTACGCTAGGGTATGTTCATGCCGCAACGGACACACCAGAGCGGAAACGAAATCCCGGGTGAATTTGCGCCCCACTTACCATCCGGGCCTGCTGTCTGCATCCCATCGGACCGGGATGCAGACGGCAAACTTCGTTTTGAACGGCATTGCGCAGCAGCTTTGAGATTCACTTGCTCCGAACTCGTGTTTGGTGGCAAAAGCAATGGTTATTGCGGCATGTGCCGCGCAGGATTGCTTTCACTATGGTCACCTATCTCGACGCCTCCGTGGCACCGCCAAAAAACACCGGCCAGATTCGCCTCTATGGTGCTGAAGCCTTTGTCGGCATGCATGCGGCAGGGCAGTTGACTGCCCGTTGCCTTGACGCACTGGCTGAAATCGTCAAGCCCGGTGTGACAACAGCCGAAATTGACCGGTTTGTGTTTGAATTCGGCGCTGACAACGGCGCGCTTCCGGCGACACTCAATTACCGCGGTTATACAAAGTCCTGCTGCACATCGATCAATCACGTGGTTTGCCACGGAATTCCAGATGACAAGCCGTTGCGAGAGGGCGACATCGTCAACATTGATGTCACCTATGTACTGAACGGCTGGCATGGCGATGCTAGCCGGATGTATCCGGTTGGCAAGGTCAACCGCGCAGCCGAGCGCTTGATGGAAGTTACCTATGAGTGCCTCATGCGCGGCATCCAGGCCGTGCGGCCCGGATCCAGAACGGGGGCCATCGGCGCTGCCATTCAGACATTTGCCGAAAGAGAACGCTGCTCTGTGGTGCGCGATTTTTGCGGCCACGGCATAGGGCTGCTGTTCCATGATTCGCCAAATATTCTGCATTACGGCACACCAAATCAAGGCGTCGAAATGCGTCCGGGCATGATCTTCACCATTGAGCCCATGATCAATCTTGGCAGGCCGCATGTGAAAGTTCTGGCAGACGGCTGGACCGCTGTGACGCGTGACCGGTCACTTTCCGCTCAATATGAACATACGGTCGGTGTCACGTCCACCGGTTGCGAAATTTTCACCGGCTCGCCCAAAGGGCTCGACCATCCAGGCATTTCGTTTTAGCTTTCACCTCGCAAAGGTGATCCCATGACGAATGATGATTCAATAATCCGCGGATTTGGGGAAGCGCGGCAGCTGCGGCCTCGCGGCAAGGCTGTTGCCGCTGTGGATGACGCGGCTGGCCATCGCGACAGGCTAAGGACACGTTTCAAGACTGCCGGACCAGATGCACTGGCGGATTATGAATTGCTGGAACTGGTGCTGTTCCGCTCGATCGCACGCGCCGATACAAAGCCCATCGCGAAAGCGCTGTTAAAAAGATTCCAGACCGTCGGCGCGGTCTTTGCAGCACCTGAAAATTTGCTGCGTGAAGTGCCCGGAGTTGGAGAGACAGTGGCATTTGACCTCAAGGTGATGTTTGCCGCCGCCCAAAGACTGTTGCGCACGGAAATCGCCGGGCGCGAAGTATTGGCTTCGTGGAGCAAGGTGCTTGACTATTGCAAGGCGAGCATGGGGTTCGAGTCCCGCGAACAGTTTCGGATCCTGTTTCTCGACAAAAAGAACGCGTTGATTGCCGATGAGGTGCAGCAGACCGGAACTGTCGATCATACGCCGGTCTATCCGCGCGAAGTTGTCAAACGGGCGTTGGAACTAGCCGCGACGGCGATTATTCTAGTTCATAATCACCCGTCCGGAGACCCAACTCCGTCACGGGCAGACATCGAAATGACGCGCACCATTGTCGAGACGGCAAAACCGCTCGGCATCGCGGTCCATGACCACATCATCATAGGCCGCGATGGGCACGCGAGCCTGAAGGGCCTTCAGCTCATGTGAGCGGAATTAACCAGAGCCCTTCACCAAGCCGCTTTACCATTCGTTAAGGATTTGATTCCACGCAACAAAAAACCGGCATATGGGAACGTGACAGACGAAGGATTTCTCCCATGGCCCATGCTGATCTCACCATTCCCGTTCACGCCCGCGACCCGTACAAGAGCAAGACCAGCTTGGAATTCAGCTTCCGCGCCAAACGGTTTCGCGAAATCCAGAAGGTCATGCAGGAAATTCTCGACCTGAAAGGCAACTGCCATGTGCTCGATCTTGGCGGTTCGGAAAAATACTGGTTGATTGGCGAGGATTTCATCAAGGCCAACCGTGAAAGACTACACTTCACGATTATCAATCCTGAGCCGCAGGAAAGCAAGGATCCGGCGCTTTTCACTTTCTCGATTGGCGACGCCACAGACCCGGCTTTGTTCAAGGGCAAGTCATTCGATTTTGTGCATTCCAATTCTGTGATCGAGCATGTAGGTGATTGGGATGCGATCCGCCGGTTTGCCGAGAACACCCGCAATCTTGGCACCCGATATTACATGCAGACGCCAAACTTCTGGTTCCCCTACGAACCACACTTCCGCTTCCCCGGCTTCCAGTGGCTGCCGGCAAGCGTACGGGCGTTCATGATGACCAAGATGAAGCTCGGCTTCTTCAAGCGGATGGACAGCTACACCGAGGCCAGGGAGCATGTGGATTCGATCCGGCTTCTGTCGGCGCGGCAAGTCAAGCATCTGTTTCCGGATGCCGCGGTGAAGCGCGAATGGGTGTTCGGACTTGCAAAGTCGATCATGGCGATTCGCTAAGCCTCAAACCGGTTTCCATGGAGTCAGACTGCCGAGGAACACGGCGGCGCTTGCGGTAATCTCGTCTCGTCGCGCTGGTTCCATGCGGTTGAGGTTGCCGTAAATGACTGACATGCGCTGGTTCTTGCGCAGCTTCGCCTCATTCTCGATTAGGAAATTCCAATAGAGATAGTTGAACGGACAGGCTTTCGGGCCTGTCTTCTTTTTTACATCAAACGTGCAGCCGCCGCAATAGTCTGACATTCGGTCGATGTATGCGCCCGACGCCGCATATGGTTTGGAGGCAAGATAGCCGTCGTCGGCAAAGCAGACCATTCCATGGGTGTTCGGCAGTTCCACCCATTCATACGCGTCAGCGTAAACGGCCAGATACCATTCCTCAATCTGAGGCGGGCTTATACCTGCCAACAGCGCGAAATTTCCGGTCACCATAAGTCTTTGAATGTGGTGTGCGTGTGCATTTTCCATTGTCTCGCCAATGACTTGGCGCATGCAGTTCATGTCTGTTTCGCCGGTCCAGTAAAAATCCGGCAGCGGCCGCTCAGCGTCGAGCGCATTGGTCCCGGCATACTCAGGCATTTTCAGCCAATAGAGCCCGCGCACATATTCGCGC
>JANPGC010000274.1:0-4219 GCA_031423755.1 Phyllobacteriaceae bacterium | reverse complement strand
GAGCCCGGCGAAGGCTCGACGTTCTGGTTTACAATTTCTGTGCCGGTTCATGGCGCGACAGTCCGCAAGAAAATGCTGCCGTTCGACGTCGATGGCGCGCGAATACTGATCATTGACGACAACCCGGTCAACCGCTCGATCCTTCTGGAGCAGATGCGATCCTGGCACTTCGACGCCTGCGCCGCGACGGCCGGGCGCGAGGGCATTGCCGTTTTGAGCCAGGCCAAGGCGCTCGGCCTTGAGGTTGATGTCCTGATTCTTGACTACCACATGCCGGAGATGAACGGCGCAGATGTCGCGCGCGCGATCCGCAATGACACCGCGCTCGCGGGCATGCCAATCATACTCCTGACATCAGTCGACACGGCGATGCAGGGTGCGGAATTCGATGGCGTGACGATCAATGCGCATCTGATGAAACCTGCGCGTTCGTCACTGCTGTTCGACACAATCGTCAACGTCATCCGTGAGACAAGGTCCAGCCAGCATGAGTCCGGCGCTCTGCCAGCACCGAAAAGCCTTGGAGAGCTCGGCGAGCGGATGGCTGGCGTCACGGTTGCACCTTCGCGGGAGAAAGAGACCGCTCCGGCACAAACTTCTGCAACAGTTCAAACACCAACGTCTGCTCCGGCAAGCGCAAGTGCGCCAGCGTCGATTGCCACAGACGTCCATTCGGTCGCTGCAGGGGCGCTCGACATTCTTGTGGCGGAAGACAATGCGGTCAACCAGATCGTGTTCACGCAAATTCTCGAAGGCCTGCCCTTCCGCTATGAAATCGCCGACAATGGCCGCAAGGCGTTCGAATGCATGAAGGCCAAACGGCCATCCATCATCTTGATGGACGTGTCGATGCCGGAAATGAACGGCATGGAAGCGACCATTGCGATCCGTGAATTTGAGGCGGCCAACAGGCTGGCCAGAACACCGATCATCGGCGTCACGGCGCACGCGCTCAAGGGCGACCGTGACCGCTGCATCGAATCGGGTATGGACGATTATCTGTCCAAACCGATCAGTCCCGACATGCTGGAGGCAAAAATCGCCGTGCACATGGCAAGGATCGAGGTCGCAAAGCGAGCCTAAATCGATTGGCGCGCCGAAAGGCGGATTGTGGCGGTTGGATCGAGTGATTAGATAGATTTGGACCTTTTCTAATTCTCGATGGAGCCTGCCATGGCCGATGCATCCGCCAACGACCTTTTCCAGCTCGGCATGGACGAGACCGAATACCGCAAGCTGACTTCGGACTTTGTGAAAGTTGAGACCTTTCGTGGCCAGGATATGCTGGTGGTCGAGCCGGAAGCGCTGCGGCTCTTGTCTGAGACTGCGTTTGGCGACATCAATCATCTGCTGCGCCCCGGCCATTTGAAACAGCTTGCGCACATTCTTGATGACCCTGAAGCCACAGAGAACGACCGTTTCGTCGCCTGGGATCTGTTGAAGAATGCCAATATTGCAGCGGGCGGCATCCTGCCGATGTGCCAAGACACCGGCACAGCGATTGTGACAGCCAAGAAGGGCCGCCGGGTCTGGACTGAGGGCGGCGATCAGGATGCTCTCGGCCAAGGCATTCTCGACAGCTACAACCGCCGCAATCTGCGTTATTCGCAGCTCGCGCCGATCTCGATGTTTGAGGAAAAGAACACAAAGAACAACCTGCCTGCCCAGATCGAAATTTATGAGGAAGGCGAAGACGCTTACAAATTCCTGTTTGTCGCCAAGGGCGGCGGCTCGGCCAACAAGACTTTCCTCTATCAGGGCACGCCCTCGCTTTTGACACATGACCGGATGCTGGCCTTCCTGAAGGAGAAAATCCTCACCCTCGGCACCTCGGCCTGCCCACCGTATCACCTCGCCATCGTCATCGGCGGCACGAGCGCCGAGCAGACTCTGAAAACAGTCAAGCTCGCCTCCACCCGCTATCTGGACTCGCTGCCAACCAAAGGCGACGAGGCGGGCCACGCCTTCCGCGATCTGGCGATGGAGGAAGAAGTCTTCAAGCTCACCCAATCGCTCGGCGTCGGCGCGCAGTTTGGCGGCAAATATTTCTGCCACGACGTGCGCGTCATCCGCCTGCCCCGCCACGGCGCCTCGCTGCCGATCGGCCTTGGTGTTTCCTGCTCGGCTGACCGGCAGGCGCTGGGCAAGATCACAAAGGATGGCGTGTTCATCGAACAACTGGAGCACAACCCTGCCCGCTTCATGCCCGACGTGGACGAGACCAAAATGTCCGGTCACATGGTCAGGATTGATCTGAACCGGCCCATGGCAGCCATACTCGCCGAACTTTCAAAACACCCCGTAAAGACGCGCCTGTCGCTGAACGGCACGATCATCGTCGCGCGCGATATGGCACATTCCAAAATCCGTGAGCGCCTCGAAGCCGGTCTCGGCATGCCGCAGTACATGAAGGACCACCCGGTCTATTACGCCGGCCCCGCCAAGACGCCTGTGGGCTATGCCTCCGGCTCGTTCGGCCCGACAACCGCTGGCCGCATGGATAGCTATGTCGACCAGTTCCAGTCCTTCGGCGGCTCAATGGTCATGCTCGCCAAGGGCAACCGCTCGGCAGCAGTGCGCGAAGCCTGCAAGAACCACGGCGGCTTCTACCTCGGCTCCATCGGCGGCCCCGCCGCACGCCTCGCCCAAGACTGCATCAAACACGTCGAAGTGCTGGAATATCCGGAACTCGGCATGGAAGCGGTGTGGAAAATCGAAGTCGAGGATTTCCCGGCGTTTATTGTGATTGACGACAAGGGCAATGATTTCTTCAAGGAATTGAATCTGGGGTGAGCCGCGTAACCTGGCCGCCGCCCCGTGCGAAGATCAATTCACCAGCCGGATTTGTTTGACTGTCTTGATGTCCTTGCCGCCAAGCTCTGCCGTGCAGTTGGCTTTGAGCTTGGACGTTCCGGTCATTGTCATGGTGTTGGCGACGATGCGGATACACTGGTCGCTGGTTGTGGCTGAGTTGCCGCTGAAGTCTACTGTGCCGGACGGATTGTAGACGAAGCCCTGGACCGACTGCGTCGAGCCGCCATTTAGCTTGATGTTCACCGGATTGGACTTCTCGCTATAGATGGCAATGCCGGCGTAAGGTCCGGTTGTGGGCGCGGACATTGAGTAGATCGCGTTGGCCGCAATGTTGAGATTGGCCCCGCTGTAGAGAAATATCGTCACATCCGTGCCCGTGACCTCTGCGCCGCCAAGGACGCTGATATCCGTTCCCTTAAAAACATAGGTGCCTGCGTTGAAACGGACCTTTGACCCACCGTTGACGGTCAGGGTGTTGTTGCAATAAACGCCCGGATTGACCTGCTTGAGGCCTTTGCCGCCAGGGATGTTGAGATTGGCGCAGCCGACGCCGGATGGCGGCACTAGCGATGCCAGCGGATCCTTGGTACGGAAGCTCTTCTCGCGCGGCTTGCCACAGCCAAGGGCAACCCGCGCATCGTCAGAAATGCCCATGGTGCGCCCGGCGGTCTGGATGCAGGCGGCTGCCAGATTGGCCGAGCCTGAGCGATCGACCGAATCGGAAGCGGTCGAGTTGGCCGCCAGCACGCAGCCGTCCAGCGCGACATCCGTCGTGCCGTTCAGATTGATGGCGCGTGAAGCAGTGTTCGACAAGGCAAGCACGCAAGCCGTGCCGCCAATTTCACGAAGAACGGCAGACTGGCGCTCGATTGTGCTATTAAAAATGGTTGAAAGGTCGCCAGTAAAAGGCTTGGTGCCGCGCGCGCTTATGGTCACATTGCCGGCCGCGTCCTGAACTGCGCCGAGATAATTGAAATCAGCGCCGGTAATCCCTGCGGTGGCAAGATCGGTTTCAAACATTCTTGACGCCAGCGTGTCGAGCTCAACGGCAGTCAAGTCGCGATCATAGTTTGACGCCGCCTCTACCAAGGCAAAGTCCACGGACGCTTGCAACTGATTTCCCTCGCGAGTTATGCTGGAAAATTCCACGCCGCCCACAACCGCCCCCATGACCGGCACCAGCAGCAGGCTGAGGCCAATTGTGAAATTGCCGGCATTGTCTTGCGCAAACTTGAGAAGCATAAGGGTCACCTGGACGATTTCAGTCAAACTTCAAAATTCAATCTCCTCTCATGCCGGAAAATCCTTGCATCGGCCTCAACAAGTCCGTCGCAATTTTAATGGAACCCTATGTCACGCCAGCGATCAATTCCCCTTGATCGCCGCGCCGCCAGTTGACGCCGAC
>JANPGC010000273.1:0-17936 GCA_031423755.1 Phyllobacteriaceae bacterium | reverse complement strand
ACGGCTTTGATGGCGACAGCCCGCGCAATGCGCCAGCTGATCTGAAGCTGTTTCCGACCTTCCTTGACCGCTTGGCAAAAGAAGGTGGAACGCCGCAATATGCTCGTCCGCAATGCGTCGGACCTGTGACATCAAAGGGTCAGGGAGAGCTGCAAAAGGATATTGCCAACCTCAAATCCGCCATGGCAGCTCACGACGTTGAACACGGATTCATGAACGCAGCGTCACCGGGTGTTATCAGCCTCTTTTTACAGAACGCTCACTACGCTACCCGCGAGGCCTATCTGTCCGCACTCGCAGACGCAATGGCGGAAGAATACCGCACAATTTTGGACGCGGGTCTCGATCTGCAACTGGATTGCCCGGACCTTGCCTTGTCGCGCCATATGCTGTTCGCCGATCTGTCGGACAGCGAGTTTCTCAAGATCGCAGCCACCCATGTAGAAGCGCTGGAGCAGGCACTGAAAGGATTGCCGCGCGATCGCATCCGCCTACATATTTGTTGGGGTAATTATGAGGGACCTCACGTCTGCGATATCGACATGTCCAAAGTGTTCCCGCTGTTGATGAAGGTTCCGGCAACCTACATCCTGTTTGAAACAGCCAACCCTCGCCATGGCCATGAGTGGACCGTCTTCCGTGATCGTGCGGCCGAGATTCCGGACGACAAGATACTCATACCCGGCGCTGTGGATACCACGACGAATTTTGTCGAACATCCTGATCTTGTTGCCCAGCGGCTTGAGCGTTTTACCAATATTCTCGGGAAAGACCGCGTGATTGCCGGATCTGATTGTGGGTTTGGAACATTTGCGGGTTTTGGTGCGGTTGATCCTGAAATTGCTTGGGCAAAACTTGCGACACTCAAAGAAGGAGCGCGGCGGGTGAAATGACACCGCTGGTCCTGATACCCGGCATGATGTGCGATGCTCGGATGTGGGGCGGGTTTTCCGCTACTCCGCGCCAAATTATCCATGCGCTGCCAACTGGTCATGAAACGATGGCAGAACTTGCTGCCACCATTCTCGCAACGGCACCGCCGCTATTTGCACTGGCCGGACTATCGATGGGCGGCATTGTTGCAATGGAAATACTAGCGCAAGCCCCGGATCGGGTTGAGCGGCTGGCGCTTCTGGATACAAATCCACTGGCTGAGAGTGCACAAGCGAAAAGCCGACGGGCACCACAAATCGCCAAGGCACTGGCTGGCAGCCTTGAATCTGTGATGCGTGACGAAATGAAGCCGAACTATCTTGCCGCTGGCCCCGACACGAAATCAATCCTCGACCTTTGCATGGATATGGCGCTCGCGCTTGGGTCCGAAGTTTTTGCCCGACAATCCATTGCCTTGCGGGATCGACCTGACCAAACTGCAACGCTTTCGGCTTATAAAGGCCCGGCTCTGGTCTTGATGGGGGAGGAAGACCGTCTTTGCCCACGCGACAGGCACGAAAAGATGCATGCACTTATGCCGCAATCGCGGCTTGCGATCATTGCCGGCGCAGGCCACCTTCCGCCCTTGGAAAAACCAGAAGCCACGGCCACCCATTTGATGGACTGGCTCGCAACGCCTGCATAGGATCATCATGACCAAAGACTTACGCGCCTTTTTCACGTCCGGGGGAAAAGCCGTCAACGGTTGGTGCGCACTTCCATCGCCCGTAACAGCTGAAATCATGGGCCGGCAAGGCTTTGACATGATGACAGTCGATCTACAGCACGGCCTGATTGACTACCAGATGGCCCTTACCATGATCCAGGTATTGCAGGGCTTGCCAGCGCCGGTATTTGCCCGAGTTCCTTGGAACGAGCCGGGCATCATCATGAAATGCCTGGATGCGGGGTTCGAGGGTATCATTTGCCCAATGGTCAATACTGTCGGCGACGCAGAGCGCCTCGTGCAGGCGTCACGCTATGCGCCAGTTGGCAGCCGCTCGTTCGGACCGACCCGGGCCAATATGGTCCACGGCGCCGGATATGTGAAATCTGCCAACACAACCATTCTGGTTTTCGCGATGATCGAAACGCGCGAAGCTCTTGCCAATCTTGACGCTATTCTCTCGGTCGAAGGCGTTGACGGCGTTTACGTCGGTCCCTCCGACCTTGGCCTGTCGATGGGATATGAGCCGACACTGGATCCGTCTGCATCAGAGGTCCTGGATGCAATTGCAACAATCGCCACTCGTACCAAAGCGGCGGGACGAATGGCCGGACTTCACACTGGATCAGCAGAAATGATTCAGCGCGCTTTCGCCCAAGGTTATGATTTTGCGTCGTTGCTGACAGATGCAAGAATGTTCACATCCGCCATCGCCGCCCAAGTCGGCGCTGTTCGCCAGATCAAAGCTGAAATTGTCAAAGGCTATTGAACTTAATGTCGTGTTCCGAAGCGCCATGTGACATCTTCTGAATGTTGAGCTAGCTTGAGTACGCGTAGTTTTCAATCAAGCTCGCGCCAGATCCTGTTAATCGCAATTATCCTTGTCTTCGAAGTTCAACAAAAAGGATATTTAGCAAGTCTCGGCATGCTACCCGCGAAACTTCGGATTCATCTCCCTGCTTTCGTCCATGACGCGAATCGCTTCGTCTGATTATGATACAAGTTGGGGATTTTCTGATTTTGATTTATAAGGCCCTTATGGACAAAAAGGGTGAAATGGCAATTTGAAAGCTTCCTATCTCTCCAAAATATTGCTCGGTGACATTGATTTATGCAAGAATTCCATCGCGAGAATGAAAAAAATTACGCATTGATTTTATTGACTTTTTTGTCCCGCGGATTCGCACCAAAACAGTGAAATGTTGCGTTGGCACGGGTGTTGGCGCACGATAAATCATATTGTGAAATATTCAATTAAAACATATAGATAGACGTTCATAATGGTCCTCTTCTGGCACCATTTTTTCTTTTTTGATTTTCCGGTGCTTGTGCGGGGCGGCATCGTGAGCGTCGGTCATCTACTGCTTTTGGCTGGAATTTTCAGCTGCAACGTCACATAAAACCCTGCAATCGCCGATGATTATCATGATGGGCATGGTGGCGCTGGGAGTTGCTGGGTCTAAAATTTCGTCAATTTTCACTTCTATACCGAGGAGCGGTTGTTTGTTTAATGAAAATTGCGGCCCTTTGGCATAACTTTTGCCACCGGGCCGAAGCTGAGCTTATGGCGCACATTGCGCGGGTGCTGGCGTGAGTCCGCCTCGACCGGACGTTTAACTTCATCGGCATTTGTCACTGTGCTTGTGAATTCGGCATTGGAAAGCCTTGCCAGCAGCGGCGAGTAATCCATGATCCTTCTGGCAATGACATGCAAAACGCCGCTCTCGTTTTGCACATAGCCGTCGACCGCACAAAAACGCGAGCCAAGCACTTCGGCGCGGAATTGTTCGAAGATTTTCGGCCACACGACTGCATTGGCGACATGGCCCTCATCCTGCAAAGTCATGAAGATGACGCCGGACGCTGTGCCCGGGCGCTGGCGCACCAGAACGAGGCCTGCAACACGCACTTTTGCGCCGGTTTTCAAACCTGCCAGTTCCTCGGACGGCGTGACGCCGCGCAGGTTCAACTCATCACGCAGTAAGGCAGCGGGGTGGGTTTTAAGCGATAGGCCGATGGTGCGGTAGTCTTCAACCACATGCTCGCCGATCAGCATTGAAGGCAGGCCGTAATCCTTCTCGCGTGTCGGGTCGAACGTGACGGAGAACAGCGGCAGGTCCTCTTGTCCGCCGACGCGGTTCAAGCCCCTCGCCGCCCAGAGCGCATCGCGTCGGTCCAAGCCCAGAGAGCGGAACGCGTCGGCATCGGCAAGTCGCTCGATGGTCGAGACGGATACCGCGCCGCGCAGCCAGACATCGCGCACTGAGTCATAGCCTTTGCCACGCAGGGCGGCGAGCCGCGTCAGTTCCTCTTCACGAAGGCCCGTGATCTGCCGGAAGCCGAGCCGGACGGCATGGGTTGAATGAACGTCAGGGCGCATTTCGGCATGGCGCGCGTGCAGGTTTTCGACGGCGGCGGGGCCTTCTTCAAGCTTGTTGTCCCAGTCGGAAAAATTGACATCAGGCGGGCGCATTTCGACACCGTGCTCGCCGGCGTCCCGGACGATTTCTGATGGCGCATAAAAGCCCATTGGCTGTGAATTCAAAAGTGCCGCGGCGAACACATCCGGATAGTGGCATTTCAGCCAGCAGGAGGCGTAGACAAGGAGCGCGAAGCTTGCGGCATGGCTTTCGGGAAAGCCATATTCACCAAAGCCCTCGATCTGCTTGAAGCTGGCTTCGGCAAATGCCTGCTCGTAGCCATTTTTGATCATGCCATTGACGAACTTGTCGCGCAGCAAGCCGATGGTTCCAACCCGCCGGAAGGTCGCCATTGCGCGGCGCAGCTTGTCGGCCTCGGGCGGCGAGAACCCGGCGGCGACAATCGCGATCTGCATCGCCTGCTCTTGAAACAACGGGACGCCCAAGGTGCGGTGAAGTACCGCCTCCAAGGCTTTGGACGGGTAAGTTGTCTTCTCCAGTCCCTGCTTGCGCCTAAGATAGGGATGCACCATGCCGCCTTGGATCGGACCGGGGCGGACGATGGCGACTTCAATGACGAGGTCGTAGAAGCATATCGGCTTCAGCCGCGGCAGCATCGACATTTGTGCGCGGCTTTCGACCTGAAAAGTGCCAATCGAATCGGCGCGGTGCAGCATGCGATAGACGGAAGCATCTTCCTTCGGCATGGAGTCCAGTGTCAGCCTGCCACCTTCACCATCCCATAGCGGATAGGATTGTTCGACCATGGTAAAAGCCTTGCGCAGGCAGGTCAGCATGCCGAGCGCCAGCATGTCGACTTTCAGGATTTTCAGCGCCTGAAGATCATCCTTGTTCCACTCGACAACCGTGCGATCTTCCATCGCGGCATTTTGAATGGGCACGACATCGTCGAGGCGGTCACGTGTGATGACAATGCCGCCGACATGCTGGGAAAGATGACGCGGGAAATCGCGCAATTCTTCGACCAGCTTCAGACATGTGATCAGACGTGCGTCACTCATGTCCAGCCCAAGTGTGGCAAGGTCTTTCCGGCTGGTGCCCTTCGACCACCATTGCTGCATTTTGGTCAGCGAGGCGATGCGGTCTTCCGAATAGCCGAATGTTTTGCAGACATCGCGGATGGCGCTGCGGCTGCGGTAGCAGATCAGCGTTGAGGCCAGTGCCGCGCGGTGGCGGCCGTACTTCCCGTAGACATACTGGATGACTTCCTCGCGCCGCTCATGTTCGAAGTCGATGTCAATGTCTGGCGGCTCGTTGCGCTCGGTGGAAATGAACCGGTCAAACAGAAGCGAGGTGGTCGCGGGGTCTACTGCGGTCACAGCCAGCACATAGCAGATGGTGGAGTTCGCTGCTGATCCCCGTCCCTGGCAGAGGATGCCTCTCTCCTCGCGGGCAAAGCGCACAATGTCGGCGACAGTCAGGAAATAGGGCGCGTAGTTGAGATGCGCCACGATATCAAGTTCGCGTTCCAACGAGGCCCGGACACCATCGGGAATGCCGTCCGGATAGCGCCGCGCCGCGCCTTGCCATGACAGGGATTCCAGCGCGGCCTGCGGATTGGCGTAACCCTCTACGGTCTCGTCGGGATACTGGTAGCTCAGCTCATCCAGCGAGAATTTCGCGCCGTCCAGAAAGCGCAGCGTCTCGCTTACGGCTTGCGGCGCGTCGCGATAAAGCCGCGCCATTTCTTCTCCGGTCTTCAAATGCCGCTCTGCATTTGCAGCCAGCAACCGCCCGGAGGTGTCGAGCGTGGTCTTCTCACGGATGCAGGTCAAAACGTCCAAAAGCGCCCTGCGTTCCGGGATGTGGTGCAGGGGTTCGCTCGTGCCGATCAGCCTGGCACCGGTCTCTGCTGCAAGCTTCTTTAGAAGC
This sequence comes from Phyllobacteriaceae bacterium, assembly GCA_031423755.1. Taxonomy (GTDB): domain Bacteria; phylum Pseudomonadota; class Alphaproteobacteria; order Rhizobiales; family Rhizobiaceae; genus JANMEX01. The sequence continues at coordinate 12,023 of JANPGC010000273.1, read as the reverse complement.
CGGATGCGCCGCCGGTCCTCGCCGTCGAAAACAAACCGCGCGGCAAGCCAGACTTCTCCGCATGTTTTGCGTACGGTTTCCAGGCAGGTTGCCAGCACCGTGTCCGGCAATGCGCCTATCTGCAGATCCGGAATAACTATCGCCTGCAACCCTTGGCAATGGCTGAGGAAATCCTCGAAATCCAGCCAGCACTCGCCCTTGGGCGCGCGGCGGTTACCGAGGGTCAACAGCCGTGTCAGCCGCGAATAGGCGGGGCGGTCTTTGGGGTAAGCGAGAATGTCAGGCGTGCCGTCGCGGAACACCAGCCGCGTGCCCACGGCAAGCCGCAAGCCCTGCTCCTTGGCAACTGAATGGGCGCGGACAATCCCCGCCAGCGAGTTGCGGTCGGCAATGCCGATGCCGGCATGGCCGAGCGCCTTGGCGGTCTCAACCAATTCCTCCGCGTGCGAGGCGGCGCGCAGGAATGAGAAGTTCGTGCTCACACAGAGATCTGCAAAACCGCTCATGCGAACAGTCCGTGCAGATACCAACGCGGCGCTTCTTCATGGTCTTCACGGTAAAGCCAGTAGCGCCGCCCGTCCCTGTCCTCGACACGGTAATAATCGCGCGGCCGACCGTTTGGCGCGCGCAGCCAATCCGGCGTGATCCGCTCCGGTCCTTCGGCCCGGATGACATCATGCAAGACACGCCGCCAGCGGAAACGCATTGGCGGCCCGTCGGGCATTGAGGCTATCGCCTCGACAATCTGCGCGCGGGCGAACAACCTCAAGGGCCGCCGCATCACGCCGTCCTGCATCGGGGCGGGCAACTCCCCTGCTCTGGTTTCTGCTACCGCCCAGCCATTTGCCCGCTCAGGAGCATGCACTGAATTCAACTCAGGCCGCCCGATCCGCGCCTGCCCAAGCCGCGCTGTCAGCCGGTCGATCAGCCGTGCTTCTGCCTCCTTGTCGCGTCCGGCTTTCGGCGCAAGATCGGTCGGGTGCAGGATAATCGGAGTGATTTCCACCGCATCCAGCCGCGCTGCATCAAAGCCAAACTCCGCCTCCAATGCCTCCGGCGAGACATCAAGCCGCTCGCGCAAGAGCCGCAGCATGGTAACGGGGTCAGATTCGGCTCGGCTGAGCCCAAGCTGGACAGTGCGCACGCGGTTATCCACTCCGAAGAGAGAGAGCCGCAAAAGCCTTGCGCCCGAACCCCGTTCATCCAGCTGCGCGCAAAGGTCAGCGCACAATGCCTCGGTGACAATCAGCACTGCTTCCATGGTCAGCACCGGCTCGACCAGCCGTCGCAGCGCAAACAACGGCGGCGGCGGGCGTCTTGGTGTGAGCGCTTCCGGCGCGCGGCCCAGCGCCTGATCAAGCCGCAGCATTGCATGCTGTCCGGCACGGGCGGCAAACGGCTGGCGCGGCGCATCCATGATCTGACCAATGGTTTTCAGGCCAAGCCGCCGCAACAAGGCGGCGGATTGCGGCAGAAGACGCAGGGTTGCAATCGGCAACCCGGCCAAGGCTTCTTTTAGTCCGTCCTGTTCAACAACCCGCATTACGCCAATGCGTGAAAATGCCCAAGCCGCGCCCGGAGTTGGAGCAATTGCGGCGCGCACGGAAAAGCCCTCCACCTTTATCCGCCGCACCGCCTCGTCAAGCAGCGCTTCTGCGCCGCCAAACAAATGCGCGCAGCCCGTCACATCCAGCAAAAGCCCGTGCGGCGGATCAATCACGACAACCGGCGTGAAGCGTTCGCACCATGCGGCGATTTCATCCAAAAGCTTTGCATCCGCCGCTGGCTCGGCTTCACGCGCGACGAGATCGGGCTGGATCGCCCGCGCATCGGCAAGCGCCATCCCGATCTGAAGCCCGCAGGCGCTCGCCCGCCGGTCAAGCGCGGTCAGCATGAAAGCGTTTTTGATCTTGTCATAAATGACGAGCGGACGGCTATCAGGCGGCGCTGCGTTCATCCGCATCAGCCGGTCCGCCGACAAACGCGGAAGCCACAGCGCCATCCATTGCGGCGTTATTCCCGCTTTCTCCATCACGGAAAGCATGACTGTGAATATCCCATACAAGATTGAAATTAAGGCCGGAATTACCCGCGCGGCTCCTTGCAAGGTGAGCCTTGAATGAAGGGCGGCCCAGTTCCCGCTCCTCACCTTGGCTTGGTGCGGCGCTGATCTGCCAACGGCTCCATGCCGCACTCGTCCCGGCCAAATCCTGCCGGAGCAGGATGCAGCGCGTTTTATGCTTTTCCGCTGTCAGGAGAAGCCGCCGCGTGGCGGTCAGGCTCAACGGTTTTCTGGATGGTGAGACAGCGCACAGCGCCGTTGTTTCAGGCGTGGCCAATGCCTGCTCCACTGACCAGAGCGCATCCGCCTGGCAATTGGTCCGGACCATCAGAAGCCGGTCAAGCGAAAGGCCAAACTGTGCCAGCCCTTCAGCGTTCGGCAAACCATCCTCAAAAAAATCCTGCTCGGGAGCAGCCCAGAAAATCACGCCGCTTTCGGTGCTGCCCTTCGTCGCCATTACTGCCCAAGCCAGCGCAAAACCAAGCGCCGCCGCATGGTCGCCCGGCGCGACAGGCATAATCTCATTGAGCGGCGCATCTGCAACCGCAGCCCGCACCGCCTCGAATGTCACCGGGACTCGTGATTCATTGCGGGCAGGATTCGCCCGAGCCAAACGCAACACTGCTGGAGCACCGGAGATAGACATTTGGAATAATTAGAACAAATAAGGAACATTGGCAATGCCGTATTTGCCCGTTTTGTGGCTCAGGCTTGCCGCATGGCACATTTCGGCAAGTCCATTGCGCGGGCATATCGAAGGAGATGCGCAGCGATGCCAGAATTTCAGGCACGCTGGAACCAACTCGGGATCGATGCGTTGTGAGCCAAGTGGTCCATTTGTTCCGATCACAAAGCTTTTCGTCTTACCCAGGCATTCCAAAGGAGCCCGCAATGTCAGTCAAAAATGCCCCCACTCCAACCGGAAAATCTGCCGCCTCGGCACTCCTGAAGCAAACGCGCAAGGAAGAAAAAGACGTTGAAGCAGCGACCGGCAAGCCGCTCAAAAAGGGTGCGGCCCGCGTTGATGAACGATCCAAAAGCTCAGACGGGAAAAGCGCAGGTTCCAAGCAAAATTCCAAGTGAAAATTTGCGGATCTATCCAATGCCGAGGATTGGGCCCAACGCTGTTTCGCCCTCAATCAAATAAATTGAGCGCTGTATTCACTACAGCACAAGCGCAAGAATTTCGGGGATCTTGATGCGACCACTGCCAGCAACATTCTTCCGTGAGACAAGCAAGGATGACAAAGTGGCATTTGCTGCACATGTCATGATTATTGCAGCGCTTGCCTGCGGTTTTCTCTATTTCGGGCGCGATGTGCTTGTTCCCGTGGCATTGGCAGTGCTTTTCACATTTCTTTTGACGCCGGCAGTCAAAGGCTTGCAAAAGCGACGAGTGCCGAAGGCGCTTGCCATCACAGTGGTGGTTTCCACTATGTTCATAATTGCTGGCAGTGTTGGATATCTGGTCTCCAAACAGGTCGCCGCACTCACTGCAGAACTGCCAGCGTATGAAACAAACCTTCGGGCAAAAATCAAAAGTGTACGCAATCTGTCATCCGGCAACAGCATGTTTGGCGGCGCTGGCGACATGCTGGGCCGATTAGGAGCGGAGCTTGACGCCGAGCAGCAGCCCGGAAAAGCCGCCACCGTCGCAGCACCCAAGAACATTGCCGTCATGACCTCAGAGCCGGGCTTTTTGAGTTCCTATCTCGGGATCATAAGCCCGCTGCTGCATCCAATCGTGCAAACCATTCTTGTCGCGATTTTTGGCATTTTCTTTCTGTTTCAAAGAGAGGATTTGCGGGACCGGCTGATCCGGCTCGCCGGACGGGGTGACCTGCTCAAGACAACTGCGGCAATGAATGATGCCGGTTCGAAAATCAGCAAACTGTTCATCATGCAGGCGCTGGTCAATTGCAGTTTCGGAATTTTCGTAGGCGTTTCGCTTTGGCTTATGGGTGTACCAGCGGCAGCGCTTTGGGGCGTTTTCACCGCGCTCATGCGGTTCATTCCGTATGTCGGCTCAATATTGGCCGCAGTTTTTCCAATTTTGCTTGCAGCCGCCATCAGCCCAGACTGGACACTGCCACTGATGGTCGCCGGGCTGTTTCTCGTGACGGAGCCTATCGTAGGCCATGTCATTGAGCCTCTGGCGTTCGGCCACAGCGCCGGGCTTTCTCCCGTGGCTGTCATCGCTGCAGCAGCATTCTGGACAGCGCTTTGGGGGCCGGTTGGATTGCTGTTGGCCACCCCACTGACCATCTGCCTCGCTGTCATTGGCAAACATGTCGAAGGCCTCGGATTTCTAGATATCCTGTTCGGTTCAGCGCCGGCTTTGACGCCCGCGCAGACATTTTATCACAGGCTTCTGGCAAGAGACCGCTCAGACGCTGTCACCATTTCGGAGAAATCGCTCTCTGACGCAACAATGGCTGATTTTCTGAAGACTATCGCCGTTCCCGGACTGATGCTGGCAGAAAATGACCGCTTGCAGCGCCGACTGTCCGCCAGTGATCAGACGGACCTTTCAACAGAGTTCTCCGCTGTCCTGGATGCTGTTTTTGTTTCTGACGCAGACATTCCAGGATCAACCGAAGACCGCTCAATCATGCTTCTCCCTGCCCCCGGCAGCATTAACTTTGCGGCTACAATTGCGCTCTCAGCCTCATTAAGCGCGGCTGGCGTGCCACATATGATGCTCGACGAAAATGCAAGCTCGCCGCTGACAGGAGACGTCGGCCCGATTGGCCAGACTCAGGCCCTTGTTCTTGTCTATCTTGTCGATCCACCTGCAGAGCGTATTGAATTCATGCGCCGCAGACTGAAGGGGAAGTTTGGCACTGTTCCGATGATTGTCGCCGCATGGTTTGCCTCAACTGACGATGACGCAACCGCCAGGCCGCATGCAGGCGTGCTTGAACTGATCACAACCCGGCTTGAAGAGGCGCGCGCGGAAAGCCGGCAGACCGTTACAGCAGAACCAGAAAAGGCAAGTCATTGAACGATTGCCAGCAGTTGTGCGTGCAAGTTTCAGGCAATTGACTGCCGAGGCAGTGTCAGCCGTATGACAAGACCTTGCTTGTCTGTCACCCGCTCCATTGTCCCGCCAAGTTCACGCTCGACATTCATCTTGATCAGCTTTGAGCCAAATCCAGCTTTTTCTTCGGCTTTCATTGATCCTCCGGGCTCGTGCCACTCGATGACCAGAACATCCTTGCTGCCGGATTTGACAAATTTCCAATGGACTGCAAGCCCTGATTCGATGCCTTTTGGATCACCGTACTTAAGCGCGTTGGTCGCCAATTCATGAAAGGTCAAGCCAAGAGCCTGTGTGGCGCGCGCGTTGAGACTGATGCTTTCACCCGACAGGCGGCACCTGCTCCAGCTGTCACCCAAAATCTGGCGAAGCTCGCCGTCGAGCAACTCGCGCAAATCCGCCTTCTCCCAGTGTGACCGTGTCAAAAGTTCCTGCGCTGCCGACATGGATTGCAGCCGTGAAAAGAATGAATTTGTGAAATCTTCCACGCTCCCGGCACCAGAGGCGGTTTGCCGGGCAATGGCCAGAACGCGTGCGATGGAGTTCTTGATGCGATGCTTCATTTCTTGAAGCATCATGTCCTTGTCATCCGAAGCCTGCAGGGAGACTGCGGCGAGCCTATGAGCGGTTTCAACGGACAGGAGCTGCGCGCGCGTTGAAGTCGCCAGCGCGGCCGCAAACAACATGGAAACGATACCCAAGAGCCACGTGCCTATCTGCCAATTGCTCCCGGCAAAGGCCTCTGTCGAGACAAATTGAATGCGCCACTTGCGACCGGCCACGTTGATTTCCCGATCCGCTTTGAACGAACCTTTGGCCGACTCCGCATCAAAATCAGGTGACTGTGCCAAAACAGCGCCGCCTGCCAGAGTATCACTGGTTTTGAACAAGGCTGGCAGTTCATACGATGCCCAGGCAGTGCTATGCAGATCGCCGGCGCGGAAAGGGGCGTAAACGAAGCCGATGACGTCGGTGTTCACGCCTGTCAACCGGGTGCCGAACGACTTGAGTTTGACCGGAAGGTAGACGAGGAACCCATTTTGTTCCTCACCTGCCTTTTCTGTGACCAGCCTTACTGGCGCGGTGGCGTTGGCTTCGCCGGACTCAAGTGCTGCCTGCATAGCGCGGCGCCGGATATCGTTGTTGAACATGTCATAGCCCAACGCGCCGCGACTGCGAGGCTCATCCGGCTCCAGAAGTATGACGGGGGTGCGCAAGGATTGCGCAGTCTGCGGCCAAATTTTCAAGTCTGTCCCGTAATTGGAGCTGATGAGCGCCTCGACCTCGGCCTCCCGGCCCCTATCCATCAACGGCGCGAACCCGATGCCGCGCATGCCCGGGTTGTTTTTGGCAAGATCGAGCGCCTCTATAAAACTGGCGAAATCCGCGCGCACCAGCGGTGTGCTGCTCGTTTCCACGTGCGCAGCTGTCGCCATCAGCAAAAGGAGCTGCCGGTTGATACGCCGATCAAGCCTGTCTGTTGCCTCGTTTGCGATCAAATCGAATTGTGATTGGGCCGCGCGGTTTGCAGCGGCGTTCACAAACATTGTCATCCCCGTGCCAATCGCCGCAACGGATAACAACACAGCAATGGGTGCAATTCTTTTCATGTATCGCCCTTCGAGGGCCAAACTAACCGCCGCAACCGGGGCCGCAATGTCTTTTGACATGTTGGGCTACGATTTTTCTACAGTGCGGGATACGCGATTGATCGTTGCATGAACGGCAGCTGCTGATGATCGCACACCGTTAGATTGGCTTGTATCGAAATCATTTGAGCGGTGACACTCTCACTGAGCGGCGCTTTTTATCTTTTGGTTTGGGCATTTCGGGGCGAAGCGGGAAGGTCAGATTCCAGGTTACGCCCTCATCCGTCTGGTTTTTGTGAACGACACCTGACACGGCAGCGGGGACGACTTTCTCAAGCAGTACCGAACCAAAATCACTCGGCGTCGCAAGTTCATCCAATCCGGGAGCGCTGGTCCATTCCAACAAAACGAGCTCGCGATCGGCAACCTTTTGGATCTTGGCCTTTAGTGAAACCCGCTTTAACCCAACGCTTTTTTGAGTGGGCGTTGCGGCCGACATTGCAAGCTCGTGCAGCGCCAAACCAATATGCAGGGATTGATTGGGGTCGAGCTCAATGTCTTCCCCCTCAAATATCACATTTGTGTCATGATCCGCTTCCGCAAGCAGGAGTTGGCGACGCGCCAATTCAAACAGCTTGGCACCCTGCCAATTTGAATCCACCAGAACATCCTGCGCGCCGGAGACTGCTTGAAGTCGGCCGGTGAACGATTTGATAAAGCTTTCAATGGAAGGAGAATATTTGGCTGATTGCGTAGCCAGGCCTTGTATGATTGCCATCAGGTTTTTTGATCGGTGGCTTAATTCGAGCAGGAGCGTCCGGAGTGTCGCTTCGCGCTTTCTTGCGTGCGTTATGTCGTGGATTTTTGTTATGATCAGCACGGATCGATCCGCAAGGGAAAGCAGGTCAATCGAAAAAGATATGATCCGGTCTTTTGCAATGGTTGTCAGCTTTTGCGGCTCACCGGTGGCGGCGAGCGCTGACTTTGCCAACAATAGCTTCTCTCCAAGGTGCGGTCCGTAGATGGACACGTCGTCAACTGCAGAGCCGGGCAAAACGCCCCAACATTCGGGCAGATTGAAAATGTAGCGATAGCGAAGGCTGCGATCCTGAATGCTTACGCCGCAATCCGTCCCAGCCAGTCCAAGAGCAAGCGCAGCGATGACTTCGAAATCATCGGCCTCGCCCTGCCAAGATTGACTGCCCTTGTCACTCACCCGGGAGCACCTGTTTTCCTCTCAACTGCTGACCTTGCTGTTAAACCGCCTCGTATCGCCGATCACACCTTTCGGAACAGTTTTGCCAACAGCGAGAGCACGAACAGGACCAGAAACACGTAAAACAGAATCTGCGCGATGCCTGCGGATGTGCCTGCAATGCCGCCGAAACCAAGCGCGCCTGCTATCAATGCAATGACAAGAAAGACCAGAGTGTAATACAGCATGATGATTGCTCCTTTGCCGAAGAATGCTTCTGCCGACAAAATGCGCAGGATCAGCTTTCGTTCCCGGCAACTTCAAATATTTCTCAGTTGCGGCCCTCCGCGATACCCTGAAAGAAAAGAGCTTGGCTGATCAAGGCTTTGACCATGTCCGGGTTGAATGGCTTGGTGACGAGAAAGGCGGGCTCGGGCCTGTCGCCTGTCAACAGGCGTTCGGGGAATGCAGTAATGAAAATAACAGGGATATCGGCTGATTCCAAAATTTCGTTGACCGCGTCAATGCCGGAGCTTCCGTCCGCGAGTTGAATATCTGCGAGGATCATCGCAGGCTTCTGGCGATTAAAGAGTTCAATCGCCTCCGTATGGGTTCGGGCAATGCCGGTAACCTTGTGGCCGAGCGAAGTCACCATGTCTTCGATGTCCATTGCGATCAGAGGCTCATCTTCGATTATCATGATGCTGGTCGAGATTTGCTCGGAAATCTCGGTGGCCGCAGTAGACAATATCTGACCCAGCTCGCCCTCGCTTGATTCAAGTATTTCTGCGGTTTCGCGTGAACTGAAACCCTCAACTGCGACCAGCAGAATCGCCTGGCGCGCCTTGGGAGGAATTGACGCCATGTAGAGCTCGGCATTGCGTTCCCAAGCGAATGGTGACTGAATCTCCTTCAGGTCAAGTGTCATGGAACCAAACAGCTTTGAATAGAGTTTATAGAGGGCCACCCTGTCGCTTGATGCAGTCGGAAATATCGATATATCTGCAATCATTGCCTCAAGCACTGCGGAGACATAGGTGTCACCGGAATTTTGCGATCCTGTCAGGGCGCGGGAGTAACGCCTCAGATAAGGCAAATGTCCGGCGATGCGTGTGGAAAGTGGCATGAATTGCTCCCTGTGTACCCGTGGCCGAAAGACCTCTATGCCTTGGAACGAACGAAAATAAAAATGGTTCCATTCATGGGAACTATTTTTGGTTTCGAGCGTTAAAATGCGAGAAAAGGACCGCCTGACCTATGACCAAGAAGAACACTCCTCCAAGCAACCCGATATCTGGCGACGCGCAGGACTTTGACCGACAGGTGTCCGGCTTGTTGCAGTCCATGTATGGAGCAGTGGAGAGCGAAGGGATACCGGAGAAATTTCTCGATCTGCTCGAAAAGCTGGATCAAGCAGAACGAGCGCAGTCACCAACGAAGGACCGCTGATATGGCCATCAGCACCGCAGGCGAAACCTATTCGTTCAAGAGTGATCTGCTGGCGCAACTTCCTGCCATGAGGGCCTTTGCAGTCTCACTTTGCGGCAAGCCGGATATTGCTGACGATCTCGTTCAAGATGCGCTCATGAATGCGTGGTCAAAGCAGGCGAGCTTCCAGCCGGGGACCAACATCAAGGCGTGGCTATTCACGATTGTGCGTAACCTTTTCTACAGCCGCATGCGCAAGCGCGGGCGTGAAATTCAGGACAGTGATGGTCTGTTCACAGAAAGAATGTCTGTCCCGCCAGCGCAAATCGGACATCTGGACATGCAAGACTTCAAGATTGCGCTTGCCAAGCTTCCGGAGGATCAGCGCGAAGCGATCATCCTGATCGGTGCTACGGGTCTCAGCTATGAGGAGGCTGCTGCGGTATGCTGCTGCGCTGTCGGCACGATCAAGAGTCGCGTCAATCGGGCGCGTCACCGTCTGCAAGAGCTATTGTCTGTCAGCGGGGCGGAGGATTTCGGTCCTGACGCACGCGATGCTTCGGTTACACAACGCGCCTTCGTTGGCTGAATATGGTCGTGGGAAACAGAGGGGGCAAATGACCATTCAACGGGCCAGCACCACCAAGTGTGAGCTATGTCCATTGCGCAGGATGGCGCACTTTCGTCCTTTTACGCAAGACGAACTGGCGTTCATGAAAAACTTCAAGACCGGCGAACTCAATGTTGAGGCTGGCGCGACAATTTTCGTCGAGAAGTCGGTCAACCTGAATCTTTACACCGTTTTGCAGGGATCCGGATTCCGATACAAGATGCTCAAAGACGGGCGCCGTCAAATTCTGAACTTTGTTCTTCCCGGGGATTTGGTTGGGCTTGAAGGGACCATATCAGGCGAGGTCCAGCATTCGGTGGAATCTCTTTCTGCGATGACACTCTGCGTTTTCGACCGCAGCCGTCTTGATATGTTGTTTAGAAATCACCCCGCCCTTGCCTATGATTTGACATGGATTGCATGCCGCGAAGAGCGTCTGCTTGACGAAAATCTTTTGACAATCGGCCGGCGTACGGCGGTTGAGCGCGTAGCCTATGCACTCTCAGTCCTTTACCACCGCGCCAAGCAAGTTGGTCTCACGCCTGGCGGCAAGATGGAAATTCCGCTGACGCAGAGCCATCTCTCAGACGCTCTTGGACTGTCTCTGGTGCACACCAACAAGACGATCCGTAAGTTGCAGAGGCTTGGCGCGATCAAATGGATCGGCAGTGGCGTTCAAACACTTGACGCCGTGCTGTTGGCGCGCACCGGCGGTTGGCCGGCCCCTGCCGAAACAGGGCGGCCATTCCTTTGATTCGGGCGTGTGGAGCGACAGTGTCATGATCATTCAGATTGTGCTGAACCGGGACGGTGGCACATTAAAGACCAGTGATGTGGATGACATCGGTCGCAAGTTGTCCTCAGCCATGATTGCCCAAGGACATGATGCGCGCGTCGTCACACCCATCGGCAAAGATATCGTGAAGGCTCTGGAGGCGGCGGCGACAGATGGTACGATTGATTGCCTCATTGTTGGCGGTGGAGACGGTTCTGTTTCTCTGGCGGCGTCCTTGTGCTGGGAACACAAGAAGGTGCTTGGGGTATTGCCTGCCGGGACGATGAATTTTTTCGCGCGTTCGTTGCAGATGCCGCTTGATCTGGAAGCTGCCATTGAAGCGCTTGCCGGGTCTGTGCCCCGAAAGGTCGATATTGGCACCGTAAATGGCAGGGTTTTCATCCACCAAGTCTCGCTCGGAATCCAACCCCGAATGGTGGAGCTCAGGAAATCGATGCCGTACAGGTCGCGCATCGGTAAGAGGATGGCAAGCGCGCGGGCAGCTTTGCTGACCCTGACCAGTCCGCAATCGTTTCGGGCTAACCTGACAAATGGCGAGGACGATCAAAGCGGGCACTACTCGATCCTTGCAGTTTCAAACAATGTCTATGGCGACGGCCACCTCCCCTATGCCGACACTTTGGATGACGGAGTGCTGGGTATCTATTCTGCGCCGCGTCTCACGTTTTGGAAAAACTTGAAGCTGGCGCGGGACATGTTGCTGATGCGGTGGGCAGACAATGAACACTTGCTTTCGCAATCCACGGACAGTGTGAAAATTGAGATGCTCTCAAAAATCGATGGACGGAAAATCTCCATCGACGGTGAGTTGGCGCCACTCGAAAAACTGTTGGACATCAAGCTTCACCGGCGTGCACTCAATGTGCTGATGCCAAATTGAAATGGGCAACTGCTGTGGCTGCCCTTTTCGCTTTCTCGCAGGCGGGAAACTTACGCGCTGATCGTCGCGCGCAGCATCCAGATTGCCTTTTCGTGAAACGCGAGCCGATCCGTCAGCATGTCAGCCGTAACCATGTCGTCGCCGTCATCAGCGTCCTTGGCAGCCTTTCGCAAATTGCGTGTCGCTGCTTCGTGCTCGGCAACCAGATCTTCAACCATTGATTCCGCTGTTCCGGTTTCGGCAGATCCACTATGTGGCGCGAAATCTGCGGCATCACTGACCTTTACCGGAGCAAGATGGCCCAGCCCACGGATACGCTCGGCGATAATGTCCGCCGCTTCAAAAAGCGCGCCATAATGCTCCTCAGTCAATTCATGCAATGGCTTGAAAAGCGGGCCAGTGACATTCCAATGATAGATATGG
>JANPGC010000272.1:0-16925 GCA_031423755.1 Phyllobacteriaceae bacterium | reverse complement strand
ATTGATCCACGGTTCGAGATTGGAACGGGGCAGGGGATCTTTGCCCAGTATGTGGTCGGCCGCCTTTTCGCCGGTCATGATAGACGGAGCGTTCAGATTGCCATTGGTCACGCGCGGGAAGATCGACGAGTCCGCGACCCTGAGGCCGTCAACACCGATCACCCGCGTTTCAGGATCGACAACCGAGCGCCTGTCCGATGCTGCACCCATGCGACAGGTGCCACACGGATGATAGGCGCTTTCGATGTGCTCACGCAGAAACTCATCGATCCCGGCGTCTGACTGCACATGACTGCCCGGCTGGATTTCCCTGCCGCGATAGGGATCAAACGCCTGCTGTCCGAAAATCTCCCGCGTCAGCCTGACGCCGTGGCGGAATTCCTTCCAGTCGTCCTCGTGGCTCATGTAGTTGAAGAAAATGCGCGGTTTCTCATTTGGATCAGCCGATTTCAGCGTGATCTCGCCGCGAGATTTGGAGCGCATCGGCCCGACATGCGCCTGATAGCCATGACCCTTCACTGCCGATTTGCCATCATAGCGCACGGCGGCGGGGACGAAGTGAAACTGGATATCCGGATAGTCGATGCCCGGCGCAGAGCGCACAAATCCGCAAGCCTCGAAATGGTTGGTCGCACCAAGCCCGCTCTTGAGGAACAGCCATTCCGCCCCGATCAGGCCTTTCGAGAACCAGTTGAGCTTGGAATTGATGGTGATCGGCTGCGTGCATTCCTGCTGCACGTAGACCTCCAGATGATCCTGCAAATTCTTGCCGACACCCGGTCGGTCAGCGACAATGTCGATACCAAGAGCTTTCAACTCCGCTTCCGGTCCGATGCCCGAAAGCATCAGCAGCTTCGGCGAGTTTACGGTCGAGGCAGCAACGATAACCTCGCGTCGTGCCTTCACGACTTGAATTTGCCCGTGTGCCTCGATTTCAACGCCGGTCGCACGTTGATTCTCGATCACAATCTTGCGGGCAAAGCCGTTGATCAGACTCACGTTTCCCCGCTTGAGCGCCGGCTTCAAATAGGCGTTGGCAGTCGACCAGCGCACGCCATCATGGATGGTCTGCTCCATCGCGGCGAAGCCCTCCTGTTTCAGGCCGTTGTAGTCTTCTGTGAGTTCAAACCCGGCTTGATGGCCGGCCTCAATAAAGGCGCGGTAAAGCGGGTTTTGCATCTTGCCGCGCTGCACATAAAGCGGGCCGGAACGACCGCGCACCCCGTCTTCGCCGCCCGTCACATTTTCCTGCCGTTGGAAGTAGGGCAGCACATCCGCATAGCCCCAGCCCGCCGCGCCTTCTTCGGCCCAATGGTCAAAGTCGCGGGCGTGTCCGCGCACGTAAACCATGCCGTTGATTGACGATGACCCGCCGATCACCTTGCCGCGCGGCGTCGCCAATTGCCGGTTGTTGAGCTGCGGCTCCGGCTCGGTTCGAAAGCCCCAGTCGTAAGTCCTGGTGTTCATCGGGATCGACAGCGCTGACGGCATCTGGATGAATGGCCCGAAATCGGTGCCGCCGAATTCGATCACCGCGACTGTATGCTTGCCGTCTTCGGACAGCCGGTATGCCAAGGCAGCACCCGCAGAGCCGGAGCCGATGATGACGAAGTCCGCTTCGAGAGCGACGGGATGGGTTGAGAAGTGTTTGCCGGATGTCATGATCTCAAGCCTCCGGATGCCGCAACGATTCAAACGAAACCGCCACATGGCTGGCATAGGCAGGCCGCGCGATCAGCCGCTCGTAGTACGCGCGCATATTCGGCACCTCCGGACGGTCATGCTCCAGCGTGAACAGCCGGTGAAGCATCACGCCGCAGCCGATGTCGGCAAACGAGAAATGCTCCCCGTTCAGCCATGGCCCGCCGCCGATCCGCGCATTGAGCAACGCCCAGTTTGCCTTCAGCCGGGCTTCCGCCGACGCCACAGCCGCGTTGTTCCGCGTTATCTTTGGGGTGCGCACCAGTTGGATGAACACTGTCGAAATGAAATCCGGATAGATCGTCGAGCGCATCCATTCCGCCCACATATCGAGCGCCGCGCGCTCGCCCGGATCGCGCGGCCAAAACGCGTCGTCGCCATACTTGCACGCGAGATAGCGGACGATCGCCGCGCTCTCCCACACCACCGTCTCGCCATCCTTGATTGTTGGCACCAGCCCGTGCGGGTTCATCGACCGGTAGTCCGCCGTATCCGTCTTGCCGAACGCGCCGCCGAAATCCAGCCGCTCATGCTCAAGGCCAAGCTCGGCAATGCACCACATCACCGCTTGAACGTTCACCGATGTGCTGCGCCCGTAAACTGTGATCATCACTCGCCCCTCGGAAAACGCTTGGATTCTTCGAGTATGTTCAAATCCATGTGGTTGCGCATGTATCGCTCGGAAGCCTTCTGCAGCGGCTGGTAGTCCCACGGGAAATAGGCCCCATTGCGCAGCGCCTCGTAAACCACCCAGCGCCGCGCCTGGCTCTGGCGCACATCGGCATCATAGGCCTCAAGATTCCACCGCGCCCGCACCCGTTCCATCCATTTTGTCACCAATGCCGAATTGGCCGGATCAGCCGCCAGATTGTTCAGCTCCTGCGGGTCGTCCTTCAAATTGAACAGCATCGGCGGATCAAGTTCACAATGCACAAACTTCCAGTCGCCCTCGCGGATGCAAACCAGCGGCGCTTGTGAACCTTCCGCCGCATATTCCATCATCACAGGCGCGGTGCGCGCACCGCCATGCATCAGCGGCACAAGGGTCGTCCCGTCCGTCCAAGGCGCAATTTCGGCAATGTCGATGCCCGCCAGATCCGCCAGCGTCGGGTTGACATCCAGCGTCGAAACCGGCGCGGTCACCAATTGCGGCTGTATTCCCGGCCCGGCAATCGTCAGCGGCACACGCGCCGAGCCCTCAAAGAAGCTCATCTTGAACCACAGCCCGCGCTCGCCCAGCATGTCGCCATGATCAGACGTGAAGATGATGATCGTGTCATCCAGCATCCGCGTCAGCCGCAGCGTCTCGATCAACTCGCCAACCTTCTCGTCCATGAACGAGATGTTGGCGAAATACCCCTGCCGCGCCCTGCGCACGTCGCTGCGCTTGATCTCGAAATTCTCGTGGTCGCAGGCCTTGAACAGCCGCTTGGAATGCGGGTCGTGACCGTCATGCTCCATCTCGCCGACGGTTGGTTCCAATTCTGCGCAATCGTTATAAAGATCCCAATACTTCCGTCGCGCCACATACGGATCATGCGGATGCGTGAATGACACCGTCAGGCACCATGGCCGCCGGTCTGCATCGGTCGAAACACGCGAATACTGGTAGAGCTTCTGATTGGCAAAAAACGCCACCTCGTCGTCATATTCCATCTGGTTGGAAATCTCGGCCACGCCCGCGCCGGTCACCGAACCCAAATTGTGGTACCACCAGTCGATCCGCTCGCCCTGCTTGCGATAGTCCGGCGTCCAGCCGAAATCTGCAGGGTAAATGTCGGTCGTCAGCCGCTCCTCGAACCCGTGCATCTGGTCCGGCCCGACAAAATGCATCTTGCCCGAAAGCGCCGTCTCATAGCCCGCCCGCCGCAGATGGTGCGCATAGGTCGGTATATCGGAGCGAAATTCTGCGGCATTGTCATAGACGCCGGTCCGCGACGGTAATTGCCCGCTCATGAACGAGGCGCGGGCAGGGGCGCACAGTGGCGAGCCTGTATAGGTGTTGGCAAAACGCACCGATCGCTTGGCCAGCGCTTTCAAATGTGGCGCATGCAAAAACGCTGCTGGGCCATCGGGATAGAAAGTCCCGTTGAACTGGTCCGTCATGATGATCAGAATGTTTGGCCGCGTCCTTTTTGTGGTCTTGGTCATGCCTGTTCCCGTGCCAACATCGTGTCGAGATAGTCGTGTATCAGCGCCAGCGCGCTCGTGCGTTCCGGTCCGCTCTGCTTCAGGGCGCGGCGGATATAAAGCCCGTCAATCAGTGCCGCGATGCCTTCTGATATCTGCTCGGATTCCCCGCGCGGCCTCAGCCTCACAAGATCAAACATCAGGTTTGAGTGCAGCCGCCGCGAATAAACCGACAGCAAATGACGCATCGCCGCCGAGCGCTGCGCCTCCATGTAAAACGACAGCCAAGCCGCCACGGTTCCGGCTGAGAACTGCTTGTCCGAAAAGTTTACATCAATCAGCGCCGTAAGCCGCTCGCGCGGCGTCATCAAAGGCGTCACCCGCGCCCGCAAATCCTGCGCTAGCTCGGTCAACAGGGCGCGCATCGTCGCCTCCAGCAGCCGTTCCTTGTTGCCGAAATAGTGATGCGCCAGCGCCGTCGAAACGCCGGCCCGGCCGGCAATCTCCGAGACAGTGACATCCAGCGCGCCACGGTCGCCAATGGCAGCAATCGCCGCGTCAATCAGCGCGCGGCGACGTATCGGCTCCATTCCAACTTTCGGCATGACGGGCTCCAGCGAAGTGAAACAATTATTCTTGATTGATCACTCAATCAAGAAAAAACACGAGTCCTTGCAACCCGGGCCACGACGGGCACTTTCCAAGAACTCCCGTTTATGGTTCTCATTCAATCAAGCACGCGCAAATCGACACCCCAAGCTTCAGAGCAATCGCGTTTCTGCTCGCCAACAATCGCCATCAGAGGAGATAATGCGGTGACAGCAATTGCGATCAATGCAGCAATACCAAGTGACGTGGACGATATTCGAGACATCGTTCGCGCAGCGTATTCCAAGTGGATACCGCTGATCGGCCGAGAGCCTCGCCCAATGGTGGCGGACTATCAAAGGGCCATCGAAATTCATCAGATTGATCTGCTGCAGGTGGGCCCGGATATTGTGGGCCTTATCGAAACAGAGTTGAAAGAAGATCACATCTGGATCGAAAATATCGCAGTGAGACCTGAAGCTCAGGGCAAAGGCTACGGGTTAATATTGATGGGCCACGCTGAAAAGCGTGGAGTTGCTGGCGGAGTTGCCGAAGTGCGATTGCTCACAAACGAGGCCTTCGCTTCCAACATTGCGCTCTACGCCAAATGCGGCTTCATCATCGACCGCAAGGAGCCGTTCATGGGCGGATATGCGGTCTATATGAGCAAAAAACTCAGATAATAGAGTGCCCCGCCGCAAACAAAAGCCGCTCAGATGCCACAACATCACTGTGCTTGACCAGCAGGTGATCCCCGTCAAAAGTGGACACCACGAAAATTCCAATGCCATTTTCAGACAGAGGTTTGATGACTGACAAGACAATGCCGGTTTCTCCAAAGGCAAACGGGCCTTGGATTTTGAAGCAAGTCCAATCGCGGTCTTGCTTGGTTGAAGCCGGAATTCGCGCTTGAGCGCACACAATCGAGAGCTCATCGTCTGTGCGGCTGATTGAGACAAAACCGTCGCCGTCCGCCCAGTCCGGTATTGACGAATTCGGCTCAAGGCGGGCAATGGCATAAGCGCCTTTGAGTTTCTTCAGTTTCAATTGGCCACCATTTCGAATCTCGCCGCGTTGATAGGGTGTTGCCATATCATTGTTCTTTCGGCAGGTATTCCTGACACAAGCATCGAATTGCGCTGACACACAGGCGGCCAGTTCTTGCAATCAGTTATTCAATGGAAAGTTCGCAGCACAATGGACAACCCTGTTTTGATCGAAGTTCTGCGCGGCACGGTGGTCGAAAGTGCCCATCGCGGCGCTGTTTCGGTCGTGGATGGTGACGGCAAGCCGCTTTTGACCCTCGGCGATGTTGCGCGGCCTGTCTTCCCGCGCTCGGCCATCAAGGCCATCCAGGCGCTGCCGCTAGTCGAAAGCGGCGCTGCGGACGCCTACATGTTCGGCAACCGCGAACTGGCGCTCGCCTGCGCCTCCCACTCCGGCGAGGAAGGCCACGTCGAAACTGCCCGCACCATGCTGGCGCGGGCAGGGATCACCGAAGAGGCATATGAATGCGGCGCGCACTGGCCTTTTTACCAGTCAACGCTGATCGATTTCGCCAGCCAGGGCAAGAAGCCGCTCCCCGTCCACAACAATTGCTCCGGCAAGCACGCAGGCTTCCTGTGCTTTGCCTGCCATGAGGATATCGACACGCAGGGCTATGTCGCCGCTGGCCACAAGGTGCAGGACGCCGTCCGCGACGCCATGCAAAGCGTCACAGGCGCCATCCACGCCACGGCTCAATGCGGCACCGACGGCTGCTCCATTCCGACCTACGCCATTCCTTTGCACGACTTGGCGCACGGCTTCGCCAAGATGGCGACCGGCAAAGGCCTCGGCAAGGAACGCGCCGCCGCCGCACGCCGCCTCATTCAAGCCTGCATGGCCGAACCTTGGCACGTCGCCGGCACAAACCGCGCCTGTACGGAAATCATGCAAATTGCGCCCGGACGCGTCTTCGCAAAGTATGGCGCGGAAGGTGTCTATGCTCTTTCCTTACCCGAACAGGGCCTCGGCATCGCCATCAAATGCGATGACGGCGCTGAGCGCGGTGTCATAGCCATGGCCAACGCCGTGCTCGCCAAGCTGTTCGGCAACGACGATGCCGCAGAGCCATACCGGATGGCCGCCAACAAATCATTCAGCAACTGGAACAGGATCGAAGTCGGCAAAATGCGCCCCGCACCCGCGCTTGCCTGAGGTCAGGCTCCGCCAGCAATTGCCTATGCTCCGCACTCCAGGTCGCGGCGCCTGCAATCTCTGGATATGTCAGGTTGCGTCTTTTTTGCCGGCTGAAATTTTTGTTTAACACTCCTCGTGCACAATCCACCAATCGCGCGGCACTCGGGATTGCATGGTCCTCATGGCGCATGAGGCTTGGCGCGTTCTGTTTTAGGAGGAAGGCATGACATCAGCTGCATTCAAGTCACGCAGTCCCGAACGCGATCTCAAAAATGATGATCTGCGTATTGAGCGACTCGACAAGAGCCTGGAAGAAGTGATCAGCGAAGTCCGATTCGAACGAAACGGCCTTCGTGCGCGCTATCTGGGTTCTGCTGACAATTCTGTCAGGCCTCTGGACATGGCAGACACATTGATTTCGGACACCAACGAAGAGTCGCTTGAGACACTGCGCGCCTGCATCACACGCCTGAAGTCACTCGACGCGCAGGAGAATATTTTGCGCCAGATGCAAATGGATCTCGCCCGCCTGCAGGGCAACCGCATCGAATAGGCGGCCTTTCGACCGCCCCGCGGCATGAGCATACGAACGCTCAGCTAGCTTCATTCCGCTCCACTGTCACATTGGCAAAACCCTGATTGCCATGCTTTGCCATATCTCCAGAGACGATCTTGTCCCACGCATGGCCGAACACCGCGCCGGTCTTCATGTCGTCAAACAAATTACCGGTGATCACCGCCTTGCCCGCGCCATCCGCGACCGACACGGCGATGCCTTCGCCCGCGTTGCGGACCATGTTGCCGGTCACCGCTACGTTGCGAAGATAGGGCCCCCAGCCCAGCGCAATGCCGATGTGCGGCGCGCCGTCGATCGTGTTGCCTGTAACCGCCGTGTCCGCCTCGACCGAAATGCCATTGCCAAAACCCAGACCCTCCGCCGGGTAGGGGCCCTTTGCCGTGAGATTGCGCACGATGTTGCCGGACACCGTCGCAAGCCGTCCGCCCTCGTTGAAATTCACCACCGAAATGCCGTTGGCCGCACCGTCGATGATGTTGTCGGCAATCACCGAGCCTTCAAACTTGAATTCCGCATAGATCGCCGTCTCGCCCGAACTGCGGCACGTGTTTCCAGTGATCAAAGCATTGCTCGCCGAGTTGCAGCGGATGGCCGAGAAGGCGCAATCTGACACCTGATTGCCGCTGACCTGCACATTTCCCGCGCGGAAGACATTGATGCCGTTGCCATTTTGCCCGGTGCCACCCGAACGCGCGCCGATCCGCTCTACCCGGTTGCCCGAGATGATCGTGCCGTCGGCGGCTTCCGCCCAGCGGTGCACCAGAATGCCGCCGTTGGCACAATCGGTCACACTGTTGCCTGCAATCGTCACGCCGGCGCCCTCGACGCTCCAGATGCCCGCATCCGCCGCGCCAGAAATTGACGTCCGCTCGACACGGCCAGACGAACCTTCAAGCACCAGTCCGTGCCGCACGCTGCCGATGATCTCGCAATTGTCGATCATGACGCGAGGCACCCGCCGCGCCTCGATCAACCCTTGCGCCTGATCGCCAAGTCCGCGGTTGGCCCCGTCAAACGACACCCCTTCGACGAGCAGCACTTCCGTGCTCTCCGCCGAAAACAAAAACCCGTCGCCGCCGTAAACAATGCGCGAAGCCCCCGGCACGCCTGTGATCCGCACGCGCTTCGGCAGCGCAATGTTGGAAATCACATAAGTTCCGGATGGCAAAAAAACTGGCTGGTTCGTCAAAGACGCGGCTTCAAGTATATCCGCAAACTTGCGTGACTGGTCGTCCGGTGCGTCAGGCAGGAAACCGAAGTCCGTTGGATTGATCGATCCCCGCATCGAGGCGCTCTGCAAGGCCTGCGCATGTGCGCGCCCCGCAAGATAAGGCATTGCCAAACCTGTCCCGATACCAGCCAGAAATTCGCGTCGCCGCATCTCAGCGCTCCATTTGGCCAAACGCAGCATAAAAGATGCCAAACCAAGTGTTTCATTACGGCACAGGCAACCTATGTTGGTAAGCAGCGTTTGACAGTATCTTGCAGCGGCTGCACGATGCAGCAGGTCAGCAGTCCTGATACGATTTGAAAGTGGTTTCCCATCATGAGCAGCGCATTCACCAAAGACATCGATGACGGCGGCGCATTGCCGGACGTGGGCGAACGCACGGTCAGCACAAACCGCAATTTGGTCACACCGCAAGGCTTGGCCATGATCGACGCCGAGATCGCCTTTGCCCACGAAGCCATGGCCAAGGCCGAAGCGGACGGCGACCGCGAGCACATCGCCATCGCCGCACGGGATTTGCGCTACTGGTCGCACCGCCGCGAGACGGCCGAAGTGTCGCTGCCGGAGTGGGACGGCGACGTCATCCGCTTCGGAATGACAGTGAATCTCCTTGCATCCGACGGCAAGCAGGTGACATGGAAAATCACCGGCGAAGATGAAGCCGACGCCAAGCACGGCAAGATCTCGCACGTCTCGCCGATGGCGCTGGCGCTGTTCGGCAAGAAGGTTGGCGACACCATTTCTCTCAACAGCCATGAGTGG
Source organism: Phyllobacteriaceae bacterium (assembly GCA_031423755.1). GTDB lineage: Bacteria > Pseudomonadota > Alphaproteobacteria > Rhizobiales > Rhizobiaceae > JANMEX01. The sequence continues at coordinate 7,755 of JANPGC010000272.1, read as the reverse complement.
GAAGTGGTCTCGTTTGCGGTCGATGAAACGGACTGACTCGGAAATCAAATATCCTGCGCGATTTCCCAGACATTGCCGTCCGGATCGGCAAAGGCCGCGGTGCGTCTTCCCCAAGGCCTGTCAACCGGGCCGTTGATCAGCGAAACGCCATGCGCGGCAAGCTCCGCGCAGACAGAGTTTGCGTCCTTGACCTTGATGGTGAAGATCATCTGCGATCCGGATCCTGGCTTGGCGACAGCGGCGGGCTCGACAAGTGTCGTCGCGTTGGCAAATTTCAGCACGTTGATGGCCAGACCACCAAGCTTCATCACCTCGCAATCGTCGTCATTGTAGAGCGTCTCAAGCCCGAAAACATCCTTGTAGAAACGGATCGATTTTTGCAGGTCGTCAACAAACAGCGTGATGACTTCGACTTCGTTCAAGGCAGCAATCATGATTTCCGCTCCAGCTGTTTCCAAAGCCGCACCGTCAAGCTGTTGATGCGACTCTTGTATCCCGCCTCACAGCCAACCCTTGTAGCGGAAGAACGCCAGCGGCAGCAGCGCCGACAGGATCATCAGGAAGATCGCGAACGGGTAACCCACGATCCACTCCAACTCGGGCATGTGTTTGAAGTTCATCCCATATATCGAAGCTACCAAGGTCGGCGGCATGAAGCCGACAGCCGCGACCGAGAATATCTTGATGATGGCGTTCTGCTCGACCGAGACGAGACCGATGATCGTGTCGAGCAAAAACGTGATCTTGTTCTGCAGAAACTCGACATGGTCGGTCAGCGACTTGGCGTCGCGCTCGATGGACTTGATGCGCGCGCTCGCCTTGGCCTTCGGTTTCTCTGCCCGGTGCAGCGCTTCGACATAGACTACGAGGCGGCTGAGGCCCGCCAGCGCCTCCAACAGCTTGGACAGCAGCGATCCTTCACGGCCCAAATGCCGCATCGCCTTGCGGAACGCCGGTGTTGAGAGGCCCTGATTTCTCGGATTGGCATGAAAAAGATGCGCCGATTCTTCCTCCAGCCGCGCCGAAATCCCTTCAAGAATATCGGCGGCGCGGTCAGTGACGGATTCCAGAATTCCCAAAAAGATAGAGAAACCCTGGCATGATGGCGTGATGAAGCTGTTGCCGGGCTTGGTCGCATACTTCTCGAACAGCATGAAGGATTTCGGCCTACAGTAGCGCACAGTGATCAGGCGGCTTCCGGCCAAAATGAAGGTGATCGGCTGCATGCCCGGGGTGTCTGAATCCACCGAATGCAAGAGCGGCGTCGTCATATAGTGCGCGCCGTTCTCGACATAGAAGCGGCTGGATTCCTCGATTTCCTTCATGTCCTCGCGTGTCGGAATGGCAACTTTGGTCAGCTCCTCGACGCGCTGGTCGTCCTCTTTGGTGGGCTCCAGAAGGTCGATCCACAGCGCGTGATCGGGCAGCGGCTCGTTGTCAGTGAGCTCGCGCATCTCAAGTTGGCCGCCATTGAGGGAAAAGACGCGGATCATGCAGGCTTCCGGATGTTGGAGTTGGTTTGCGCGCGATAGCACAATTCAACATCGGCGTCATCGGCTCAAGCGGTGAGCGGCTCTACGCCGGAACGTCGATGGGCCGGCAATAATCGCGGAAAAACATCGCGGCTCCGGTCTCGTCGATTTCACCGGATGCGACAGCGAGCACGAACGTGATAATGTCTTCCTGCTCAGCTTCCACGCTCCATCCGTTCAGCGCCAGAAACACGTCGGCGGCCAGATAGCCAGTCCGCTTGTTGCCGTCGATGAACGGGTGATTTTTTTCAATCCCAAAAAGATAAGCGGCTGCTAATTCAAAAATGTCCGGCTCGGAATAGGCGAGTTTCTGCAACGGTCTGTCTAAGGCAGACTCAAGCATGCCTTCGTCGCGAAGACCCGGCGCACCGCCATGCAGTGCAAGCTGCTCAGCATGGAGCGCTTCTATGATCTCGCGGTCATGCAGGATCATTTGGCGAGTTCGCGCAGCGCAACCTCATACTTTTTCATTCGCTCGCGCGCGACGGCCATTTTGCGCTCGAATTCTTCACGCGAGTCGGCCATTGGACGAATGCGAAGCTCCGCCCCATCTCTAAACAAAACAACATCGTCCCCGGCGCTCAAACCAAGACTCTCCAATATATCCTTCGGGATGATGACGCCTTCGGAATTGCCGATTTTGCGGATCACGGTGTTCATGGTCACAGCTCCTGTTGCAACATGAGTGGTAACAGAAAAATTCTCTTGTTGCAACGCGCATTATAACTGTAAATCAGGCAATAAAAAACCGGCCAAAACCATGGCCGGTTTCAATATGCGACGTGGTTTCAGCCGAAATCAGCCTTACACAAACTGACCCAAGCCCGGGATCGAAGCGACCACCGCGTCAATCGGGCCGTCGCCAGCCTTTTCGCGGGCGAAGCGGATCGTCTCTTTCGAAACGCCGGTGATTTCGCCCATGCCCATGCCCATCGCCATAAGCTGCGAACCAAGACCCATCACGCCGCCCATGAAGCCTGCCTTGTAATTGGCCGCAGTGATCGCCTCGCTTGCGCCGGGCAGGGCGCCGACGAGCTTTGCCACTTCATCTGCCGGGCCTTCCGCCTGCAGAAAGCCGAGGATCAGGCCAACAGCCTTTTCAGCGCTTCCGGCTTCAAGGCCGACATTGGCAACGATGCGCTCGATCAGTTCATTCATTTTGGGAGCTCCGAAAAATTTTGACGTTTACGTCATATGCACAAAACGAGGTTTGAAAACAAGCGGACAATCCCGTTGCGCAGCCCATTGTTGATTTCAAAAGTGCCCGTTATATCAGCGAAGCCTTTTGATTGGCGGTCAGCAGCACATTTGAACGGGATCATCCAGATGCTTGAAGACGGAAAGATTTTCATCGGCGCAAGCCGCAAGCCGGATGATACCATTCAAAAAGCCGAATATCTGGCGCTGAAGTTCGCCAACCGCCACGGCCTCGTCACTGGCGCGACCGGCACCGGCAAGACGGTGACGCTGCAAATTCTGGCTGAGGCCTTTTCCAACGCAGGTGTCCCGGTCTTCGCCGCCGACATCAAAGGCGACCTGTCCGGCATTGCGGCGATGGGCGAGGACAAGGATTTCCTTCTCAAGCGCGCCGACGCCATCGGCCTGAAGCCTTATGACCATCAGGAATTCCCGGTCATATTCTGGGATCTTTACGGCCAGCAGGGCCATCCGATCCGCGCTACTGTCTCCGAGATGGGCCCATTGCTGTTGTCGCGGCTGATGAACCTCTCGGACGCGCAGGAAGGCGTCTTGAACATCGCGTTCCGGCTTGCCGACGAGGACGGCATGCTGCTGCTGGACCTCAAGGATTTGCAGGCGATGCTGACCCATGTCGCTGACCGCGCCAAGGAATTGCAGACGCGCTACGGCAATGTATCGAAAGAGTCGGTCGGCTCGATTCAGCGCTCGCTGCTGGTGCTGGAAGAGCAGGGCGGCGATCAGTTCTTTGGCGAACCGGCGCTCAACATCGCCGATATCATGCGCACCACGCAGGATGGCCGCGGCGCAGTCAACATTCTGGCCGCGGACAAGCTGATGATGAACCCGCGGCTGTATGGCACGTTCCTGCTCTGGCTGTTGTCGGAACTCTTTGAAGTGCTGCCCGAAATCGGCGATCCGGAAAAACCCAAACTCGTCTTCTTCTTTGATGAAGCCCATCTGTTGTTCAATGAAGCGCCCAAAGCCCTTCTTGAGCGCATCGAACAAGTCGTCCGCCTGGTGCGCTCCAAGGGTGTCGGCGTGTATTTCGTCACGCAGAATCCGCTCGATATCCCGGAAACCGTGCTCGCCCAGCTTGGCAACCGCATCCAGCACGCGCTGCGCGCCTATTCGCCGCGCGAGACCAAGGCCGTCAAGGTCGCTGCCGAAACGTTCCGCCCGAACCCGGATTTCGACACTTATCAGTCGATCCTTGCGCTCGGCACCGGCGAAGCGCTGGTTTCGACGCTGGAGGAAAAGGGCATCCCGTCAATGGTCCAGCGCACGCTGATCCGCCCGCCCGCAGCCCGCGTCGGACCCGTAACGCCCGAAGAGCGTCGCGCGCTGATGAACCAGAGTCCGGTTTCCGGCCAATATGACAAGACGATAGACCGCGAGTCGGCCTATGAAATTCTCCAGAAGAAGATGGCAGAAGCCAAGGCCGAAGCCGAGCAGCCCGAAGCCGGAGCACCGTCAGGCGGCGGCTGGCACCTGCCGGATTTCGTCGGCGGTTCTGACACTTCGTCCCGCACACCCGCCAGACCCCGCGCCTCTTCGCGTCAGACTGTGACGGAAACGGCAATGAAGTCCGTCGTGCGCTCTGTCGGATCGTCGCTCGGAAGGGCGCTTGTGCGCGGGATTTTGGGGAGTTTGACGAGACGGTGAGGGGCGGCCGCCAGCCTTCCCCCTTGTGGGGAAGGTGTCGGCGCTAGCCGACGGATGGGGGTGGTGGTGGAAGTGCCGGGTGCCGGAACGGACACTTCAGCCTTATCCCGTGAACGCTGCATCTTCACAACCACCCCCATCCGTCCGCCACGCGGCCACCTTCCCCGCAAGGGGGAAGGCTGAAGGTCAAGCCGTCACTTGCAGCGGCGAAAACTCGTCCAGCACCACAACAGGCGCATTTGACGGGACGCGGCTGTGCAGGTCGATAATGTCCTGGTTCATCAGTCGCACACAGCCTGACGACGCCTTCTTGCCGATGCTCTTCCATTCCGGCGAGCCATGGATGCGGTAGAGCGTGTCGACGCCATTCTGGTAGATGTACAACGCCCGCGCCCCGAGCGGATTTTTCAGCCCGCCCGGCATGCCACCATTCTCGGCAGAAAATTTCTCAAGTTTCGGATCCCGCTCGATCATCTCGGCAGGCGGGGTCCAAGTCGGCCACTTGGCGCGGCGCTCAATGTTGGCACTGCCGGACCACGCGAACCCCTCTTTGCCGATGGCCACGCCATAGCGCACAGCCTCGCCGAACGGCTGCACCAAATAGAGGAACCTGTTGGCGGTATCGACCACAATCGTCCCCGGCTGTTCGCCGGTCGGGTCCGGCACAGCCTGCCGGTAATATTTCGGATCGATCTTCTTGTAAGGGATCGCCGGCAGATCAAACTCGCCGTCGCTCATCGCCGCATACATCAAGTCCGGCGGCATATAGACCGGCTCCATATCAACAGGCGGCGGCGCGGGCTCAACGGGAACGTAAGCCTGCGCATCCGCGCCATCCTGCACCACGCCGACCACCTCATCGGTCGTCGTGCAACCGGCCAGCGCCATCATGGCCATGCCGCTCAGCAAAATGCGCCGATTGATCCCTATTTCTGCCATCGTGCGTTCCAATACCGTAAGTGCCATAAACTATCGCCGCTTGCCCGTGTTTGCAATGAAGTGCGAAACGGCGGCCAAGCACGGTAAACGCAGGCCGAGCATTGAAAGTTCCGCCGCTCTTTAGATTGCCCGATGGAACCGGCGCGACTATATGAACGTTGTGAACCCGGCAACCGCTTGGCTTCAATCCTTATTACCTCAACCTTTATTGCATCAGGAGATCCCCATGGCCTTTACCCTTCCGGACCTGCCTTACGACTACGAAGCGCTCGCGCCATTCATGTCGAAGGAAACCCTCGAATTCCATCACGACAAGCACCACAAGGCCTATGTCGACAACGGCAACAAGCTTGCCGCCGAGGCAGGCATGGACGGTCTTTCGCTTGAAGAGATCGTCAAACAGTCTTTCGGCAAGAACGCGCCGCTGTTCAACAATGCAGGCCAGCATTACAATCACATCCATTTCTGGTCATGGATGAAAAAGGGCGGCGGCGGAACCAAGGTGCCGGCCAAGATTTCCAAACATATCGACAGCGATCTCGGCGGCTATGACAAGTTCAAGGCCGACTTCATTGCCGCCGGAACCACCCAGTTCGGCTCCGGCTGGGCCTGGCTGTCGGTGAAGGACGGCAAGCTCGCCATCTCCAAAACTCCGAACGGTGAGAACCCGCTCGTTCACGGCGCATCGCCAATCCTCGGCGTCGATGTCTGGGAGCATTCCTACTACATCGACTACCGCAACGCCCGTCCGAAATATCTGGAAGCGTTCGTCGATAGCCTGATCAACTGGGATTATGTGCTCGAGCGTTTCGAAGCCGCCACGGCCTGATTTCGAGCGCCTTTCACGCTCTGATCAATCAAGTATCGAGCGCCGCCGGATGCATGTCCGGCGGTGTTTTGTTGACAGTATGTCACCGATAATGAACCCTGCTTCACAAAACTGTGATCTGCGCTCGGCCGCAGAATGTTGCAACTTTCAGTCGGCGGTTATTTTCTTGTCTGCTCAATCAGGAGATTTCACATGAACAAACTCATTCTCGCTTTTGCCCTCGCAGCCCTCTCGGCCTCCGCTTCCCTTGCCGATCCCATCGCTGATCGTCAGGCGATCATGAAGGCGACGGGCAAGGCCATCGGTTCAATTGTGCCAATTGCCAAGGGTGAAGCGCCATTCGATGCCGCCGCCGTCGCCGCAGCCTTTGCCACCATCAACGAAAATGTGCAGAAGATCGATGTAGCCGCGATGTTCCCGGCAGGCTCAGACACTGGCGACACGACGGCCAGCCCCAAGATATGGGAAGATATGGCAGGCTTCCAGGCTGCCGTAGACAAATACAAAGCCGATGTCGCCGCTGCTGCCGCCGCGAACCCCGCTGATCTGGCAGCTTTCCAGGCGCAATTTGGCGCGGTAACAAAAAACTGCGGCGCATGCCACGAGGTTTACCGCATCAAAAAGGGCTGATAGGCTCGTTGCATGATCAAGAAGCTCGCCAAGGCCGCAATGTTTCTAGCCATCCTTGGCGGGCTGGTTTTTTGGTGGATCACGCGCCCCCAAACGCTTGATTCGGTTGAACTTTCTGCCGCAACTGCTGGTGACGCCATCAAGGGCGAGGCAGTGTTCTGGCAGGCCGGTTGCGCCGCATGCCATGCAGCGCCGCAAGCCAAAGACGCAGAGCGGTTGAAACTCGTTGGCGGCCTTGTGCTCAAATCACCGTTCGGCGATTTTCATGTGCCAAACATCTCAATGGACCCGAAGGACGGCATCGGCGCGTGGGAATTCCCGGCTTTCGCCAATGCGATGCTGCGCGGAGTTTCGCCGGAAGGCGAACACTACTATCCGGCGTTTCCCTACGCGTCTTACGGGCGGATGAAGCTCTCCGACGTCGCCGATCTTTACGCCTTCATGAAGACGCTGCCTGCTGTTGCAGGTGTCCAGCCGGATCACGAGCTGCCGTTCCCGTTCAACATCCGCCGCTCGCTGGGCGGCTGGAAGTTCCTGTTTTTCAAGCCAAGTCCGGTGGTGGAGATTGCTGGTGCCTCCGATCAGGTCATGCGCGGCCAATATCTGGTCGAGGGTCCGGGCCATTGCGGCGAGTGCCACACGCCGCGCAACCTGCTTGGCGGGCCAAAACTCGGACAATGGCTTGCAGGCGCGGTCAATCCGGAAGGCAAGGGCGTCATTCCCAACATCACCGGCGGCGAAGGCGGCGTGGGTGAATGGCAGGCAAGCGAACTGGCTTCGCTGTTGAAGGACGGGTTCACCCCCGATTTCGACAGTGTCGGCGGTTCAATGACCGCTGTTATCGCCAACTGGTCGCATGTATCGGATGAAGACCGCGCTGCAGTGGCGGCCTATCTCAAAGCCATCCCGCCGCACCCGAACGGATATCCGGCTCAGGCCAAAACGCAATAGGCGTCAGGGGTC
>JANPGC010000271.1:0-12263 GCA_031423755.1 Phyllobacteriaceae bacterium | reverse complement strand
GTGGATTTGCCATGATCAATATGGGCGACGATGGAGAAATTGCGGATGTGGGAGAGGGGAGTTGTCATAGGCGCGCGTTTAGCGGGGCGGGGACGAAATGGCAAGGACAGGGTTGTATGCGTGACAGTATGCGCATATTGTATGTGCAAGGAGTATGCATCATGCTGGCGAAAAACGAAACTGCCGTCCGCAAGGCCGCAAACCTCTCCATAGATGCTGCGGTTCTGGCAGACGCCAAGGCGCTCGACATCAACGTCTCACGCGCCGCCGAGACGGGAATTGCTGAAGCCGTGCGGAAGGAAAAGAACCGCCGTTGGCTGGCGGAGAACCGCGAGGCGTTGGAAAGTTCAAATGCGTGGGTTGAAAAGCACGGTCTGCCGCTCGCCAAATACCGGCAGTTCTGACGGGAGATGGCGCGGTTTGATGTCTTCCGCAACCGCAATGGCGGCGGCTATTTGCTCGATGTCCAGAATGACATTTTGGACCATCTCAACGTGCGCGTCGTGGTGCCGCTGATGGCGCCGGCAGCCGCGCCCAAACCAGCGCACCGGCTCAACCCGGTCTTTGAAGTCGAGGGCCTCAGGCACCTCATGGTCACCCAATACATCTCGGCGATCCCTGTGGCTGAACTCGGCCCGCTGGTCGCCACGCTCCGTGTGCAGGATAATACAATCACCGAGGCTTTGGACATGCTCTTCCAAGGCTTTTGAGCAGAGCGTCTGCGCACTTTTCGCATAGTTCTCCGTAAACCATTGCACTCAGCGCACTGCTGCACTGCAATATCTGACCTACAAATCGAAAGCGCTTTCAACTATCTTCATGTCATCGGTCAAACAAAGAAGCGACCGGTAGCTTCTCGAAAGGAGAAACAAAATGAACATGATGAATTCGTATCGCAACTGGCGCAATTACCGCAACGCGTTTGCTGAACTCAGCACACTGTCAAACCGCGATCTGGCCGACATCGGCATTGCCCGCGCCAACATCCGCGAAATCGCACGCCAGGCTGTGAAATAACAATTTCGGCCTCACCGCCAAGTTATAAAGGCCAAGCGCCTCGCCCATCCGCACCCGCCAACTGGCGGGTGTTTTGTTTTCAAGCCCCTGTTTTCTCCGCCCTTGTCATCCCCGCGCAATGATGGTGCATTAGCGGACATCATGACGGGATTTGGGAGGGTCGGCATGGGCTTTAATCTGGCAACGCTCAAGAACGCGCTCATGCTTCGCATGCTGCCTCTGACAGTGTCGGCTGTGATGGTCGTCGTCATCCTCATTGAAATGCTGGCCGCGCCGCGCACGGTGTCGTTGCTTCTGTTGCCACTGCTGCTGTTCGGCGGCCTCACCGCGCTCGGCATCCGCGACATCAGTCAGGAGAAGCGCTCGATCCTGCGCAACTATCCGATTTCCGGCCATTTCCGCTATCTGATGGAAGAGCTGCGCCCGAAAATCCGGCAGTACTTTTTTGAAGGTGAAAAGGATGGCCGACCGTTCCCGCGCGACAAGCGCAGCCTTGTCTACCAACGCGCCAAAGGTCAGCTCGACAAGCGCCCGTTCGGCACCGAGTTCGATGTCTATGAGCCGAACTATGAGTGGCTCTCGCATTCGATGGCCCCGACGCATGTCACCGGTCATGATTTCCGCGTCACCATCGGCGGGCCGGATTGCCGCCAGCCCTATTCGTCTTCGGTGTTGAACATCTCCGCAATGAGCTTCGGCTCCCTTTCCGCCAATGCCATTCAGGCGCTGAACAGGGGCGCGAAGATGGGTGGCTTCGCCCACGACACCGGCGAGGGCGGCGCTTCGCCCTACCACCGCCAGCATGGCGGCGATCTGATCTGGGAGCTTGGTTCCGGCTATTTCGGCTGCCGCAATGACGACGGGACTTTTTCGGCGGAAAAGTTCAAGGCCCGCGCCGCCGAGCCGCAGATCAAGATGATTGAGATAAAGCTCTCGCAAGGCGCAAAGCCCGGCCATGGCGGCGTCTTGCCTGCTGCGAAAATTACGCCCGAGATTGCCGAAATGCGCGGCATCCCGATGGGTCGCGACTGCATCTCGCCCGCCGCCCATCCGGCCTTTTCAACGCCGCTCGAGTTGATCGGCTTTATCAGTCAGCTGCGCGAATTGTCGGATGGCAAGCCCGTCGGCTTCAAGCTGTGCATCGGCCAGCGGCACGAGTTTCTTGCCGTCGTCAAAGCCATGCTGGAAACCGGCGTCACGCCGGATTTCATTGTCGTGGACGGCAAGGAGGGCGGCACTGGCGCTGCCCCTTCCGAGTTCATCGACCATATGGGGATGCCGCTGCAGGAGGCGCTCACCTTCGTGCATTTTGCGCTGGTCGGCGCGGGCCTTCGCGACCGCATCAAGATCGGCGCATCCGGCATGATGATTTCAGCCTTCGACATTGCCCGCACCATGGCACTCGGGGCGGACTGGATAAACATGGCCCGCGCCTTCATGTTCGCCGTCGGCTGCATCCAGAGCCAGACCTGCCACACGGATCACTGCCCGACGGGCGTCGCCACGCAGGACCCGGAGCGCCAGAAGGCGCTCGTCGTCCCGGACAAGGCGGCGCGCGTGAAACAGTTCCACGAGAAGACCCTGATGGCGCTCGCCGAAGTCGTTGGCGGCGCGGGCCTCACCCACCCCTCCGGCTTCCGCCGCTTCCACTTCCACAAGCGCGTTGGCGAAGGGAAAGTGAAGAGCTTCATGGACCTCTACCCGCCGCTGAAAAAGGGCGAATTGCTGGCAGGCACCGATGATGTGCGGTTCAAGGGCGCATGGATGAGGGCAAGAGCGGATACATTTGCCGCTCTGCATGGCGGGTGATACTCAGCCTCCATCAGCAAACCGATAGCCGATTCCAGGCTCCGTCTGGATCAGCGCGGGTTCCGATGGTGTATCCTCGATCTTCTGGCGCAACTGGCCCACGAACACGCGAAGATAGGCGACGTCCTCAAGGTGCGCCGGTCCCCAGACCGTCTCCAATATATTTCTGTGCGTCAGCACACGGCCCGCGTGGCGGACGAGCAGTGACAGGAGATCAAACTCCTTCGGCGTAAGGCGGATTGGCGCGCCATTCTTCATCGCCTCGTGGCGCTCCGGATTGATCAAGATCGGGCCACTGGTCAGCACTCCGACCGGCGCGCTCTCAGGCTGGCTTGACCGCAGCACTGCGCGCAGCCGCGCCAGAAACTCGCCGATGCCGAATGGCTTGACGACGTAGTCATTGGCACCAAGATCAAACGCCGCAATCTTCTCAGCTTCCTGATCCCGCGCAGACAGGACGATGATCGGCACGGAGGATGTCTGGCGAAGCTGGCCAATCACCAGCTTGCCATCAAGATCGGGCAGACCAAGATCAAGCACAACCGCTGCCGGTTTTGAACGCTTGACCGCCGTCAATGCCTCTGCCGCAGTCTCCGCGAAAACCGGCTCATAACTGGACGCTTCGAGGGCATGGCGCAGAAACCGGCGGATCTGCGGCTCGTCGTCGACCACAAGAATGCGCAGTCTGCCTGTCATGGCGATACCGTCCCGTTGGCGGGCAAAAACAGCGAGAAAGCCGACCCTTTGCCAGCCTTTGCCGGGCTTCTGACACTGATCGCGCCACCCAATGTTTCGGCAATCGATTTGACGATGGCAAGACCAAGTCCGGTGCCGCTCTTGCCGCTGTCCCGCCCGCGAAACAGCGGATCAAAAATCATCGTCTGCACCTCGGGCGCTATCCCCGGACCTTGGTCAGAAATGTCAAAGCGCACGCCGCCATTTTCTTGCGTGCCCATAAGAAATACGGGCTTGGAGTCTGAAAATTTCGCTGCATTGTCCAACAGGTTGAACAGGGCCTGTTCGACCAAGGCGGGGTCGCTCGAGACCTTTGGCAAGCTCACTTCCATAGTCAGTTCGAACCGGCATCCCGGATAGGCGGCCCGCGCACGCGTGACTGCTGAGTGGGCGGCATCACCCGGCTCAATCATCGTGAGTTGCGGTTTGAGGCCCGTCTTCAGCCGTGTCATTGTCAACAGATCATCAACGTAGCGGGCAAGCCGCCGCGTTTCTTCTTCCGTAGCAGCAAGCAGGTCCATCCGCGCAGCTTCCGGCATCGCGTGGCCAAGTTCTCGCAGGGTCGAGACGGAACCGAGTATGGTGGCCAGTGGCGTGCGCAGATCGTGCGACAGCGACGAGAGAAGTCCTGCACGCAGCGTTTCCTGATCGGCATGAACCCGCGCCGCTTCCATAGCCTGCATTTGTGATATGCGGCCGATTGCCGATGCAGCTTGCGCAACCATCGTGGTCACAGTCTGGTCGATTTCCGCTGCGCGCTGCCGGTCTAGCTCAGGTGTGCCGATACCCGCAACGGCAACGACCTTGGCATCAATGACAATAGGATGGAATCCGAACCGGCTGCCCTGCCAACCGGGCGCGGTGGCGGCCTGTTCGCTGCCATAGCGAAATGCCCGCTCGCAGGCCTGCATGCTCAAGTCATCAACAGCAGTGTCCGCTGGTTCCGCCGTTGCGGCCGCAATGGTCTGGCCGCTCTGCTGCATCACCACAACCGGCGTGCTGGACACCCTGAAGGCGTGATGAACAAACGCGGCCATGACATCGTGCGCGGAAACACAATCGCCAAGCTCAGCCGAAAATGCGGACAACTCGCCAAGATGCGCCGCTCGCCGTGTTGCAGCGTCGGCCTCATCGCGCGCCCGTCCTGCCAGCCATCCGGTGAGCGCGGCTGTGAACAGGAACAGCGACAAAGCCAGCACGTCTGCAGCGCTGCCGACCCTGAGCGTATAAAGCGGTTCAACAAACAGAAAATTATAGGTCGCAAACGCGAACGCCGCTGCGGCAATGCCCGGCCACAACCCGAACGTCGCTGCGCTGCCAAGCACTGCCACGAGAAACAACAGCGGCAATCCCGTTGCCGGCAGCCATGACGCAGACGCCGTTCCGAACAAGGCGACCGCAGCCACAAACAGGCCTGCTGCGGCAAACGGCAACATGCCCGGCGTGCGCCGCGGCTCGCTCGCCTTCCGTATTCCTGATTGACGATTGCCGGAACCTGCCATGCCGCCATCTGCATGGTGATCGGTTGGAATGTCCAGCATCCTTATGCATTCCTTATGCGGAGCCCAAAAAACCGCGTCGAAACCTTATGCGCATCGGCAGACAAGGTCAGGCTTGGCGCGCCTTGCGCAAGGAGAAACATTCATGGATGCCGTAGTCGCCAAACCAGCAAATGCCGCGCCACACGGCGTCAGACAAGCCGGCTTCTTCGCCCTTACGCTCGGTGCGGTTGGCGTGGTCTACGGCGATATCGGCACCTCGCCGCTCTACGCCTTCCGCGAAGCCTATGGCGCGGCAATCAAGGGCGGCATGGCAGCGGATGCGGCAGTGGTCGGTGTGCTGTCGCTGATCTTCTGGGCGCTCATGATCGTCGTCACGATGAAATACATCATGATCCTGCTGCGTGCCGACAATGAGGGTGAGGGCGGCACGCTGACGCTGCTCGCATTGGCGCAGCGCTCGCTTGGCAAATCCGTTCCTGCCGTCATTGGCCTCGGCGCGCTTGGAGCGGCCCTGTTTTACGGCGACGCATTGATCACGCCGGCAATCTCGGTGCTGTCAGCCGTCGAAGGCCTCAAGCTCGTCACACCGTCACTGCAGCCCTATGTGTTGCCGCTCTCCATCGCCATCATCATTGTGCTGTTTTCCGTGCAATGGCGCGGCACTGGCGCAGTCTCCAGATTCTTCGGGCCGGTCACGCTGGTCTGGTTCGCCGCGCTTGCCGCTGGCGGCCTGCTGCACATCGCTGGCAATCCGGCAATTCTGTCGGCGTTGAACCCGGCGAACGCCGCAGCCCTTCTGGCAACCAACGGCGCGCTCGGCCTCGTTGTCCTCGGCGCGGTGTTTCTGGCCGTGACGGGCGCGGAAGCGCTCTATGCGGACCTTGGCCATTTCGGCCGGGGTCCGATTCAGGTTGCGTGGAGCACGGTGGCCTTCCCGGCGCTGGCGCTCAACTATTTCGGCCAGGGCGCAATGGTGCTGGCCGACCCGGACACAGCGTCCGATCCGTTCTTTCTCCTCTATCCGGAGTGGTCATTGCTGCCGATGGTTTTCCTCGCGACAGCGGCGACGATCATCGCCAGCCAGGCGGTCATTACCGGCGCCTATTCGCTGACGAGGCAGGCAATACAGCTGAAGCTTTTGCCACGCATGCGCATCATGCACACATCCGAGGAGCAGTCCGGCCAGATCTATATCCCGGGCGTCAACGCCATCTTGATGTTTGGCGTGCTCGCGCTTGTGCTCGTCTTCGGCACCTCCTCCAGCCTTGCCAGCGCCTACGGCATCGCCGTCACGGGCACAATGGTCATCACGGCAATACTCGCCATCATTGTTGTCAACCGGCACTGGGGCTGGCCTCTATGGGCTTCGCTCGCGTTGATCCTCCCGTTTCTTGTCATTGATGTGGTTTTTTTGGGAGCCAATCTGATGAAAATCCTCGATGGCGGCTTTGTGCCGCTCCTGCTGGCCGCTGCCGTCAGCCTTGTGATGTGGACATGGCTGCGCGGCACCGCGCTGCTTGCCCGCAAGGATGCCCGGTCGGAAATGCTGCTCTCGGATTTGCTGAACTCGTTCGAGCGCAAAATGCCGCCAACCATTCCCGGCACAGCCATCTTTCTCACCGCCCACCCTGATCATGTGCCCGTCGCATTGTTGCATAGCCTGAAGCACTTCAAGTCGCTGCACGAGGAGAATGTGATCCTGACCGTGGCAACGTCTGACAAGCCGCGCGTCGCAGATGGCGAACGCATTCAGATGGCGCAGTTGAAGCCGAATTTCCGCCGCCTGATCATCACCTTCGGCTACATGGAGGAGCCGAATATCCCTGTCGCCCTGCCGCTGTGCCGCAAGCTTGGCTGGAAATTCGACATCATGTCCACATCCTTCCTAGTCTCGCGCCGATCCTTGCGCCTGTCCGCCAAAAGCGCAATGCCAGCATGGCAAAGCCGCCTCTTCATTTACCTGTCCCGCAACGCAGCCGCCGCGACGGACTACTTTCACATCCCGGCGGGAAGGGTCGTGGAGATCGGGGCGCAGGTGAACATTTAGCCACAGAGTGTGGCGGACGCGGCCTGCCTTTGCCGCGTTCCGCACACGAAGTTCAGTGTCCTTTTGGCGCAATTGTGCCATGGTGATGTTGGATCGATTCTGGCGGGCCATTGGCCTTAAGGCAGAAACGGCCGACATAACATAAGAGGCAAGTGTGAAAAAGCTGATCGCGTTGATCTCCATCCTGTTCGTGCTCATTCCAGCGAGCGTTTTCGCGCAGGGCATTACCCAACAGAAGCTGCGGTTTGCTCCGGGAAGAACCCAGGCCACAATTGGCGGAGAGATCGCGGGGCGGCAGACAATCGACTATGTTGTGGCAGCCAAACGCGGTCAGACCATAAACATCAGCTTCGCACCATCGAACAGATTTGCATTTTTCAACCTGTTGGCCCCCGGCACGGGCGAAGCTCTCTTTGTCGGGCAGGATCAGGGCAATCCGGGCAAGTTTACAGCAAGGCTTGGAGCCACTGGCAACTATGTCGTTCGCGTTTATCTTGTCCGGGCTGCAGCGCGGCGCGGTGAGACTTCTGACTACAGTTTGACCGTATCCATCGCCGGTGAAGTCCCACCCCCGCCTTCCGACGACTTCGCCGATGGAGAAGCCGGAGGGCCCGACTATTGGATGGTCAGCGGCTTGACCGCGGGCGACAAGCTCAACATGCGCAGGGGCCCTTCAAGAACTGAACGCGTCGTTGCAACATTTCGCAATGGCACCGTTTTGGCCAACCTTGGTTGCCGCCGGATCGATGCGCAGCGCTGGTGCAAGGCGCGCAATCCGGATTTTGCAAATCAGACAGGCTGGGTCAACGGGCGCTATTTGCGCGAGTCTGGCGCACCGGTTGACGAAGAAATACCGGTCAAGGTTCCACCGCCTTCCGACGACTTCACCGATGGCGAAGCTGGGGGGCCGGACTATTGGGCGGTCAGCGGATTGACTGCGGGCGAAAAGCTCAACGTGCGCCGAGGCCCGTCAAGGGCAGAACGCGTCGTCGCAACATTCCGCAACGGCGCCGTTTTGGCAAACCTGGGTTGTCGCCGTGTCGATGCGCAGCGCTGGTGCAAGGTGCAGAATCCGGATTTTGCCAATCAGGCGGGCTGGGCAAACGGGAGGTATTTGCGCGAATCCGCCGCGCCGGTTGACGACAGCCGCCCGGACGATGTCATTGTGCCAAGACCAACCACGCAGGCAACTGGCGAGGTCGACTGCGCCATCGCAGCCTACCCAAGTGTTAAAACGTGTGAGTTCGAAGTGACACGAAGCGGCCGCGATAGGGCTACGGTGTCCATCACCTTGCCGGACGGAGATCAGCGCGTGCTCGAATTTGACGATGGCGACGTGCGTCCTCCGTCAGGCGTGTCGGCCTTCCGCTTCCGCCAGTCTGGCGACAGCTTTTTCATCAACGTCAACAATGGCCAGGAACGCTTCACCATATTCGACGCGGTGATCAACGGCGGGTAAGCCGCAGGGGCAAGGCAATAATCGAATGACCTGCCACCCGATATGTGCGGCAGGTCATTTATTTTCAACGACTAATCAATCAACCACCCGCACAGCCCCCTTGGCCGCGCTGGTCGTCAGCTTGGCATACGCCCGCAGCGCCGTTGTCACCTTGCGCTTGCGCGGGGCTTTTGGCGTCCATGCTTCTTTGCCCCGCGCCACTTCGGCGGCACGGCGGCGGGCGATTTCTTCGTCACTCACGGCCAGATGGATGGTGCGGTTCGGGATATCGATCTCGATCAGGTCACCCTCTTCGACAAGCGCGATCAGCCCGCCTTCCTCCGCTTCCGGCGAGACGTGGCCGATGGAAAGACCCGAGGTGCCGCCGGAGAAGCGACCATCGGTCAACAGCGCACAGACCTTGCCCATGCCCTTGGATTTCAGATAGCTGGTCGGATAGAGCATTTCCTGCATGCCAGGGCCGCCGCGTGGGCCTTCATAGCGGATGACGACGACGTCGCCGGGCTTGATCTCATTCGACAGGATCGCCTTGACGGACGCGTCCTGGCTTTCAAAGACGCGGGCGGGACCGGAGAATTTCAGGATCGATTCATCAACGCCGGCCGTCTTCACGATGCAGCCTTCCAGTGCGATGTTGCCCTTGAGAACCGCCAGCCCACCATCCTTGGAAAACGGATGCTTGGCCGAGCGGATGACGCCCTTTTCGCGGTCTGTGTCGAGGTCGTCATAGCGGCGTGACTGCGAGAAGGCGGTCTGCGTCGGCACGCCGCCCGGTGCCGCGCGGAAAAATTTCAGCACTTCCGGATCAGCCGTGCGGGTGATGTCCCAATTCTCGATGGCATCGCCAAGTGTGCGCGCATGCACGGTCGGCTGGTCGCGGTTGATGAGGCCCGCACGATCCAGCTCGCCCAAAATCGCCATGATGCCGCCGGCGCGGTGCACATCTTCCATGTGCACGTCCGACTTTGCAGGGGCGACCTTCGATAGGCATGGCACCCTGCGTGAAATCCGGTCGATGTCGTCCATGGTGAAATCAATTCCGCCTTCGTAGGCGGCAGCCAGAATGTGCAAAACAGTGTTGGTGGAGCCGCCCATGGCGACGTCGAGCGACATGGCGTTCTCGAATGATTTCTTCGAGGCCACATTGCGCGGCAGCACGGTGTCGTCGTCCTTTTCATACCAGCGCTTGGCAATATCAACGACGCGCCGCCCGGCCTCAAGGAACAGTCGCTCCCGGTCCGAGTGGGTGGCAAGCGTCGAGCCGTTGCCCGGCAGCGACAGACCAAGCGCTTCGGTCAGGCAGTTCATCGAATTGGCGGTGAACATGCCCGAACACGAACCGCAGGTCGGGCAGGCGGAACGCTCAATGGTCTCGACTTCCGCATCGCTCACCGCATCGTCCGCCGCAGCCACCATGGCATCGACGAGGTCTACAGCCATCACCTTGCCCGACGGCGCGATATATTTGCCTGCCTCCATCGGCCCGCCGGAGACGAACACCGCCGGAATGTTAAGCCGCATCGCCGCCATCAGCATGCCGGGCGTGATCTTGTCGCAGTTGGAAATGCAGACCATGGCGTCGGCGCAGTGCGCGTTGACCATGTATTCGACTGAGTCCGCGATGATCTCGCGGCTCGGCAGCGAGTACAGCATGCCGTCATGGCCCATCGCGATGCCGTCATCGACGGCGATGGTGTTGAATTCCTTGGCAACGCCGCCGGACCTTTCGATCTCGCGCGCAACCAGCTGGCCAAGATCTTTCAGATGCACATGGCCGGGAACGAACTGGGTGAACGAATTGACGACGGCAATGATCGGCTTGCCGAAATCGCTGTCCTTCATGCCGGTGGCGCGCCAAAGGCCGCGCGCGCCCGCCATGTTGCGGCCGTGGGTGGTGGTGCGGGAACGGTAAGCAGGCATGGGGTGGTTCCTTGAAAAAAATGTCAGCACTGCCGATAAACCTTGGTTGGGCTGGTTTCAAGGCATAGGCGGCGATTACCTTGAGGCAAATGTGGCCAAGCGTTTCCGTCTCCCCGCCGTTTGCGGCGAGAAGGTGGCCTGAAGGGCCGGATGAGGGGCCGCGTCGGGGCCGGACGGCGATCAGCTTTTCTTTCAATTATGCCTGTCCAGAATACCATAATATTCATCTTTTGCGCTGCCCCTCATCCGTCCGCTGCGCATCCACCTTCTTCCCGCAAACGGCGGGGAGAAGGGAATTCCATCCACTAATGCGCCGCAAACGCCGCCCAAATCGTCTGCTTCAGCCGCACCAATGGCGGGTTTTCCAAGATGTCCGGCGGTCCGGCGTCAGGCTTGCTGTCATGGCTCAAGGTCGCAACCGTTACCTCGCCATCGGTGAAGAATGAGTCCCCGCCGCCGTTTCGCCCTGTCAGCGTCGGCCCGATGCCCGACACCTGAAAGAGGCGCGTGACGATCCTTGCATCCGCCAAGTCTTTGACAAGTCCATCTCTCTCTGCGTCCAGATTGCCGTCAATGTGGTGGGTAATCTGGCCGGTGAAATGGCTGAAGCCGACGCCCTTGTCGAATGATACCGCGCCAAGCCACAGCGGGCGACCATCGGCACTTGTGTCCAAAACGTTCCAGAGCCGGACATGGTGGCGCTGGTCAGCGCTTGCGCCGACAGACTTCTCGAACGCCATGTCTTCGGCACGGCCTTCATAGTAGAGGCTGCTGACCGGCGCGTTCACGTAAGGCCGGTCCAGCACAACGCTTCCGGCAATTTCCAGATCACTCTTGACGCCGAGAGCATCAGCAGAAACCCAGCCAATGCGCTGAAACGCGGCGGACACTTCGTCCTTGTCGCCGATCAAACCGATGTTGAGCGGGTCGCCGGGAATATTTTGCGCAGTTTTTGTGCGCATGGAAAGGCCCTCAAGCGCAGGCTCATGCTCGTAATGTTTCCAGGCGAGCGGCAACACGAAATAGGCGG
The DNA here is from genome assembly GCA_031423755.1 of Phyllobacteriaceae bacterium. Classification (GTDB taxonomy): domain Bacteria; phylum Pseudomonadota; class Alphaproteobacteria; order Rhizobiales; family Rhizobiaceae; genus JANMEX01. The sequence continues at coordinate 744 of JANPGC010000271.1, read as the reverse complement.
TCACCACAAACGCCGCCGCAAGCAACAAGACCGCTTTGGCAGCCCGCCAAACCGCCTTCAACCGCACCATCAACCCTTCGATGCCTCCTTGCTCCATTCCAGACGCTTGTAATCAAACCCGTGCTCGATTGTTGGCTTGACCACGGCAAAATACGGCGACAGGTCGAAGTCGCGCGGCGTGTAGAGCGAATGGTGGCGGATGTGCAGGATTTCGCGGCGTGAATAGTCTGACTGCGCTGACGAGCGACCGGCTGCGCGGGTGATTTCCGGCAGGATAGGGTAGCCGATCTGGCCGAACGCTTCGGCGATCAGGGTTGAACACACAGCGCGGGTCGGCTCGCCCGAGCCGAAGGCAATCATCCGCCGTCGCCAGCGCACCGGGACGGGCGGCGTGGGAAAGAAAAACCGCAGCATGTCAAAAATGTTCTTGGTGTCGTAGCGCGTGCCAAGCCTCGAGATCATGAATGCTATCACTGACTGCCGGTCGTCGGGCGTCAGCGCCACGGCGCGGCAGATGCGGGTGTTGTAGGTCTGGTATTTCTCCAGCGGCGAGGCGATGCAGCCATCTCCCAGCACCACCTCGATCAGGCGCGGGCGCGGGCTCCCGTCGGAACTTTCCGGAAGCGCGTCGCCGACGTAAAAAGCGGCATGGCTCCAGGTGGATTGCGTCAGATATTTGATCGCGTTCGACACATACTGGTTGCCCTCGATCAGGATGATGTCACCCGGCTGCAAGACACGGCG
>JANPGC010000270.1:0-4291 GCA_031423755.1 Phyllobacteriaceae bacterium | reverse complement strand
AACAGCGACTATTTTTATCAACACGACCGGGGCCATATCGTTGATCGACGTGAAGCCCGACGGCGCAACACTTGGCAGCAAAAGCATGTAGATCAACAGCGTTGATGGATTGCCGAGGCAAATGGCGATGCCTGCGCAGGCTGACGCACACCGGCCTGCTGGCTGCGCGTCTTTGGAGGCTGTGCCTGAGCGGCCATTCCACATGCCCACTGACAGCCACAGGAGATAAGCCACGCCGACATACTTCGCCAGCGACAGCAATTCGGGTTTGCCTTGAGCCCAGACACCAATGCCGAGCGCCACTGCGCAGACGGCAAGCACATCGCCTGCGCAAAGACCGGCGGCGAATGCGGCCGCTCCCTTGGTATCGCTTTGCAAAGACCGGACCACGAGGACTGCCATCACAGGACCGGGCGCAGCGGTGAGCGCGACAACGGCGGTGAAATAAGGCAGGATTGTTGTGTAGTCCATGTCGTCCTCCCAGGCTGGTGCCGATCCGAATTGCGACTGTTCGACGGTGTCAGTTCACCAGAAGGGGGCAGATCGAACCATCAGGTGATCACCTGAATTGGCGTGGTCATGCGCGGGATCGGGATGAAAAACTCAGGCTTTTCGTCCGACGAGAAGCGTGGCGGAAAATCCAGCACTGGCGGGAGCCAAGACAATCTCTCCTCACCTGCGGTCTTGGCCGGGGCGAGTTCTTTGGCTGCAGCCATGACATCATGCCTGCTCGTCACGATGCAAGCATCCATACCGAGGTCAGTGCCAAGGTACCGGCTGTGACGCGACCAAAGGTGCGGGATGAGGCGGGTGAAGCGATGATGCCATTAAGCTGGCGGGCAAGCAGGATGGTGCCGAAGAACACCGCGCCGACAGCAATGAATGTGACAGAAGCAACAATTGCCATCTGGCCGACACTGACATAACCGGCTGGCGCAATAATCGGCAGGAGAATCATGTAGATCAGCAATGTTGCCGGGTTGCCGAGGCAAAGCGCAATGCCTGCGCAAACGGACGCCAACCAGCTTCCTTTATGGTGCCCGGTAGAACTTGAACCCGAACGCCCGTTCCACATGCCTACCGCCAACCAGAGGAGATAGGCCACGCCAAAATATTTCCCCAGTGAAAAGACATCCGGTCTGCTTTGCGCCCAGACGCCAATACCTAACGCAACCGCAAGCACTGCGATGACGAAACCGGCGCAAAAGCCGGTGGCAAGTGCGGTCGCTCCCTTGCAGTCTTGCCCGAGCGTTCGTGCGAGGATGACGGCCATCATCGGACCGGGCGAGATTGTGTAAGCAACCACCGCTGCAAAATACAAAGCTACCGCCGAATAATCCATTTGACCCTCCCGGAGCTAAGGACGGGTGCTGACAAGGCAAGCGCCCCTGCTCCCGTGCCGAGCCACTTGACACGTGTTCGGCAGGATCAATTCAACAGTTGGCGTTGGCTCCGGCCATCAGGTGATCGCCTGATTTGGCGTGGTGACTGGCAGAATTTGATCAGGGAGTTCGGGCGTGGTCAGCGGATGCTGGAGGGATCGAGCAGCCCTGCGCGGACGGCGGAGAGCAGAAGGCTCGCCGTTGAATTGACCGCGAACTTGCGCATCAGGTTGGTGCGATGAGTGTCAATCGTCTTGTGGCTGACACCAAGGGTTTCGGCTGCGCTGGCATTGGTGTGCCCGCGTGCTATGGCCTGCAGGACGGCAAGTTCGCGATCGGTCACAGCGACCGTCTCGACCGGCGATTTCAAAAGGCGTTGCGCGCTTGCTCCGACGGCGGCTTTTCCTGCCAGGACCAAACGGACAATTTCGACGATTTCATCCTCGGAGCAATCCTTGAGGCACACGCCTTGAACTCCCGCCTCGACAAATGCACGTATTGTCTCGGGCAGCGCGGTTCCAGTCAGCAGAACGAAACGCGTTTCCGCAGACCAGCGCTTGGCTTCGAGGAACACTTCCATTCCGTTCGCGCCGGGCATATTGTAGTCCAAGATGGCACAGTCGGGCCGCATTTTTCTTATTTGGACAATTGCATCAATGCCGTTCGTGACGGAGCCAACGATTTCAATGTTCTCCAGTGCTGAAAGCGCCTTGGCCAAGCCCCACGAGACGAACGCATGATCGTCGGCGATCAGAACCCTTTGCTTCACCGCGAATTTCCCTGTCGGCAGTGCGGCCGGTTTCTCACGCTGGTGTTTCTTGCATTGGCCGTTTGCATGACGCTCCCCCAAGCACTTGTCCATGCCGCTGATCATCGCCCCCTGGTTCTGAATGGACCAGCAGATATGTCCGTGCTTGGCAAGTATCTTGAATACACCATAGACAATACATGGCAACTCAACGTTCAAGATTTCACGGGCCCTAACGCCATCACCATGCAGCCGCTGCCGGGTCCGGTGCCGGACTTTGGATACACGTCTGCAAAGATCTGGCTCCGTCTGCCTGTGATCAACGGCACTGTCGATTTGGATGAGTGGCGCTTGTACGTCCATGCCAACTTCATGCAGGAGATCGCCGTCTACAAAGTCGGCTCTGATGGCAAGATTACAACGCTGCTGGACCTCAACAGGGACAGCCCCTTCAATGCCAGACCTGTCAACTACCCGCAAATGGTTGCTCCTTTTGAGCTCAATCCGGGAGAGGCCGCGACGCTTGTCCTTTCTTATTATTCCCAAGGATCGTCGAGGCAGTCCATGTCGGTTGAAACGCCGGACAGTTTTGCTCGCCTTGCAAGCGTCAGCCAAGCCAAGAACTACGCTTTTTACGGGATGATGCTGGTGATGCTGGCGCTCGTCAGCGCGGCGCTGATTGTCATGCGCCAGCCGGTGTTTGCTGCATTTGCCGGTTACCTATTTTCGATGTTGACCTTTGTCAGCCATTCAGACGGTGTCGCGTTTCAATACATCTGGTCAGACTTTCCGCGGTTCAATTCCATGGCATCGGTAGTGTCCGGGTCGGGAGTGATTGTCTTTGGGGGCCTTTTTGCCATAACCATTTTGCAGACGTCTCGTTTTCATCCCATTATGCACCGTGTGCTTATTGGCGTTGTCGCCACCGTTCTGGTGATTAACATCCTGCTCTGGCCGACAAACCCACAGCTTCTGAAACGGCTGCTCACAATCATGTTGTCGGTGTGCACCTTGACCTATCTTGTCTCAGGTCTTGTTGCCGCGCGCACCCGTTTCCGTGAGGTTCGCTTCTACGTTTTCGCCTGGATCGCCGTTTTCATACCAGCAAGCCTTTTTACCGCCCGGTTTGCCTTTGGCTTTGAGCCGACATTCATCACCCTCTATGACACGATACGAATTGCGCTGGTCTGCGAGGCGCTTTTGATGGGCCTTGCGATCTTCGACCGCTACAACCAACTGCGCCAATCGGCCATGGAGGAAAACCTTGCAGAAGCGCAAAGGAGCCTCGCGCTCAGCCAGCGCCTGGCCTCACTCGAGGGCAGCTATGAGCAGGTGAAGGACAATTCGCGCAAGCGCGAGGAAAGCGTCAAAGACACCGTTCATGACCTGCGTCAGCCTATGCATGCGCTGCGCCTGTCGCTGCGCCAGATGCTTGATCCAAAGGCTGGCAAGCCAAAGGACGCGGGGCAAATCGAGTCGGCGCTCGCCTATATGGAGCGGCTGGTTGCTGAACGTTTGGCGGAAACGCCGCAAGGCGACACGCATGTCTCTCCGTCCGAAATAGACGGAGTTGAGCAGCCCGAAAAACGGGGAATGCACCAAGGAAATGTGTCCGAGCCCGGTTTGCACGACGTTCTGCGCGGCATTGCAGAGATGTTTTCTGCCGAAGCGGATGCCAAGGGTCTCAAGCTGCGGCTCGTGCTTGCCGCGCCGGACGGTGAGGTTGCTGCCTATCCTTTGATGCGTGTTACTGCCAATCTGGTTTCCAATGCCATCAAATACACGCGCCAAGGCCGAATCCTTATCGCTCTTCGCCGGCAAGGCAAAGGCCATCGCATCGAAGTGCACGACACGGGGCCAGGACTTGACGGCCAAGCTTTTGAACAAGCCCTTGTGCGCAACCAAAGGCTCGAGCGAGACCTTGGCGCAGCGGAAGGGAGCGGGCTTGGCCTGTCCGTGGTCAAGGAAATCGTCGAGGCAAACAAGTGGCAGATTACCACTTGCCAGCGCCGTCGCACCGGCGCGAGCATCCGTGTTGCAGTGTAGACAAAACCGGAAGCGCCCCGAATGTCAAAGCCGTATCGGCCGCCGGCAGGGTTGCAAAGGCTATGAGTGAGCCGCTGCGTCCTTCAACAACTTGATCGTTTCGGTAATGTCATAC
>JANPGC010000269.1:0-5291 GCA_031423755.1 Phyllobacteriaceae bacterium | reverse complement strand
GTCAGAGGGTAGTGTGGCTGTTTCCGATATCGCTGGTGCGGCCCCTCATCTGCCTGTCGGCCTCTTCTCCCCGCTGGAGAAGCGGGGAGAAGACGGCTAATTACTGAGGTTCGGCGATAAGCCGTCTTCTCCCCATGTCTTCCATGGGGAGAAGATGCCGACAGGCAGATGAGGGGCGCCTCGCTCAAAGCAATGTGAGTTGATCGCCGACGCTTCACAAAAGGTCGACTTCAACTGGAGCCTTCGGCTGCTTTGTGCCGCCCACGCTCAAAACGACAGCCCGCGCGGCAGGAGCCCGTGCTCAAACGCCTGCCGCTCCAGCGCTTCCTGAAAATCCGGATGCGCAATACTGATCAGCGCCCGGGCCCGTTCCGGCGTTGACTTGCCCTTCAGGTTCACAATCCCGTATTCGGTCACGACATACATTACATCCGAGCGCGGCGTGGTGACGATGTTGCCTTGCGTCAAATTGAACACGATCCGGCTGCGCGGTTCGCCGCGTTTGCTGTAGGTGGACGGCAGGCACAGGAACGATTTGCCGCCCTTTGACGCATAGGCTCCGCGCACGAATTGCAGCTGGCCGCCCGTGCCGGTCAGGTGCCGGTTGCCATCGGACTCCGACGCCGCCTGCCCCTGCAGGTCAATCTGCGTGGTGCTGTTGATCGAAACAACGCCAGGGTTCTGCATGATGTTGGCCGGCAAATTGGTGTAATCGACCGGGCAGCACATCATGTCCGTATTATGATCCAGCGTCTCATACAGCGCCTTGGAGCCAAGCGCGAACGAATAGACAATCTTGCCCGGATCAAGCGCCTTGCGCGCGCCGCTGACACGCCCCGCCCGATACAATTCGGCGATGCCGTCGGTCATCATCTCCGTGTGCACGCCAAGATCATCCACGCCGCTTTCCAAAAGCAGCGCGCAAACGGCGTTCGGCATGCCGCCGATGCCTATCTGCAGGCAGGCGCCGTTTTCGACCTCATTGACGATATAACGCGCCACCGCGCGGTCAATCTCCGTCGGCGCGGGATTGGGCAGCTCCGGCGCGGGCGCATTGTCGCCGTCAATGATGTAATCAACCTCGCTGATGTGAATGCCCGTATCGACGCCATGCACATAGGGATTGCCGCTGCTTGTCTCGATCACGACAATACGCGCATGCTCGATGATTGCCCGGTGCCAGAGATTGGCCGCGCTCATGTTGAAATAGCCGTCGCCATCCATCGGGCAGGACTTGATGATCACCATGTCCACCGGCGCGATGAAGCGGCGGTAGTAGTCGGGAATTTCACCCAGATTGACCGGCAGATAATGGCAGCGGCCCAGATCATGCATTTTGCGGTCGTAGCCGGAAAAATGCAGCGAGAACCAATGCACGTGATCGCCGTTCGGATCAGCTTCCAGCACCGCGCGCGGCTTCATCGACAGGCAGTTGCGGATTTTCACATTCGTCAGTTCGGCAATGCGCTTGCCAAGCGCTTTGTCAAACACATCCGGCTGGCAAAGCGACGTGGCGTAATCAAGCCACATGCCGGACTGGACCAGCCCGGCCGCGACCTCCGCGCTGACATGCTGCGCCGGCTTTGCTGCGTGCCTCAATGCCATTTCGCCTCCCGCGCAAGACATAATCGATCAGGAGACCAAGCTGCAACAGAACGCGCCCGGAGACAAGCGGGGGCCGGGCCGCAGCGCTTAAGACTTTCGATGTGAAGAAAACTGGCAGGGGCAGCAGGGTTCGAACCCGCGGCCTGCGGTTTTGGAGACCGCCGCTCTACCAACTGAGCTATACCCCTGCATGGTGCGGTTGGCTTTTTCCACAGGACGCGGATTTTTTCAAGCATCGTTTTCGGGAATTGCGATTTCGGGGCAAGCAGCACTGCCCGAACGGCCAACCGAAGCAAAATTGCGCCAGAGAAACAGCGCAAGCGCGGCAAGGCAAATGGCAATCTCGTTGAAAAACGTCCAGTGAAACACAAAGCTGACAATCCAGTTCGGATGGATTTTGGGAATGCGAACTAGTTCCGTCGCACTTTGCGAGAATGGTGCCAGCCAATGAATTGGAGCAGCCACCGTATCCATCGCCATATGCAGCATCACACCGGCGCAAAGCACCAACACCAGCGGCAGCAATTTTCGCCGAAACGTCAGCGCGGCCACGGCAAGCACGCACCCGCAAGCGAGCCAGAACAGCGGCCAATGGGTGAAAAAGTCACGATGATTGGTCTGACGGCCATCGATGAGGTGGAAGTAAAGCAAATCGAGATCCGGTGCGACACTGCCGAACAGCGCAACCGCCATGATGGCGCTGGCCTGCCCACGCACGGACTGTTGGGCAAAGACACCGAGCAGGTAACCGGAAGGCAGATGGGCAATAAGCATGGCAAGACCTCACGTTTCGCAGCTAGATTGCTGCGCCGACGGTGGAGGCAATGCGCCTGCGATGGGGAGAATTTGTGCAGACTCAGCGATCTCGCACAAACACTATTTGGAATTTGCCAACGCCCGGCAATGGTCCGGCTGCGGTTGCATGTGGCATGCCTGGAAGCCGACAACGGCCTCTGCTGATGCCGAGGTGGTCACCAGGCCCGTTCTTATCAAATCTTGCAGCTCCGGCATGAAATTTTTGCCATATTTGCTGACGCTCATGCGCGTGATCAAATCCGGGCCCAGCCCCATCTCGCTCAAAAAGCCGGAGACTTTTGACAAGGGACCCAGATTGGGCAGAGCCATCGTTATATTCGGCCCGACCAGTCGGCGCACGCCGCCGGCCAGAACCAACGAACAGGCTGAATCGCACCGTCCGAGATAGTCTGAAGGGATAGCCCGATAGACGCCGTCAACCGGCTTGCAACCGGCGTTGGCAGGATCGCACTTTTGGTAGCGCGTTTCCGCAACCGCGACGTCAAGCTGTCGCGCGCGGATCAAGCGCCCCATGGCAATTGCCGCCAAAACATCTCCGCCCGGCGAGTTCAGCACCAAGGGCAGTTTCCTCCCCTGAAGCCGGTCCAGCATGTTTGACAGTTTTCGAGGCGTTGCGGGCGTGATGGTGCCTTCACCAGCGATCCATTCAGCGCAAACGGGAGTGCACGAGAAGCCGCCGTTGCGGGCGATGAAGAATCGCATCTCTTTGGCCAGTTCCGGGTTCGCCTCCGGTGGTCTGGCCTGAATCGCCTTTGGCGTTACTGGCGACGGCTTGGGGACAAGCGACACGGTCGGCATCATCTCATCCGGCGCGGCATTTTTACAGTTCGCAGGCTGCGGCATGGTCTTGCATATCCCCGTCCCGGTCCAAACATCCGCCTGTTCAAGACCGGTGATCAATTTCAAAGCCAGCATCTCGTAATTTGCCAGCACCAGAATGTCAGACGCGGCAGTTTTCTTGATCGGGTCGATCAGACTGCGCGAGACACCCATTTCAGTGAGGTAGGCTTCAATCTTCCTTTGGTATCCCTTGCTCATCGTGGTGGTCGTGACCGGTTTCACCCGTTCGCGTTTGATAATCTTCGTTTTGACCTGCTTCTTGCCTTTCACGATCCGCGTCGTTGTCCGGTACAATATCTTCTCGCGGTTCATCACTGTTGTGACTTGATGCACGCCCACGCGCGCCCACGGGCCGACAAGGCGCCGGGTTCCGCCAGCCAGCACCATCGGACAGGCCGAATTGCAGTAGGCAAACGCCGAGCTTGCCACGCCGATGTAAGGCTTGCCCTTTTCCAGCACGCAATCTTTTGCCCGCGGCGCGCAGGACAGGAACCGTGTCACCCCGACCGCTACGTCCAGCTTCTTGGCCCTGATCAGCCTTCCGATCGCAAAAGCCGCATCCATGTCGCCGCCCGGCGACTGGATGATGATCGGAAGCCTGCGGTCGCCGATGGACTTGAGAAACGCCTTGAACCGTTTGGGCGTGTCAGACTTTATCTCGCCATCGGCCCAAATCCACTCCGGACAGTCCGGCTCGCAAAGCGGGCTGCTGCCGCGCACAAGAGCAAACGCCATCGCTGGAATGGTCGTGTCATGCTTGTTAAGCACCAATGGCTCACTAGCTTGCGCAGGCGCGTATCCCAACGTCGCAACCAACAGTACGAGCGTTGCCAACAACCTGAAACTGCCAAAAATCCCGAAGCCCCCGCGCATGAACCCCCACCCCGCCGCAACCGAGCATTGATTGCTGGCATTTTGGCTGATTTCAGGCAAGTGGTTTCAGTTGCGACGCACCGGGCGCAATATCAAGCAAGTCGGTGAACAACGGTGTAGTCTGTCATCCGTTGTCACGCGGGCTCACCTGACGCGTCAGCCGGGGAAAAATCAGACACACAATCCGCTCGGTTGAGGGCCGCACTGAAGAGTTGAGTGCATTGTCACCGTAATCGACATTATTTCCACCCTGATTTGCAATTGTGCAACCTTTGTTAAATACCTTGCTCACGAAATCAACTCATGGAATGGTCAAGTGAGAAGTTATGCACAAAGCAATCAGAGCGATTTTCTTTTTGGCATCGGTTGCATTTTTGACCTTGCTACTCGCGGTCGGCTATCAGGTTTCAACAAACTACCGCGCGGGATTCTCGGGGCCATTCAAGGAACTTGATCTGTCGGCGCCAAACGCCAACAAACACACACAATTGGAGGCGAAGCTCGTGGAACATTTCGCAACACCGCGCCGGGCAGATTTGGCGGACTCTTATCTGGAATCCCTTGGGTTTAATTGCCATTTCTGGACTGATGCAGCGTCGAAAAGCCGCCTTGGCGACAACCGAAATGGATCGATCTTGATGTGCATCTATAGGTTTGAGGGAACTCTCTATATTGTTCCCGACAACCTCATCGTAGACGTGTTTTTTGATGACAGGCTGATGAGCTACAAGTTTGAATATACCATTTCATCGGTCTGATTGATGTGAAGCATCAATCGCGTGGTCAAACAAAAAAGGGCGGCCCGAAGACCGCCCTTTCCAAGCCTTGGCAAGCCTGATTACTCGATGATCGAAGCCACAATGCCGGCGCCAACGGTCCGTCCACCTTCGCGGATGGCAAAACGCAGCTTGTCTTCCATGGCGATCGGCACGATCAGTGCCACGTCAACCGAGATGTTGTCGCCCGGCATCACCATTTCCGTGCCTTCCGGCAACGTCACGATGCCCGTCACGTCTGTCGTGCGGAAGTAGAACTGCGGACGGTAGTTGGTGAAGAACGGTGTGTGGCGGCCGCCCTCTTCCTTGGTCAGGATGTAGGCCTCGGCCTTGAACTTGGTGTGCGGCTTGACCGAACCCGGCTTGCACATCACCTGGCCG
>JANPGC010000268.1:0-2687 GCA_031423755.1 Phyllobacteriaceae bacterium | reverse complement strand
CCGATCTTGGCCAGCGCATGGGCTTCTTCACGACTGTCTGCGCGCCTGCCGCAGAGCATGGCGTGTTTGCAAATGCCGACCGCCTGGTAGAAGGTTTTGACTTGCCTGCGGATGGAACCGAGCGCGGCTTCATCGTCATTGCTACACAAGGAAAAGGCGACAGTGCTGCGCTGAAAGCCACAGTCGAAACACCGACGCCTTTTCTCGCCTTTGTCGGCTCTCGCAAGAAAGCCGCCGTATTGAAAAAAGCGCTGGCGGAGAGCGGCATCAATGCTCTTCATCTTGACCGCATCCGCGCTCCTGCCGGCCTCGACATCGGCGCCATCACACCGGACGAAATCGCCTTTTCCATCCTCGCCGAAATCATCGAATTCCGCCGCCGCGGCCAACGCAACGCATAAGGAACAGCCACCATGGACATGAGCGGATCCCAGCGCATCGAAGCCTCGCGCGAGGCGATATATGCCGCGCTGAACGATGTGGACGTGCTGCGGCAATGCATCCCCGGCTGCGACTCCATCGAAAAGACATCGGACACGGAGATGACCGCGAAAGTCACGTTGCGCGTCGGGCCGGTCAAGGCGAGTTTTTCGGGTCAGGTGACGCTGTCGGACCTCGACCCACCAAACGGCTATACCATTTCAGGCGAGGGTTCTGGCGGCATGGCGGGCTTTGCCAAAGGCGGCGCGAAAGTTGTCCTCGAAGCTGACGGTGACGCGACCATCCTTCACTATACCGTCAACGCTGACATCGGCGGAAAACTCGCCCAGCTTGGCAGTCGCCTGATCGACGGAACCGCCAAGAAACTGGCCGGTGATTTCTTTGAAAAGTTCGGCGAAATAGTCGGCGGCCCTGCGGTCGTTGCGGAAGGAGCCAATGCGGAAGGCGAAGGCAAGAAAGGCTGGCTCGGCCGTCTCATCGGCACTTGGATTGCCGCAGTCATATTCCTTGGCGCGAGCACCAGCCTTTGCTGTATCAACGGCCATCAACACGAAATGGACGATATTGGCATGGCATCCATTTGCGACGCGAAAACGGCAATCTAGGAACCAAATATACCACTCACATCAGACACAAACCATCCCGAAAGCCCGCAATCGACCTCCAGCAATCGGTGCGGTGTTCTTCATGCAGCACGTGTCTATCGTCGGTCTTTTGGCCTGCCTGTATTACTATGGTCCACTAATCATGATGCGCAGGGTTTTCGCACCCAAAGAATCAGGCTGGCCAAAATACGGAAGGCAAATTCAGAACGTCGGCTTATAGGAGATCGCGAGGCCGGGTGCTACGACCGATATGGTGGCGCAAAGCGGCCATCTATCAGATGGAAACATGACGGCCGCTTTAGGGAGTCGATGAACGTCGACAGAAGCCAAGTCACGGCCATTTATTTGATATCCATGCAAGGCGCAGCTAATAACCGCTTTCCCCGCATATTGGCGTTCAACTCGAGTCTGATCGACACCTGTACGGTCGCCTATTGGCGATTATCTTGGACGCCTGACAAACTACTCGACTTCCGCCTGGAACCACGCATTGGTGTTGAGGTCGCCGCTGCACATTTTCTTGGCCGGTGACTGCGTAAGGGCTCGCCCTGCCAGAAGCGGGGCTTTGGTCAGTACGGGCGCGATGGTCGCGTTTGTTTGACAGGAGCCTGACATGACCAAGATGAAGAAGAGTGCGCCGAGTGCAAACGATGTAGGCGCAGCAATTTCAACAGCGCCAATCGTGCCTTCCAAGGTGACCCCGAAAGCCGAAAATTCGAAAAGGAGCAAGGTCTTGCCGACCAAGGCGAACGCTGCGTCATTGACTGTATCCCACGTCAAGCCACCACGCGTTACTCTGGCCACCAAAGCCAGCGGGTCTGACGCCAAGAATCACACGGCAGTTGCGACGAAGCGGGATGCGCCTGGGCCCGCAAAACCCGCCGAAGCAGAGCCTGCAAAGGTAAGAACAACCAAGCAAGAACAAGTGCTGACGATGCTGTCCGAATCTGGCGGGGTTACGATCGACGAAATGATGGTGGTAACCGGCTGGCAGCAGCATAGCGTGCGTGGCTTTCTGGCGGGGACCGTGCGCAAGAAACTGGGTCTGGATATCGCATCGGTCAAAGCTGCTGGAAGCGAGCGACGCTATGCCATCAAAGTCGCTTCCTGAGCAGGCCGGTAATTGGCGATGGCATCGGTTGATGACGAGATCGACAGATTGGAGCGCCTGTCGACTTTTGAACTTCGAACCCTTTGGCGGCGGCATTGGAAAAAGCCGCCGCCGATGCGGCTTAGCAAAGATCTGTTGATCAGGGGGCTTGCTTATAGGCTGCAGGAAGCAGTGCTCGGTGGAATTGGCAAGGTGGAGCAACGCAAACTCGCGGCGTTGGCCAAGGATGAAGCAAACGCCGCCAGGGACGAAAACGGCCATCTCGCTGCTAACGGACTTGGCTTGATTGATGCGGATAGAGCGGCAAAGTCGCAGCGCCGCGGGGCGTCGATGTCCGCAGCACCCACAGCCGTCCTTCGTGAAGGCAATCGCCTGGTGCGCGAATGGAACGGAACGACCCACACCGTTCTTGTTCTCGCATCTGGATTTGAATGGCAGGCCAAGCAGTATCGATCGCTGTCTCAGATCGCAGAGGCAATCACAGGCGCGCATTGGTCAGGACCAAGGTTCTTTGGACTGACCAGGCGGAC
>JANPGC010000267.1:0-2424 GCA_031423755.1 Phyllobacteriaceae bacterium | reverse complement strand
GCCAGCTTCCACGACGGGAACGTATTGGTCGAAAACCGCTGATGCACCAGCACCAGCGCCGATTCAAAGCGCGGATCAGCAAGATCCTTGTAATAGGCGCCAACCTGATAGGCGAGGAACATGCCCTTGTAGACAATCGTGCGCGAGGAAAGCGACACGATGTAAAATCCGTTGTCGCGCCCTTGCGTCTCGGAATAGATCCTTCCCGAAATCACCTTGCGGATGATGAACAGACGGCGCTCGAAATCCTCCGCCGACGCAACGCCCGCGCCGCGCCCGATGAACACCTGACGGTGGAACGGCTCGGTCGCTGCGATCTCCGGATCTTTGGAAAGCGTGGAATTGTCAAACGGGACATCGCGAAAGCCAAGCACGACCTGGCCTTCAGCAGCCACGACTTCCTTGACGATATTCTCGCAATGCGCCCGCAGCGCCGCATCTTGCGGCATGAACATGAAGCCGACGGCATACTGTCCGGCATCCGGCAGCGCGACGCCAAGCTTGCCCATGTCGTTCTTGAAAAACGCATGCGGGATTTGCACCAGCAGCCCCGCGCCATCGCCCATCAGCGGATCGGAGCCGACAGCACCGCGGTGCGTCAGGTTTTCCAGCATGAACAGGCCGTCACGCACAATCTTGTGCGACTTCACGCCCTTCATCGACGCGACAAAGCCGACACCGCAGGCGTCATGCTCGTTGCGCGGATCATACAGACCTTGAGCAAACGGCAGACCGGCAGGTTTACCGGTTTTGGCCGCACGGTTCTGCTCAGCGGACAAAATTCCCGTCGCTGCAGATGGCGTCAAAATCGTCATCGTCCTGTCCTTCCACACATCGCGCCCGCTTTGGCCGGGCTGGTCTCATTCCAGACTTCGCACTACCGAAAGCCTGTTACCAATCAAACTGCTTCGTAAAGGCCCTTCGGCAAGCCCTTCATGCGAAAAGCCGGTGCGACACATCGGTCAACCAGCCATTTCAAATTCCGAAAATAAGACAGCATTGCTGTCCTAAATTTCTTAAAGCAGATTTCAGGTTTTCGCACAAGACTTTGACAGGAAAAAATGGCTTTCCACCGTCCACCAGAGCCATTTCATGTGATTTTAGTGAATTTCACCGTCAACGCCACCTGAAGTCAATTCCGGTTGCGATATTTGCGCGTTAGCCCTTGCAATTGCGCCGCCCCTCGCGCCAGACTTGGCAGAAAAAGAGGCCATTGATGAATTTCGCATCTGACAACTGGGCGGGCGTCCATCCGAAAATTGCAGAAAATCTCACTCTCCACTCCAGCGGCTTTGTCGCGGCCTATGGCGCAAGCGATCTCGACAAATCCGTCGAAAAATCTTTCGCCGATATTTTCGAGTGCGAAGTCTCGGTCTATTTCGTCGCCACCGGCACAGCCGCAAACGCGCTGTCCATCGCCTCCTTCAACAGACCCGGCGGCATAACTTTCTGCCACCAAAGTGCGCACGTCGCTGAAGATGAGTGCGGGGCTGTCGAATATCTGACGGGCGGTTCAAGATTGTCCCTTGTGCCCGGAGCCAACGGCAAGATGGACGTTGCGGCGCTCGAAAAAGCCATCGCGAAAAACCCGGCAGCGTTTGTGCATGGCGGTCAACCCATGGGCATCACCCTCACGCAGGTCACCGAAGCGGGCACAATCCATTCGCTTGATGAACTCCGCGCCGTCAGCGCCATCGCCAAAGCCAACAATCTTCCGCTGCACATGGATGGCGCGCGATTTGCCAACGCTTTGGTTTCGCTCGGTTGCACGCCCGCCGAGATGACATGGAAGTCCGGCATCGACATCCTCTCCTTCGGCGGCACCAAAAACGGCTGCTGGTGCGCCGAGGCGATTGTCGTGTTCGACAAGGCGCTCGACGCACAAATGCCGTTCCTGCGCAAACGCGCCGCGCAACTCTTCTCGAAATCCCGCTTTATCGCCGCACAGTTCGAAGCGTACTTTGCTGAAGACCTCTGGCTCAATAACGCCCGTCACGCCAATGCGATGGCAACCGGACTTGGAAATGCGCTGGCCGGTTCAGGTCTGGCGCGCCTTTATGGCACTCCTCAGGCCAACGAAGTGTTCGCAATATTGAACAACAACCACATCGAACGCCTGCGCGGCGCCGGCGCCCTGTTCTACGATTGGCACGCCCCCCACGATGGCAGCGTCAGGGACGAGGAAACCATGATCCGGCTGGTGACAAGTTTCGCCACGCAGCAGAGCGAAATCACCAATCTCATTGCAGCGCTGAAGACGAAGAGCATCTGAACCACCCCTAACGTCGCTCGCTCGATTGTTGCCACAAAGCAATTGCAGTCTTTGCCGAAAATCAAACAACCGGCCATCGTGGATGCGTCCCCCCTCATCTGCCTGTCGGCAACTTCTACCCCCAAAAGTTTCAGGGGGAAGAACGCCAATCG